>JALSKA010000107.1 GCA_026989095.1 Ardenticatenaceae bacterium
TGCTGTACCTCAGCAGGCCTGTGGTGCCGAAGTCGAGCACCTGGCCGTTGACCGTGCGCAGGAAGGCGATGGCCGTGTTGCAGAGCGGGCAGAAGGTGATCATCACGGGCACACCGTCCACCTCGTCGTTGACGATCTCGTGCCAGATGAGGATCTGGACGGGGTAGGCCCGCGCGTCGTCACCCAGGCTGAAGAAGATCACCGGTTCCACGGGCTTGAGCCACGTGTCGGCCTCTTCCACGCTGGTGAAAGCGGGCGTGTCGATGGCCGGGATGCCGTCCTTGGGCACGCCCCCGGAGATGATCTCGCTGTAGGGCACGCTGTGCTTGGCGAAGTCGGTGCGAAATTGGCGGCGCACGGCGGGCGGTGGGAGTTCGGCCAGGGCAGTGGCCGTGGGGCCAGAGGTCACGGACGTGGCCACGGTGTCGGGGATGCCGGTGGGGCACGTGTGGGGAGGGGGCTCGGGGTCGGCGGCCTGGCGCGCGCACCCGGCCAGAACGATCAACTCACCCGCCACTTGCTCAGCTCCCGTCGTGAGGGAGCTCGTGTCTAGCAGTGAGACGACCTCGGCGCGTCCATTCTTACCCGCTCGGTTCACTGTTGTCCTTTCGGCTGCTCCACCTTGTTGTGAGTCGGCTCGTGGGCGGGGAGGGAGACGAACACAGCCGTGGGCGGAACCTGCTCCTTCACTGCTCTTGGGCTTCTTCCTTGGACCGCGAGAGGTTGAGCCCCGCTTCCAGCAGCTCGTCCACCTGGTGACCCAAGCGGTGGCGCATGCTGAGCAGCCGGGCCCGCTGGTTGCGGAGCCAGGAGCGGGCGGCACGCGGCTTGGAACGGGCGCGCCGGCCCACCTCCTTGGGCCACTGGGCCACGGCAGCCGCCCACGTGAGGCCGGCGCCGAAGCCCACCATGACCACGGTGTCGTTGGGGTTGAGGCGACCCTCCTCCACTGCCTCGCAGCAGGCCACCGGGATGCTCGCCGCGGAGGTGTTGCCGTAGCGGTGGATGTTGACGTAGACTTTCTCCATGGGCAACTTGAGGTGTTTGGCGGCCGATTCGATGATGCGCAGGTTGGCCTGGTGGGGAATGAAGAGGTCGATGTCCTCGACGCTGAGGCCGGCCCGGCGGAGGGCTTTCTCAGCCGCCTGGCCCATGACGCGGGTGGCGAAACGGTAGACGGCCCGGCCGTGCATGACCAAGTATTGCCGGGAGAGCTCGGGGGCCACGGCCGGCGTGTAGCTGTTGCCCACGATGGGGCCCGTCAACAGGTGACCGCCGGAGCCGTCGCTGCCCAGCTCGAAGGCGAGCAGCCCTCCTGGCTCCTCGTCGGCCTCCAAGTAAAAGGCACCGGCCCCGTCGCCGAAGAGCACACAGGTGGTGCGGTCGCTCCAGTCGGTGATGTGGCTCAGGGCTTCGGTGCCCACGACGAGGGCGCGGCGGACTTGGCCGGCCTCGATCATCTTGGCGGCCACGGAGAGGGCGTAGATGAAGCCGCTACAGCCGGCGCTCAGGTCGAAGGCGCCCCCCTGCGCCCCGATGGCGTCCTGGATCATGCAGGCTGTGGCCGGGAAGATGCGGTCGGGGGTGGCCGTGGCCGCGATGACCAAGTCCACCTCGGCCGGGTCCACGTCGGCCATCTGAAGGGCCTCGCGGGCGGCCTGAATGCCCATCGTGACGGCCGTCTCCCCCTCGCCGGCGATGCGGCGTTCGGCGATGCCCGTGCGCGTGCGAATCCACTCGTCCGTGGTGTTGATCTTGCGCGCCAGATCGTCGTTGGTCACCACGTTGGGCGGCACGTACTTTCCCCATCCGCGGATGTGTGCGTAAGGCATGGTGGTCCTCCTAGCCCTCGTAGCGGGAGAAGATGAGGCAGGCGTTGTGGCCCCCCAGCCCCATGGAGTTGGTCATGGCCACGCGCACGTCGGCACGGCGGGCTCGGTTGGGCACGTAATCCAGATCACACTCCGGGTCGGGGTACTCGTAGTTGATGGTGGGGGGAATGATGCCCGTTTCGATGACCTTCACGCAAACGATGGCTTCTAGGGCGCCGGCCGCGCCCATCAAGTGGCCGGTCATGCTCTTGGTGCTGCTCACGGGAATGTCGTAGGCCATCTCGCCGAAGACCGCCTTGATGGCCTTGGTCTCGTTGGCGTCGTTGAGGGGGGTGCTGGTGCCGTGGGCGTTAATGTAATCCACATCGCCGGGCTGGAGGCCGGCCCGCTGAAGCGCCCGCCGCATGGCCCGCTGGATGCCCACGCCGTTTTCCGGCTGGGCGGCCAAGTGGTAGCCGTCCACCGTGCTCCCGTAGCCGACGAGCTCGGCGTAGATGCGCCCGCCGCGGGCCTGGGCGTGTTCCAGCGACTCCAGAATGACGATGCCACACCCTTCGGCGATGACGAAGCCGTCCCGTTGGGCGTCGAAGGGGCGCGAGGCCCGCTCGGGCTCGTCGTTGCGCGTGCTCATGGCCTTCATGACGTTGAAGCCGGCAAAGGCCAGCGGCAGGATGCCCGCTTCCGAGCCGCCGGCGATGACCACGTCGGCGTCCCCGCGGCGGATGATCTCCGCCGCCTCGCCGATGGCGTTGGCGCCTGTGGCGCAAGCGCTGACAATGCCGAAGCTGGGACCGTGGAGGCCGTACTGAATGGCGATCTGGGCGCCGGCCGTGTCAACGACCATGGCCGGCAGGAAGAAGGGGTTGACGCGGCGGGGACCCCGTTTCTTGAGCACGTCGTACTGCTTCAACAGGGTGATGATGCCCCCAATGGCACTGCCCACAATGACCCCCACCCGTTCGGGGTCCTCATTTTGGAGGTCGAGCTCGGCGTCGGCGATGGCCTCGTGGGTGGCCGCCACGGCGAACTGAACGAAGCGGTCGCTGCGGCGGGCCTCCTTGCGGTCCATGAACTTGGCCGGGTCGAAGTCCTTGACCTCGCCGGCGATGCGCGTTTCATACTCCGTGGCGTCGAACTGAGTGATTGGCCCGATGCCGGAGCGGCCTGCCACCAGGTGGGCCCACGTGGTGGACACATCGTTGCCCAGCGGTGAGAGACACCCCAGCCCTGTGACAACGACTCGTCTGCTCTGCGCGCCGTTCGTGTTCAAGATCAGCCCTCCTGCCGTGGTAGTGGTCTTTCCGGCCCAGACCGGGAAGCTCTGTCAAGTATAAACACCTCACGGGGAGATGAGATACGCCCGTCGTGCCCGGTCATTTTTGGGTAGAGGCCTCGTTGTTCAGGGCCGGGACTCCTATTTTGCTCCAGTTCAGGCGATATGGCAAGTGTGGTCCTTGGCTCAAAGGGGGGACGTGTGATTGACAATTCGCCACCGCCATGTTACCATCCCCTCATCCTCCTTCGTGGTAGCCGAAATCGTGTGGTCGATTCCGAGGCACAGGCGATTGTCTGCTATTTTCTTAGGCATTTCAGGCGATATTCTTTTCTGATCCGAAGTGC
>JALSKA010000108.1 GCA_026989095.1 Ardenticatenaceae bacterium
GTGGACTTCAATGCCGCCGCCTCGGCGGCCGTCCTCCTCCTGGCCATCTTGCTTCTGGCCTACCGGGTCGTCAAGGTGTTGCGCCGGCGGTGAGGTGAGGCCAAGGGCGACGTCCGCGCGCCTCGGGCCTCGGGTGGCGCGATGTGGGGCGTGTGCCGGCTTTTGCCACGGATACACCGGCCCGACGTGATCCCCGCAAGGTGTCAGGCCGGGGGACGGAGCAACTCCCGGCGGAGCACGCGCCCTTCCAACTCGTAGGGCAGGGCGCCGGTGATGCGCACCCGCAGGCGCTCGCCGGGGCGACGACGTTCCCGGAGCAGCACGTAGCCGTCCACCTCGGGAGCCTCCCGGTACGAGCGCGCCAGAGTAACGGCGTTGGCCGGATCATAACCGTCCACGAGCACCTCTAGTGTCCTGCCCAACTGCGCCTCCTGGCGGGCCAGGGCAATGTGCTGTTGGTGGGCCATGGCCCGCTCCCGGCGTTCCTGTTTGACCTCTTCTGGCACGTGGTCGGGCAGTTCGGCCGAGGGCGTCCCGGGCTCGCGGGAGTAGACGAAGATGCCCACCTTGTCGAACTGCACGGCACTCATGAAGTCGAGCAGTCCTTGAAACTCCTCCTCGGTCTCCCCCGGGTAGCCAACGATGAACGTAGTGCGCAGACAGATGTCGGGCATGGCCTCCCGCAGCTTCTCGAAGAGGGCGTACATGCGTTCCACCTTGTGGGGCCGCCTCATGCGCTTGAGCACGTCCGGGTGGCCGTGTTGGAGGGGGATGTCCAAGTAGTGGAGGATTGCCTTGTGTCGGGCCATGACCTCGATCAGCCGGTCGCTGACGTGGCCGGGATAGGCGTACATGAGGCGAATCCAGGGAATCTCGGGCACCTCCTGCACGATCCGCTCCAGCAGCCAGGGCAGGCCGTCGGCTTGGCCCCAGTCCCGCCCGTAGGCGGTCAGGTCTTGGGCGACGAGGATTACTTCTTGGACCCCTTGGGCGGCTAACATCCGGGCCTCGCGGATGACGGCGCCCGGGCGCTTGGAGCGCTGAGGCCCCTTGAAGGAGGGAATGGTGCAGAAGGCACAGGGCGCCGAGCACCCGTCGGCGATCTTCAGGTAGGCCGTGTGGCCCTGTGCCGGCCGGAGCACGCTGGCGACGACGTGGTTGTGCCCGTCGGAGGGCATGACGTAGGCGTGGCGGCGCTCGCCGTTGGAGCGCAAGTGCTCCACCAGCGTGGTAATGTGAACCCACTGTTGGGTTCCGATGATGCCGTCCAAGGCGGGCACATCGTCGGCCAACCGCTCGCCCTCACGCTCGCTCAGGCAGCCGGCGGCGATGAGGAGCTGGCCCGGTGCCTTGCGCCGGCCCAGTTCGTTGAGGGTGGCCACGCTCTCCTCGCGGGCCGCTTGGAGAAAGCCGCAGGTGTTCACGATGAGCACGTCGGCCTCCTCGGCCGTGGAGGCCGGCCGGTACCCTTGGTGTTGCAACAACGTCTCCATGCCCTCGCTGTCGGCCACGTTCTTTGGACATCCCAGCGTGACAAGATAATACGTTCCCATGGGATTCACCTCGGCACGTGCTGCTCGCTTACCCGGTCGTTGTGGGCGCCGGTGTCGGCGTTGGCTCCACCACGGTGGGGAGACCTGTTTCGGGGTCGAAGCGGATCACCCGGTTGAGCACTTGGCCCGTCTGGCCCATGAGGCCTAGGTCCCGGCCGTTCACGAAGAGCCGCACGCCGCCCGCGTTTCCCGTGCGGATGAAGATCTCCTCGCGACCTACCCATTCCCGCCGGTCGCCGGGCTCAAGGGTGCCGACGAAGGCTTCCTGGCCGTCCACCTGGACCAACAGCCACGCTTGGTCCGTGATCTGAAGGGTCATGCGCAGCTCGTTGGCTGCCTCGTCGGCTTGTTGCCCGGGCGTGGGCGTGCGCGGTGGCCGCGTGGCCGTGGGCACCGGCGTGGCCGTGGGCGTGGCCGTGGGCCTCGGGGTGCCCGACGGGACGATGGAGGGCACCGTGACGGTCCGTGCCAACACGGGGGTTGGCGACGGCGTTATGGCCGGCGCAATGGCTCCGCCCGCCAGGCCGCGCTCTTGGAGCCACGTCAACGCCTCCTGCCGGCGGGGAACGAGATACCAGGCGGAGACGCTCAGGCCGGCCACGATGAGCACGACGATGAGCGTCGAGATGATCGAGTCGAGGGGCACGAGGGGGGGGCGCAGTGGCTCCTTCAACGTGCTTATCGCCGGCGGAGGGGAGGGCAGTCTGCTGTGCTCGGCCGGCAGGGCCTGCAAGAGAGGTTCTGGGTCGAGCTCCAGAAATTGAGCGTAATTGCGCAAGAAGCCGCGCGCGACGACGGGGTCGGGCAGGGCGGCCAAGTTCTCCTGCTCGAGGGCGTCCAAGTACTCCACACGGATCTTCGTGGCCGCTTCGACGTCCTCCAGCGTGAGCCCGCGGGCCTCCCGTGCCGCGCGCAACTGCTCGCCGACTGTGGCCATAGCACCTCCAGGGCGGGTTTCATGAGAACAGGCGGGCAATGTTGGCGCGAAGAGTGGGATGGAGTGATGGTCGAAAAGCGCGCTCCTCTCCTGGTGCCGCCTGTGGAGTTGTCTCGGCTCCGGCCTTGTCAGGCCCGTTACCAGGGCGAAGTATAAGGGGAGGAGGGGGAATGTCAAGTGACACTTTGGCGCCTTGGCCCACTTGTGCTATACTCCTCTCTTGGTAATCGGCCCGATGAACGAAGAGAGCTCTCTTCCCCATGCAGCGCTTGGAACAGCACAGGACGAATGTCAACATTCCCTGGTTTGACATCTTCATGGCCGTCTTGCTTGTCCTCTTCTTGGGCGTTGGCCTGGTCACGGACTTTCTCTTCTACCGCACGGTGCGACGTTTCGTGGCCACCAGCCAGCTTCCCTTCTTCCCCTCCTCGAGCGTGTTACCCCGCATTTCGCTTCAAGCGCCCGAGCTGGTCACGGCCCCGCCAACGGCCGTGCCCAACGCCGTCCCCAATCCGACGGCCGAGGCCGTGGTGAACAGTAGCAGCGCCTGGGCTCTGGACCGCCCCATGACCATCCTCGTCATGGGCATAGACCGACGCCAAGGGGAGGAAGGGCCGTGGCGCACGGACACGATGATCCTCGTTCGAGTGGACCCTGTTTCCAAGACGGCGGCCATGATCTCCATCCCGCGGGACCTCTACGTGCTCCTTCCCGACTACGGGCGTGGAGCTCACTTCGAGCGCATCAACACGGCCAACGTCTACGGGGACCTGTTCGACTACCCGGGCGGCGGGCCTGCCTTGGCCAAGCGCACGGTGTACAGGAACTTCGGCATTCGGGTGGACCGCTATGTGATCGTGGACTTCGACGGCTTCCGCAAGATCATCGACATGATCGGTGGAATCGAGATCGACGTGCCCCGCACCATCGTGGACACCCAATACCCCACCGAAGACTACGGGTATACCACAGTGCGCTTTGAGGCCGGCTTGCAACGGATGGACGGCGAACGGGCCCTCCAGTACGCGCGCACGCGCAAGAGCACCAGCGACTTCGACCGGGCCAAACGGCAGCAACAGGTGATTATGGCCGTGCGGGACAAAGTCCTCAGCTTGGACATTCTGTCCAGCCTGACGCCGCGCAATGCCGTCAACATGATCAACACGCTGGGGAATTCGGTGCAGACCGACTTGACGCTGGAGGAGCTCCTGGCCCTGGCCCAAATTGCCCAGGAGATCGAGGGCGAGGACATCTCACAGGTGGTCATCGACGCCAATTACGTGATTCCGCGCACGATTGACGGCGCAGACGTGCTGGTACCCCGCTGGGCGCGCATTCGCCAGCTCTTGACGACAACGCTGGGAGAGTCGGCCGTCGAGCCCGTAGCGCCGATCCCCACAGTGCCCCCCCCCACGCCCACGCCCGACGTGGACGCCCTGCGCCAGGCCATGCTGGCCGAGCAGGCGCGTGTGGCCCTCTTCGACGCCACCGGCCAGCCCGGAGCCCTTCAGGGCGTGGCCGGCGCCCTGGTTGCCGAGGGAGTCAATGTGGTCGTCGTCGAGCCGGTGGACCCCCAGCTCTACTCGGCCGATCAGCTCCTCGTCTACGCCGAAAAGCCGGCCACGGTGGCGTGGCTCCAGGCGATTTATGGGATCGCCGACGAAGCCGTGCAACAGGCGCCGGGGGAGCGGGCCGACGTGGACGTGGCCCTTGTCTTCACCTCACCGCTGGCGACAGGCAACGGCCAGTGAGGTGAGAGGGGCGCCCCACTGCTGGCCGGCACTCTCCCCTTTGGGCCCCAGCAGGCGCGGTGGCGTGGAAATCTCACCGGCCGCTTTCTCCTCGGGGCGAAGAGGTCCCCGCATCTCCCACTCCAACCTGCTCAACCATTGAAGCGCTGAATCCAGTTGACCTTTCCCGTCCCCGTCGAGAGACGGGGTGGAGGCCAGCCCCAGGCGCCCTTCGACCCACAGCCGGCGAAAGACCTCCACGAGCTCGGGGTCCCACCGCCGGCCGGCGTCCAACGTCAGAATGCGCAGCGCTTCCTCGACCGGCAGAGCCTGGCGGTAGGGCCGGTCTGTGGTCAGGGCGTCGAAGGCGTCGGCAACGGCCAGGATGCGGGATTCCAGGGGAATCTCGTGGCCCTTCAGGCCGTCGGGATACCCTGTGCCGTCGAAGTTCTCGTGAACGTGGCGTACCGGCTTCGCGAGAAAGCGCAGGGGCGTGTACTGGTCGAGGATGTGAGCACCGTATTCGGCGTGGCGCTTGATGGCCTCGAACTCCTCGGGGAGGAGAGTGCCCGCCTTGTAGAGAAGGTGCCGGGGGACTCCGAGCTTGCCGATGTCATGGAGCAGCCCGGCCAGCCGAACGGTGAAGACGCTCCGGTTGCTCGCGCGGCACTCGCGGGCCAAGTGAGCGGCGTAGGCGGCCGTGCGGATGGAGTGAAGTGCGACCAACTTGTCACCCAGGTACAAGATGCGAAACAACATCTCCACGGCCTCGAGGAGCAGAACCTCGGGCCGCGACGCCCGTCCGTTGGAAGGTGGCCAGAAGCGTAATGACCCCATAATGCCCTCGCTGAACACGTAACAGCCTTGTTGTCTTCGGTTATGCGCAAACGTTGTTGCCTGCTCGGCCTGTCCTGATGGGCTGCGACCTTCGGAGGGCACTGCTGATACGCCATGTCCGCCTGTCGCTTCCAAACGCTCGGGGCACGCATGTGGCCGGCCAACCCAACAGCAATGTCTCCGCTATGCCGACACGTTCTCCGTCACTTCCTCCCTTGTGAGTATACGGCGTGTCCGGGCACAGGTTACGGCCAATTCCACAGCCGGCACCGACAGGGACGACCACACCTCTCAGGTCGGACTGCTCACACCGTCCTGCACCTGGGGCAGACGTTTCGGCGCCTGTGAGTCCCGGGGCTGCGGAGACAGGAGCGTGGGCAGGCAAGCGCATTGAGTTGTCCATCGTCCGAAAATGCCACACCAGGGTAGGGCTCGCAAGACCACAACGGGTCAACAGCAATACTTGCAAAGAGTATATCACAATGTTGACGGCTTGAAAAACAGCGCTGAGAACGCGAGTTTTCAACCCGCGGGAAAGGTCCCGAAAGGAGCCGGAGAACCGAAAGCAGTGCTTGTAGAACGCCGGAACGTGTGCTATAATCCCCTGTACGCGCGGGCCAAAAGCCACCGACGGTTGTAACGTGCCGTGAAGTGAAGGGGGCAAGCTCATGATTCCTGTGACCATTGAGAGCATCAGAGTTAGTTTGATCTCCCAACACCGTATCGTCGTCCTCAAAGAGCGGGAAGGGGACCGTCGTTTGGCCATCTGGATCGGGCCCTACGAGGCAGATGCCATTACCATTGCCCTTCAGGGTATCCGGGTGGTGCGCCCGCTGACCCACGATCTTCTCAAGAACATGATCGAAACCCTCGGCGCCACTGTCTCCTACATTGTGGTCAACGATCTGCGCGATGACACGTTCTACGCCCACATCGTGCTCACGGTCAACGGCCAGGAGATCGAAGTGGATTCTCGCCCCAGCGATGCCATCGCCCTGGCCGTGCGGATCAACGCCCCCGTCTACGTGGCCGAGCACGTGCTCGAGCAAGCCGGGATCGTGCCCGAGTCCAGCCAAGACGAACTCACCCCCGAGGAAGAGGAGAAGCTCTCGGTCTTCAAGGACTTCGTGGAATCCTTGGACCTCGACGACTTCGGCGAGGAATAGCCGGAAGCGTGCCGGCCTCAAGAGGGGCGCCCTGTGAGCCAGACGCACAGGTGCGCCTCGTTTGCTGTTTCAAGCCGGTGCGAAGGACACAGGCTTGGTTGACATCGCGCGCCACGTGTGTGCCCGAGGCTTGGCGTCCGGGGGAAATTCCTCGCGCTTTGGGCCAACAGGCACACCTTTTTCCCTGAACGCCGAAGAATGTGCGGTGCTTTCCCCCGCTGAGTGAAGTCACGTGCCCACTCGAATCCCGGAGCACATTTTGCCTGGCAAGAAGCCCCGGCGAAGGAGGAGAGAACACCCATGACCGTTGCGCCCGTCGAGCGCCCGCTGCCCTACAACGTCGAGGCCGAGGAGGCCGTGCTCGGCGCACTGCTCATGGACCCTGAGGCCATCACGAAAGTGGCCTCCTTCTTGCAGGTCACCGACTTTTACCGGGACAAACACGCTTGGATCTACGAGGCGCTCCTCAACCTTCACAAGCGCAACGAGCCGCCCGACCCCCTCACCGTGGCCGACGAGTTGGACCGCATGGGGCGACTCGGCGACGTGGGGGGAGCGGCGGCCATCAGCGAGTTGATGGTGCGCGTGCCCACCGCCCTCCACGTGGAGTATTACGCTCGCATCGTGGAGCGCAATGCCATCCTGCGCCGGCTCATCTTGGCTGCCGAACAGATCGCCCAACTGGCCTACCAGGAGAGCGAGGCGGAGATCGACGAGATCATCGACCGCGCCGAGTCCATTCTCTTCGCCGTCTCCCAGCACCGCCTCACGGGGGCCATGATCCCCATCCAGCAGATCTTGGGCGAGTTCTACGAACAAGTGGAACGCCTCTACTTGGAACACGAGCCCGTGGGATTGCCCACGGGCTTCGTGGATTTGGACCGCCTCCTAGGAGGGTTGCAGCCGGGCGACCTTATCATCCTGGCAGCCCGCCCCAGCGTGGGCAAGACGGCCTTCGCGCTGGCCATCACCGAGAACGCGGCCGTCCAACACCGTGCCCGCGTGGCCTTCTTCAGCTTGGAGATGAGCGCCGAGCAGGTGGCCATGCGCCTCGTTGCCAGCCAGACGGGCATCAGCGCCCAACGCTTGCGCACAGGGCCCATCTCCGAGGAGCACTTGGAGCGCATCGGCCAGGCCGTGGACGTGCTCAGCAACACGCGCATCTTCGTGGACGAGACGCCGGCCCTCAGCCCCCTGGAGGTGCGCACCAAAGCCCGCCGGGTGGCCAGCGAACACGGGCTGGACTTGGTCATCGTGGACTACCTCCAGCTCATGCGCAGCGGCACCCGCACCGAGAACCGCGTCCAGGAGATCTCCTACATCAGTCGCTCCCTCAAGGGCCTGGCACGGGAGCTCCGGGTTCCCGTGCTCGCCATCTCGCAGCTCAGCCGCCAGGTGGAGATGCGCCAGGACAAACGTCCCCTCCTGAGCGACTTGCGGGAGAGCGGCAGCATCGAACAGGACGCGGACGTGGTCATGTTCATCTACCGCGACGAGGTCTACAACAAGCAGACTGAACGCCCCAACATCGCCGAGATCATCGTGGCCAAACACCGCAACGGCCCCACGGGCACCGTGGAGCTGCGCTTCGTGAAGGAGACGGCCAAGTTCACCAACTTGGAGACCGTCTACACGGACGACGTGCCGCCCGATGTCGATGACATCATGTTCTAAAGTGTGAAGGCCGGACACGTAAGGGAGGCGTCGCCGATGAAATTCGCCGGCTTTCCAGATGGCCCCTTGAAATTTACCCCCATACCGGACCTGTTCTTCAGCGAGCTCTTGGGCCAAATCGACGACGTGGCCGAGCTGAAGGTCACCCTCTACTGTTTCTGGCGCCTTCACGCCCAGAGGAGGCGGCACCGGTACGTGAGCGAGGAGGAGTTGCACCAGGATGGGTTGCTGCTGCAAGCCCTCAAGCAGCCCGGCCGGAACCCACAGCACGTCCTGCGCGAGGCGCTGGAACAGGCTGTCCGGCGAGGCACCCTCCTCCGGCTCGACGTCGAAGTGGACGGGGCCGATCAAACGTGGTATTTTCTCAACACCGAACACGGACGGCGCTCTGTGGCCGACATCAGGGACGGGGCCCTGGCCCCTCAGACGGTAGCACGGCCCGTGGCACCCAGGGCTGTGCCGGCGGAGCGCCCCTCCATCTTCGACCTCTACGAACAGAACGTCGGCTTGCTCCAGCCGCTCATCGCGGAGGAGTTGCGCGAGGCCGCGGCCACCTACCCGGAGGTGTGGATCGAAGAGGCGTTCCGCATCGCGGCCGAGCGCAACGTGCGGAACTGGCGATACGTCCGGGCCATTCTCGAACGCTGGGCCAGGGAAGGACGAGGCAATGAAACACATTCGAGACACACTCCACCGGATCGCGCCGCACAAACGCGCCGCCACTTCCTCGAAGAGCTCGACTGAAATGCCGGGCGAGGACGCGCAGGAGCCGTGTCCCATCTGCAAGGGGGCCGGGTTCGTGCGCTACGACGTTCCCCCGGGGCACCCGCTCTTCGGCCGGGCCGTGCCCTGTCGCTGCAAGCAGGACGAGCTCCGCGCCCGCCGGCAGGCCGAGTTGCACCGCATCAGCAACTTGGGCGCCTTGCGCTACCAGAGGTTCGAGACGTTCCGCAAGGAAGGAATCGGGCTCAACCCCCAAAAACAGGCAAACCTCCAACACGCCTACGAGGTGTGCCGACAATTTGCCCGACGACCCGAGGGCTGGCTCGTGTTGGTGGGCGGCTACGGCTGTGGCAAGACCCACCTGGCCGCAGCCATCGCCAACGAACGGCTCGACCGTGGCGAACCGGTGCTCTTCGTCGTCGTCCCCGACCTGCTCGACCACCTGCGCGCCACCTTCAACCCGGCCACCCCGGTGACGTACGACGAGCGCTTCGAGCAGGTCAAGCGCGCGCCGTTGCTCATCCTGGACGACTTGGGCACCCACGCCAGCACGCCTTGGGCCCAGGAGAAGCTCTTCCAGCTCCTCAACTACCGGTACAACGCCCGGCTTCCCACCGTAATTACCACCAACCACGACTTGGACGAGATCGACCCTCGCCTGCGATCTCGCCTGGTGGACACTCACATCAGCACCATCGTGACCATCCTGGCGCCCGACTTCCGCCAAGGCATCGTTCACGGGGAGAACGACCTGTCCTGTCTGGGGCTGCTCAAGCACATGACGTTCCAGAACTTCGACCTGCGGGCCCTGGAGCTGGACCCCGAAGCCCGTGACCACCTGTGGCGCGCGGTGACTGCGGCCAAGCGCTTTGCCGAGGAGCCCAGCGGCTGGTTGGTCCTCGTGGGACCCTACGGCGTGGGCAAGACCCACCTGGCCGCGGCCATTGCCAACTACCGCGTGGACCGAGGCTACCCGGCCCTCTTCGTCGTCGTTCCCGACTTGCTCGACCACCTGCGCGCCACGTTCAGCCCCCACAGCATGATCAGCTACGACAAGCGCTTCGAGCAGATTCGCCGCGCCCCTCTCCTGGTGTTGGACGATCTCGGCACTCACAGCGCTACGCTCTGGGCCCAGGAGAAGCTCTTCCAGCTCTTCAACTACCGGTACATGGCCCGCCTTCCCACCGTCATCACCCTCAACGACGTGGACGATGTCCAGCCGCGCCTGCTCGAGCGGATGTTGGAGATGAAGTTGGTGGGCCACGGCAGTCTCATCGAGTTGAACATTCCTCCCTACCGGGGCCGACGGGGTTCCACGCCAAGGCCGAGGCAAGCGGGAAAGCCCCGCCGGAACAGCGGCGAGCGGCGGTAATGAGGACGAGGAGGGGCAACGCACGGTGACACGGGAGCAGGGGCCGGCGTCCGACGCGGTCCAACCCAGGGCGGCCAACCGCTCCCAAGCGTTCAAGGGGACGCTCTACGTGCTCTTGGCCGCCTCTCTCTGGGGCACTCTCGGGCCGCTGATGCGCCTCCTCCAGGCCAACGGCCTCACCGCCCTGGAGATCGGCTTCTACCGGGCCGCTATAGGGGGGAGTGCCTTGTTCCTGGTGGCCCGGTGGACGTCTCGCCGTCCCTTGGAACGGCGCGATCTGCCTCTCTTCGCCCTCTACGGCTTGGTCAGCGTGGCCGCTTTCTTCGTGCTCTACGCCCTTTCGGTGCAGTACAACTCCATTGCCGTGGCCGTGGTCCTGCTCTACACGGCGCCGGCGTTCGTGATTCTTCTCTCGTGGCGCTTCTTTGGGGAACCTGTCACGGGCGTCAAGGCCGTTGCCCTTGTGCTCGCCTTCGTTGGCGCTGCTCTGGTAGCCGGCGTCCACGCCCCCCGCACGTTGGCCTTTCGCGCCGTCGGCATTGTGGTGGGCTTGGGCAGTGGCCTGACGTATGCTCTTTTCAGTATCTTCGGAAAAATTGCCTTGCGACGCTATGATCCGCTAACGGCAATGGGCTATGCCCTGCTCTTCGGCGCGCTTCTGTTGGTACCTGTGGTGTGGGCCTTTTCCGGCCAACCGGCGTGGCACGTTCGAGATCTGCCTGTGGGCTGGCTCGCGGTCATTGGCCTCCTGCCGACGGCCGGCAGCTACGCCCTGTACACATCGGGGCTCCGCTGGCTTCCGCCCGGGAGGGCCAGCATTGTGGCCATGGTGGAGCCCGTTGTGGGCGGCGTGTTAGGGTGGTGGTTGTTCGGCGAGGCGCTGAGCGGGCCCCAGCTCTTGGGTGGCGGCGCCATTCTGGTGGCAGTGCTGCTCCTCCAGCGGTCGCCCGAGGAGTAAGGTCACGACAAGGGCGAAGCCCGGCTGAGCAGGAAGAGCAGCGCCAACAGGGCCACGCCGGCGTACTCGGCCACCAGGCGCCGGTTGAGCCGGCCGCGCAGCTCGAGCTGGGCAAGGCCCGTGAGGAAGTAAAAGCCTACCATCAGGAGAACGCCCCCCGCCAGCCCGCTGATGCGCCAGTAGTTCAGCACCCACGTGAGCTCTCCCAACAGCAACCCGATGACTGCGCTGTACGCCCACGTCTTGGCGATCTGCTCCACCTCGGTGCGCAGGAGGGCCAAGGAGAAGAGCGTGGCGAAGAGGACGACTGTGGGCCCGGAGATCAAGCTGCGGGTGCGGCTGCCGTACACCGTGGTGAAGACGAGCAGGGCCACCACGTAGGTGACAACGTTGAGGTAGAGCTGGGCCGGGATCACGTGGCGAGCCTGTCCGCTCAGGGTGTGGTATTCGGCCACGATGACCGAGGCCAAGCCGAAGCCGGTGAGCAGCATGGTGCCGATCCACAACAGAGGGTGGAGGGCCAGCAGCCTGGGCACGATGAGCGCGCCCGTGGAGGTGACGGCGGCCGGCACGATCCAGAACAAAAAGGTGTGGCGCATCCACGTGGCCCGGTAACGCGGATGCTCCCGCAGCACGTAGTCCGTGCCCATCATGGAAAGCCCCACGAGCAACACCCCGATGACCCACTGGGTGGAGAGGGCCAAGGTGAGAGGAGTATCGAAGATGTAGAACGTGAAGAGACGTGTGGGAGCACTGGTGATGAGGGAGATCACCATCCCGAGCAACACCAAGCTCACCACAATACTGAGCCGTTCGTAGTTGCGCATGGCCAAATAGTACTTCCAAGCTCCCCCCTTGGCAAACCGGGTCTGAACTTGTGCGCACCACTTGGCACCGTGTGTTGTTGGGCGTATAATCCTTGCCACCCGTGCAGCGTTGTGCTCATGGCGGAGGGGGCTCGATGATGTGGCTGGCGCTCTTGTGCTTGGGCGTAGGCCTGGTGCTTGTGGCCTGGGGACGGCGGCTGCACCGGGCGACGGGATTGCCGGCCGGCCGAATCGTCGGCCACGACGTGGCCGGACTCGAGGGCACGCCGTCCTCGCCTCTTTTGGTGGCGCCCCGCCTGGGGCTGAGCGGCCGCCCTGATTACGTGATCCGGGTGGAGCAAGCCCTGGTGCCCGTCGAGATCAAGCCCCGCCGGCGGGCATCACGCCCGTACGAGAGCGATGTGATGCAGCTCATGGCCTACTGCCTCCTTCTGGAAGAAACCACCGGTGTTGCTCCCCCGTATGGCACCCTGGTGTATGCCGGTGCCAGGTGGCACGTACCCTACACCCCGGACGCCCGGCGTGCCGTGTTCCGGGCAGTTCAGGAGGCCAGAGCCGCCCTCAGAGCCTCCTACGTGCCCCGCAGCCACACCCATCCGGCGCGGTGTCGGGCCTGTCAGGTGCGGGAGGTCTGCGGGGAGGCCCTGGCGTAAGTGCATCCGAGCACACACAAATGAGGAGGTGCTGGTGTGAACGCAGAGGGACGGCAGCCGATGAACGTGCTTGCCTTGCTCGTCGGGCTGGTGGACCGGCCCGCCCAGACGTTCAAGGCCGTAGCGGCCAACCCCCGGCGTTTGTGGCTCGTCCCGATGGCTGTGTTGGTCATCACCGTTCTCTTTCACACCTTTGCCACAGCCGATCTCCAAACACAGCTCCAAGCCGACATCAGCCAATATTGGATCGAGAACGGCCGCTTTGGCCAACAAATGCCCCCGGAGGCGCGCGAGGAAGCCCTGACCGCCATCGAGCGCCAGCGCCAGGCAGGAGCGTCGCCGGGCCTGCTCGCTCTGAGCTTGGGGGCGGGCATTGTGGGCACAGCGTTGGGTTGGGTAGTCTGGGGCGCTGTGCTCCACTACGCGGTCAAGCTGATGGGCGATGAGGAATCGCGCTTCGGCGTGATGTTCAACGTGGCCGCTTGGGCGTGGCTTCCCCAAGGGGTGGGCCTGGCCGTGCGCGGTGTCTTTGCCCTGGTGACGGGCACGTTGCCGCTCAACGAAGGGTTGTCTTTCCTGGTGGCCACGGGCACCTATGCTCTCGACGCCGTCAACCCCGTCTTTCAGCTTCTCAACGCGCTGACGCTCTGGCAACTGGCCTCGTGGTGGCTCCTCATTGCCGGCGCGGCGGCAGTGAGCGGCCTTTCACGGCGCCGCTGGGCCGGCGTCGTGTTGGGCGTGTGGTTTGTCTTCGCCCTCCTCAAAATGGTGCCCCTCATGATCCAGCGCGTGTTCATGGGGCTGTGAGGCCATGGCGCGATTGCCTTTCTACCGGGCCGGGGGAGAGGGGCCTCCGCTGGTCCTGCTGCACAGCGGAGGCATGAGCAGCGCCGAGTGGGAGCCCCACCTCTCCCACCTGACGCGCCACTTCCGCGTTCTGGTTCCCGACCTGCCGGGCCACGGCCGCACGCCCCTGACGGACACACACCTGCGCATCCCGCTGCTCGCCGATGCCGTCATCGCCATGCTGGACGCCGAGAACATCGGAAGGGCTCACATTATGGGCTCCTCGATGGGGGGCAGCGTGGCCCTGTGGGTGGCCCTCCGCGCGCCGGAACGGGTGGATCGCCTCATCGTCTTCCGCGCCGGCCACCGCCGCTCGCCCCAAGGGCCTGCGCTCATGGCCCGCATGGCCGACCCGGCGTGGTGGCACGCCCTGGGCCTGAGCTCGTGGATGAGCCGCATCCACGAACCGCAAGGTGGCCCCGAAGCGTGGAAGACAGTCATCCGCCGGGTGGCCGAGATGTTCGCCCACGGCACCGACCACCTGTACACGCCGGCCGAGTTGAGCACCCTCCGGTCGCCCACGATGCTCATCGTGGGCGACCGCGATCCCATCGTGCCGCTGGAGCACGCCCTGGAAATGTTCCGCGCCATTCCCAACGCCGACCTGTGGGTCATCCCCCATGCCACGCACATAGTGGCGGCCAGAACGTGGCGGCGTGATTGCTTCCTCCAGGAAGTCGTGCGCTTTCTCAACAGAACCGCGTGAGACGCGCGGGGCTTCCGGCTTGCCTTTCGGGAGGTTCCTGATACACTTACGGGCGCGTGCGCGGCGACGAACATCGAGGGCACAAGCCCCGGTCTCGCGGGCACGTGATGGGTGGTGGAGTTTCGACCAGGCTGATGCGAAGCATGGTTGCCACGTTTACGGCAATGGCGTTACCGTTGTCCAAACTGGACGCTTTCTGGGCCCACATTGTGGGGAGCGAGCCCGCTCACTTACGGGAGGGCCGTTTGCGTGTTGTCTCCCGGCAGGGGAGGAGCGTTCACGTCTTCCTCACTCCTGACGGAGGCGTCGTGGCCGTGCCCCCGGGGATGAGGGCTGTGGTGGAGGGAGTAGCCCCCGAGATGTTGATGACTCCCGATTGGTGGTCGCACACGCTGGACATGCCCCGTAACAAGTTGGCCTGGCACGGCCCCACGGCCATATGGTACGCCACGTCCTCCACCTTCACGCCCTCTCCTCACCCCTTCGCCCGCCGGCTGCGGCGGCGGGACGCGGCTGAGCTGGCCCGCTTCGTGCGCGTGTTGCGCGCCCGCGAGCCCCAGACGCTCCACTATTGGGCCATCGGCGGGCGGGAGATCGGCCAAGTGCGCCTTTGGGGGGCCTACTACGAGGGGCGCCTGGTGGCCGTGGCCGGCGAACGCCTTTGGGGCAAGATCATCCACGAGATCGGCGTGAACGTGTTGCCCCGCTGGCGGGGCATGGGCATTGGCACGGGAGTGGCCTCGCTGGCCACAGACGAGATCGTGAGCGGCGGAGCGCTGGCCCAGTGGACGTGCCCGCTCGACAACAAGGCCGCCATGCGCATCGCCATGCGCCTGGGATACCGCTCCTACGCCCATCACTTCTGGCTGCGGGTGGTGGAGGAGCACCCCGCCGACACGTGACGTTCCCCGACTGAATTACTGGACCTCCCCGCTGACGACTTCCCCGCCGACGATGGTGGCCCTCGGACGCACGCGGGCCAATTCTTCGGGCCGCAACTCGAAGGGGTCCCGGTCGAGCACGAGGAAATCCGCCGGAGCTCCGACAACGAGCCGGCCTGCACGCTTCCGGCCGGCCGCGCGGGCTGTGCCCACGGTAAATCCCTCCAGCGCCTCGGCCAGGGTGAGCGTTTCATCCGGGTGCCAGCCCCCTTCCGGGGCGCCCTCCAAGTCCCGGCGGGAGATGGCCACGGCCAGCGCCGGCCAGGGGTTCAACGGCTCCACAGGCACATCGGAGCCAAAGGCCAATACCGTGCCCAACCGGCGCAGGGAGCGCCAGGCGTAGCTCCAGCGGGCCCGCGCCCCCCAGAAGAGCTCGGCCAGGCGCCAGTCGCTGGCCATGTGGATGGGCTGCATGGAGGCCACCACCCCTTGGGCGGCCAGGCGGGGCATGTCGTCCGGGTGAATGACCTGCACGTGTTCGATGCGGTCGGGCAGGGGGCTCTCGCAGGCCGGTGCCGCTTCCAGCGCGTCCAGGGCTGCCCGGTTGGCCGCGTCGCCAATGGCGTGGATGGCGCACGGCCAGCCGGCCTCGTGGGCCTCTCGCACGAGACGGCGGAGCTCGTCGGGCGGGTACGTGGGCAGGCCCCTGTTCTCGGGCTCGCCCTCGAAGGGGGCCAGCATCCAAGCCGTCCGCGAGCCGAGGGTGCCGTCGGCGAAGAGCTTGAGCTGGCCGAGCCGCAGGCGTTCGTCGCCCAAGCCTGCCCGCACGCCGGCGGCGCGCAGGTGGTCCAGCAGTGAGATGGGGGGCAGGAAGAGGACGCGCAGGCTCAATTCGCCGGCCGCGTGGAGCACTTGAAGGGCCTCCAGGGCTTCAGCCCCCTCGATGACGTGAACTTCCACCAGGCCGAGGGTGTGTGCCTCTCCCTGGACGGCCCGCAAGGCCGCGACGCGCTCCTGAAGGGACGGAGGGGGAATGTGTCGGTAGACCAACTTGCGTGCTGTCTCCCGCAGGAGGCCGGTCAGGCGTCCGTGGGCGTCGCGCTCCAAGTGGCCGCCCGGCGGGTCGGGCGTCTCGTCGGTCACGCCGGCCAGCTCCAGGGCGCGCGAGTTGACCCACACCACGTGGCCGTCGATTCGGGAAAGCACCACCGGACGGTCTGGGATGGCTTGGTCCAGCGAGGCTCGCGAGGGCTTCTTCCCCTCGGCCCAGAGGTGTTCGTTCCAGCCGTGGCCTCGAATCCACGGCCGTTCCGGGTGGCGGGCCGCGTAGTCGGCCACGCGGCGGACGGCTTCGGCCTCGCTGTGCGTGTCCCGCAGGTCCACCTGCTGCTTCAACAGCGCGTAGGCCAAGAGGTGGGTGTGGGCGTCCCGCAGCCCCGGAATGACCGTGGCGCCCGCCAGGTCAACACGTTCCCACTCCGCGTTGGCGCCCACATCGGCGCTTGCGCCCACCCACCGGATGCGCCCGCCGGCCACCACCATGGCCTCGGCGAGGGGGCGGTTCGGGTGCTGGGTGTAGATGCGCCCGTTCACGTAGAATGTTGACATAAAAATCACCTCCTCGACCACTCACATCCCAACACTTGGGCGCTGGGAAAGGCGAGCCGGGTGACCTCACGTGTCCCGGCTTGTTCTCGGGCCAGAACGATCTCGCCCTTATCCCGGTACGCCCACACGAGCGAGCCGTCCCCACAGGGGACCACGCCGACGAGCTCCCGGAGCTGGCTGAAGAGGGTAACCTCTGGCGAGGGGCGGCCCTCGCCCTCGAACGTGAAGGTGTAGATTGAGGAGAACATCTTCTCCTCACCCTCGGCTGCCAGGGGGCCAAGGGGCACAGCCACTTTCGGGAGGTCGGCGTCCTGAGCCCACGCCGGTTCTCCCAGCCCCTCGCCAATGGCGCTCGACCAGAGCACCTTCTGGCTTCCGTCGGCCAAGTCCAGCACCATGAGGGTGTCAGGTGGCCCCTCGGTGCGCCGGAAGCGCACGGTGAAGGCCAGCCGGCGGCCGTCGGGACTCAGCCTAACGTCGAACGGCGTGGCCGGCAGGAGGATGTCTTGCGCCTCGTCGCCTGTGGGCTCGACGAGCACGAGGGTGGGCCGGGAGGCCGACATGTCGAAGGTCACGAGCTGCCCCAAACGCGCGCTCCACTCCAGGGGCAGGAGCCCCCGGCGCAGGCGGGCTACCGGCTCGGCCGTGAGCCGGCTTCGGTCGGCCCGGTCGAGGCGATATCGCCACGTGCCCCCGGCCGGCCCGCCTGTGAGGAAGAACATTTCCTCTGACTCCGGGAGCCAGATCGTGTGGAAGAAGCGGGCCTCGCCGGCGGGGCGCCGGTCCGACAGCCACTTGGCCACGATGCCCTGCCGGGGCGCGTAGACGACCACCCAGTACCGGTCGCACCCCGGCACGAAGAAGGTGATCACAAAGTGCAAGGCCCCGTTTGGTTGGGGCCTTGCGCGGACGTGAACGGCTTGCTCCAGTTCCAGGACTGACGCGATGGTGCCGTCGGCGCCAACGGCCAAGATTTCGGCCGGCCGGAAGGGGGTCTGTCTGACCACGTAGACGGCCGGCGGGGGTGGCGGAGGGGTGGAGCGCAGGGAGAGGGGCAGCTTCGCCCTGGTGACGGTGAGGCGTTCGGCCTGGAACTGCTCGCCCTGGACCTTCCACGAGCCCTCGAGGCGGACTCGGGAGCGGATGCCCAAGCAGCCGGCGGCCACGGGTTGGCCGTCGGCGTAGAAGGCGTTGCGCTTGGCCGGCAGGCGGATCTCCACGCTCTGGCCGTCCACCAGGCCGCGCACGAGACGGCCTGGGCCAAAGGTCACCAGTTCGGCCTCGATTCCCCCGGCGCCCTCGGCCGGCGGACGACCGGGCGCAAGGCCGGTTGAGGCGGGAGCGCCGGGGACGCCGGCAAATGTGGCCGCGCCCTCCTCCACGGCGCGACGCGGTTGGCCGACGGTGTCCTGGAAGAGCTCGTCCCACGTGTCGGCGTAGGGCAGGCGGGCAACGATCTCCGGCAGGGCACGTGGTCCCGCCGTCTCGTACAGGTACTCGGCGGCAAAGAGGGCCGCCGCGTTGGTCCGGCGGATGAGGGCTGCGGCTCCTCCGGCAGCCTCCTCGAGGGAGGCAATGGCCTCGAAGGGGGAGGCCCACGTGTTCAGCTCACGGCGCCATTCGGCGAGCAGGGCCTCGTGCTCCTCGGGCGAGAGGGCCCAGTGCATGGCCACTACGGTGTGCGCGGCCTTCAGAAACCGGGAGGCGTTGAGAAGCGAAACGGCCGCGCCGGGTGTCTCGATGCCGTCGGCCTGGTCGAGCAGCGCCACGGCCAGGGCCAAGCGCACGGCGCCCTCGCCGCTGAGCACGCCATCCTGGGGGACCAGCAGGGGGGAGTTGACCACCAGCCGTTCGGGGGCGGCGCTGATCAGGGGAGGCGCCACGTCCCGCGGCTCGATCTCGATTTGGGTCACCTGTGGGCTGGCCGGCCAAGCCGGGAGCACGTCGTCGTAGAAGGTGATGAGGTCTTTGCCCAGCCGTTGGCCGAAGGGACGCTCGATGGGAGGGCGGTAGATGATGGAAAGCCCCTCGATAGGGGTGATGGCCACCCGGCGGGTGCCCCACACTTCCTCGACGGGGAGCATGGCGCGCCGCCACTCCTGGCCCATCAGGCGGTAGTATCGCATTTGGGGGGAACCGTTGATGGTCAGGGTGACGAGGGCCCCCTCGCCGTCGAAGCGAACGTCGGTGACCTGAATGTCCAAGGGGCGCGGGTTGACGCCGGGGTTCAAGAAGGAGGCCAGGTAGTTAACCCACCACTCCCAGGTAACGCCGGGCGTGATCAAGGTGGGGGCCTGGTCTCTGAGTCCGAAGGCGCGGGCCTGCTCCTCACGGCGGATAAACTCGGTCAGGTCGGCGCGCATGGCGGCCCGGCGTTGGGACATCTCCTGCCTCAGCACCCACAGGATCAGGAGCACGAGAAGGGCCACGCCAAGGGCAAGGGTCAGCCAGAAGCGGCGGGAGCGCGCCGGGGGAGCCTCCTCCGGCGGCAGCTCGGGCAGCGGTTGCGGTTCTTCGAAGACTTCCCACTCGAGCACGGCTGGAATTGCACCCCTTCGTGAGCCGGGAGAAGGGTCACGGAGGGCCGAGCACGACGAGGAGCTCGCCCTGGTCCACGGCCTGTCCCGGCTGTACACGCACGGTCTTGACAACGCCCTCGACGGGGGCGCGGATTTCGTTCTCCATCTTCATGGCCTCGAGGATGACGACGGCCTCGTGGGCGGCCACGTGTTGGCCCTCTTCCACGGGCACCTTGACGATGAGGCCGGGCATGGGGGCCTTGATCTGCACGTCGCCCACGTGGCGGGCTGTGCCTCCACCGAGCTGCTTGAGGCGCTGTGTGCGCTCGTCCTCGACGACCACCTCGTGGCGTTCGCCGTCCACGAGGATGACCCACCGCCCCTCTTGGAGGTATTCGGCGTAGACTTCGTGGGAGCGGTGTTCGATGATGAGGGAGTAGATAGTCTCGTTGGAGATGTGCTCCAGGTGAACGTCCACGGGTTCGCCGTCCACCTCCAGTGCACCGTGAGGGTGAACGAGAATCTCGACTTCCTGGCCGTCCACGTAGGCAATGTAGCGGGTGCTCATCGGAGGGCCTCCCTTCGGGCAGCGATCTTCCACAGGCTCGGGCGGTCACCCGTGCCGCTGACGAGCACGAGCGCCTTCTGCCGGCGCTGGTGCATGAGCAACGTGGCCGCGATGGCCGCCGGGTGCAGGTGGTGGCGGGCCGAAGTGGCCAGGAGCTCAGGCGTGTTCTCCAGGAACCCGGTGTCGTAGACGCCGCCGATGAAGTTGGTGTTGTCGAGCAGCCGGCGGTGGAAGGGGATGTTGGTCTTGATGCCCAGGATGCGGTATTCTTGGAGGGCACGGCGCAGCCGCAGCAGGGCTTCCCCGCGCGTCTCGCCCCAGGCGATGACCTTGGCGATCATCGGGTCGTAGTAGAGGGAGATCTCGAACCCCTCGAAGACGCCGCTTTCCACGCGCACGCCCGGGCCGGTGGGCTCCTGGAGCAGGGTGATCTTGCCGGTGGAGGGCAGGAAGTTGTTGTAGGGGTCTTCGGCCGTGATGCGGGCTTCCATGGCCCATCCCTTGAGGCGGATGTTCTCCTGGGTGTAGCGCAGCCGGCGCCCGGAGGCGATGCGCAGTTGTTCCTTGACGATGTCCACGCCGGTGACCATCTCGGTGACGGGGTGTTCGACTTGGAGCCTGGTGTTCATTTCCAAGAAGTAGAAGTTCTTGTCCCGGTCCACGAGGAATTCCACGGTGCCGGCGTTGGTGTAGTTGACGGCGCGCACGAGGGCGAGCGCTGTCTCGCTCATGCGCTGGCGCAGATCGTCGTCCACGAAGGGGGAAGGGGCCTCTTCCAGGAGCTTCTGGTGCCGGCGTTGGATGGAGCACTCGCGTTCGCCCAAGGCGATGGCGTTGCCGTGTTCGTCGGCCAGCACCTGAATTTCGATGTGGCGCCCGCCCTCGATGAGCTTTTCCAGGTAGACGCGGTCGTCGCCGAAGGCGCCCTTGGCCTCGCGCCGGGCCGCCTGGAGGGCGGACGGCAGCTCCGCGGGATTGGTGACGATGCGCATGCCCTTGCCGCCGCCGCCGGCCGCGGCCTTGACCATGATGGGGAAACCTAAGCGCTCGGCTGCGGCCAGGAGCTCGTCGTCGCTGAGGGAGCGGGGGGTGCCCGGCACCACGGGAACGCCGGCCTCTTGGGCGCTCTTGCGGGCGGCCACTTTGTCTCCCATGAGGGCGATGGCTTCCGGCGATGGGCCCACGAAGGTGAGGCCGGCCTCGGCCACGGCGCGCGCGAAGGTGGCGTTCTCGGCCAGGAAGCCGTAGCCGGGGTGGACTGCGTCGGCGCCCGAGCGGATGGCCACGTCGATGAGCTTGTCGATGCGCAGGTAGGATTCGCCCGGCGGCGGCGGGCCGATGAAGTACGCCTCGTCGGCGTAGCGCACGTGGAGGGCGCGGCGGTCGGCCTCGGAGTAGACGGCCACCGTCTGCACGCCCAGCTCCTGGCAGGCACGGATGACGCGCACGGCGATTTCGCCACGGTTGGCGACCAAGACTTTGCGGAACATGGGCTCTCACCTTCGGTCGTGTTCTATCGCACGGGCCTGACGCCACCACGGCGGCTCAGCCCAAAGCCGATGCGGTAGATGTCGGGCCTAACAAGTGATCTGCATTTGCCCAGCGTTGGTTATGGTACAGGAGTTCGGCGTCCATCCAATGTCGCTCGTGGGCGTCAAGATAGTCGTCCATGGCAGGTGACTCCCTCA
>JALSKA010000109.1 GCA_026989095.1 Ardenticatenaceae bacterium
GTCGCCCCCTTCCTGCTGACCACCTCATCGGCCATCCTCCCGGCCCTCACGGTGGCCTATCTGATCGCCGCCGTCGGGGTGGCCGCCGAGTGGGCCTCCGGGGGGGCGGCGCGCGAAGCCTTGGGCTGGCGGCTGCGCCTGGCCGGCTCGCTTGCCGGCGGGGCGGCTGTGCTGATCGCCCTGGGCAGTGTGCCCGTGGCGCTGGCTGAGTTTCGCGCCCTGGCCCGCGCCGATTCCCCTTTCGCCCCGTTGCTGGACGAGCTGGAAGAGGCGCCCGCAGGGGGATACCTCCTCGTGGGCACCCACGCCCTGTACGAGCAGCTCTACCCCTTCGCGTGGCGCCGCCACACGGTGCGGGTGGTCTCCGAGCGCAACGCCGAAGCGCTCCTGGAAATGATCACCGGCGCTCCCGAGGGCACACCCGTCTGGGCGCTGGGCCACCCGAACTTGGACACGGCGCTCGTCGAACTCCGCAGCCGCCTGCTGGCCGAGGGATACCCCGCTGGCGGCGCCTGGTTCGGCGATTTCCGCCTGGAACGCGCCGTCATGGCCCGGCCGACGGCGACGGCCACGCCCGCCGCCCCCTTCGCCGACGCCGTGACCCTGGAGCGCGCCGCCTGGCAGGACCGAGCCGCTGTCGGCGCGTGGGTGCCCGTGGAACTCGTCTGGGCCGTGCCGCCCGGCGCCCTGCCCACGTCCATCTTCGTTCACCTGCTGGACGAGGAGGGGAACCTGGTGGCCCAGCACGACGTGACGCCCTCGTGGCCGGCCGGCCGGCTAGTCACCCGCCACGCCTTACGCCTGCCGGCGGGGCGCACAGGCCGCTTCCAGCTCGTGGTGGGGCGCTACCTGCCGGAGACGGGCGAACGGGTGGTGACCCCGCAGGGGGAGGACCGCGTCGGGGTGGGCACAGTGGTCGTCACGGCTCCACTTGACAAATCCGGGCGATAGTTTACCGTTATGCCACGCTTCTGCCCATGGGCAGTCCATGGGACGAGACACGGGGCACACACGGAGGGGAGGCATGGAACACGTTGATCTGCCGGCCACCACACACATCGGGCTCGTCGGCCTCAAAGTGGCGGACTTGGAGCGTTCGCTGGCCTTCTACCGGGACCTGCTCGGCCTGCAGGAGGTAGCGCGGGAGGGCGCCACGGCCTGGCTGGCCGCCCGGCCCGAGGGCCCACTGCTCATCGCCCTCCACGAGTGGCCCAACGCGCGCCCCAAGCCCAGGGGCACCACGGGGCTCTACCACGTGGCCATTCGTCTGCCCAACCGCACGGCCCTCGCCCGCCTCTTCAAACGCCTGGCCGATCACTCGTGGCCCTTCCACGGCTTCTCGGACCACAAGGTGAGCGAGGCCATCTACTTGCCCGACCCGGACGAGAACGGGCTGGAGCTTTACTGCGACCGCCCCCAAGAGGAATGGCCCTGGCGAAACGGACAACTCGCCATGCGCACCGACCCGCTGGACGTGGACTCGCTCCTGCGGGAGGCAGCCCACGATCCCTCGCCGTGGGAGGGCATCCACCCGGACACGGACATCGGCCACGTTCACGTCCACGTGGCCGACCTCCAGGCGGCTGAGCACTTCTACTGGGGCACCCTTGGGCTCCGGGTCATGCAGCGGGATTATCCCGGCGCGCTCTTCTTCGCCGCCGGGGGCTATCACCATCACGTGGGCACCAACATCTGGGCCGGCTCTGGAGCTCCACCGCCCCCACCGGAGGCCGTCGGGCTTCACTTCTTCACCCTGGTGGTGCCCGACGATCAGGCCGTGGAGGCCATTGCCAAACAGGCCGAGCGAACCGGCCACTTGCGCCACCAGGGCGTCGGGGAGATATGGGCTGAGGATGGCGCCGGCAATGTGGTGCGCGTGGCCCCGGACGATGTGTGGGAGCCACGGCCAATGGCCGCCGGCGCAGCGTAGAGCTTGACAAGCAGGGCGCCCCCGTGTCATAATGGCGTCACTCGGTGCGGGCAGCATCTCGTGGGGGCTCACCTCCCATCATACTGTTCATCATCCTTTCGTCCCCCAAGCGCCGGGGCCGCTATCTTAGAGGCAAGGAGGTGATGCCCATGGATGCGAGTACGAGGTGTCTGAGCCCGTGGGCATCGCCGGAGGGGAGGCGCTAGCAGCCAGTCTCCGGTGGTGCCGAAAAGTTGGGGAGCCTCCCTGCCTCAGGGGGGCTTTCTCTTTGCCGCTCTCCGGCCGGCGGGGCCAAGGGCGCGTGGCGGAGCCATCACAGGGGCTATGTTATGAACGGAGTGCGAGCCGTTGGCCTGGCCTTGCGGGACATGTGGGAGGAGCTGGGGACCATCGGCCTGGTGAGCCTGGTAGGGGGAGCGCTCAGCCTGCTGGTGGTGCCCATCCCCTTCGTGCTGGCGGCCCACTACGGGACCGCCCGCCGCATTGCCCAGGGGCGAGTTGTGGGGTGGCGGGAGTGGGTGCGGCTGGGCCGCGCTCACGCGCGCTTCTTCTACACGTGGGGCGGCCTGTTGGCGGTCACCACGGCCATCGCAGTCCTCGACCTGCGCTTCTACATCCAACAGCCATCGCCCATCCTCTTCATGGCGGCCGGCCTGATCTTCGGCGCCCTGGCCGTCTGGCTCTTCGTGCAGCCCCTGGTGCCCGCCCTCTACCTTGAGCAGGCCGAGCCGGCCGTGCGCTTGGCCCTGCGCAACGCGGCCGCCCTCGCGGCCCAGGATGTCCTCTCCGTGGCCGTGCTCTGGTTCGTCGCCGGCGGCCTGACGGCCCTCCTCGCCGCCCTCTTCGCCCCTCTGATGGTGCTCGTGCCCATGTTCACCGCCCTCGTCGCCGTTCGGCTGGTGCGGCTCCACGTGGCCGTGGAGGTTGAAGAGTAGCCCTTACTCCCCGCCCATCACCTGCCACTCGCGGTAGAGCGTGTCCAGTTGGCATTCACAGGCGTCCTCGAAGGCGTCCAGCAGCGCCTCCGGCGGGGCGATGGTGTACCGGTAGCGGCTGTAATAGTCCCGCAGGGCGCGGAAGAAGCGCTCGTCCCCCAGCTCCCGCCGGAGCTCGTAGAAGAAAAGGGCCCCTTTGAGGTAGACGATGGCACCGTATGCCCGCCCTTGGGCCTCGAAGGCGCTCAGGGGCTGGGCGATGCCCGGCAGCTCACGGCCCTGCTGTCGGGCCTTCTCCTCGAGTCGTCGAACATACTGTTCGTACCCCTTGTACAGGCGAGTGAATTGTGTGGGACGCCGTTCCTCGAAGTAGAAGAGGGAGCTGAAGGTGGTCAGGGCCTCATCCTGCCAGGGGGCTCTGAGCACGTCGTTGCCCACCACGGCGTACCACCACTGGTGGGCCACCTCGTGGGCCACGGCCACCGGCAGGAAGGAACGGTCGTCACCGGCGTAGAGGTCGGCGCCAA
>JALSKA010000110.1 GCA_026989095.1 Ardenticatenaceae bacterium
AGGTGAGCTGGTTCTCGTGGAAGTAGAGAGCTACCGGCACGTGGGCGGTCAGGGGGCGGGTGAGGGCCAGCAGAGTTGTAACGTCCAGCATGTCCGAGGCCAAAATGAGGTCGGGCCGCTCGGCCCGCCAGTCCACCTGGCGGGCCAAGGTCACGGCGCCGCCGTGCATCCGCCACTTCCAGAAGTACCCGGGCATGGTGGTCACCCGCACATCGTGGCGGCTGTGACGTTGGTACCCGTGGGCCCAGGCCCGGTGGGACGTGACGGCATACGGCTCCAGCACCAGGATGCGCACGGACGTGCTCCCCTCTCACGGGTTCGGGATGATGATCTCCTGGCCCACTTGGATGCGCTCGGGGTCGGCAATGTCCGGGTTGGCCTCCAAGATGTCCTGGACGGTGACGCCGAAGCGGGCCGCAATAGCGCTCAAGGTGTCGCCCGGCTGTACGGTGTAGACTTGGGGCTCGGGCGTGGCCGTGGCCGTGGGCTCGGGCGTGGCCGTGGGCTCCGCCGTGGGCGAGGGCATGGGGGTGGGGGTGGGCGGAATGGTGGGCGACGCCGGCAGCGAGGGGACGGCTGTGGCGGTCACCGCCGTCGGCGTCGGCGGGGGGGAGAAGTTGGCCCGCTGGCGGGCCATCAACATGCCGAATTGGAAGGCAAAGCCGAGCACAAAGCAGATCAGGCCGGTGAACAGCACGACGGCGACGGTCGAGATGCACCCTTGGACGGTCATTCGGGGTTCCATTGGCGTTCGTTCACCTCTGTGCAAAGTGATGGGACCACTCGTAGAGTGTGAGGGCGAAGAGGGCCGTGACCAGAAGGGCCGAGACCACACACCACGGGCAGATGGCGTAGATGACAAAGAGTTCGACATACGTCAGGTAGCCGGAGAAGAGCACGCCGGCCGTCACCAGGGCCAACTGGGCGCTCAGGGCCAACTCGGCCTGGTGTGGCCCGCCCCGCCGGCGAAGGCCCAAGAGCAGCAGCACGCCGGCATACATGCCGGCGCCCAACAGGGCCACGGGAATGCCGGCGATCTCGCTGTAGGCGCTGTTCTGGACCGTTTCACAGTCGCCCACGCCGGCACAGAGGGCTGTGGCGTCGGCCAGCTTGAGCCATGTCAGGTAGAGGGCCACCAGCAGGCCGACGCCGGCCACGCCACCTTGGGCCCAGTACACCCGTGTGCTTCGGGGCGGCATGGGAGGAGCACTCTGAACTCGGCTCACAGGTTACTCCACGAACGGCCGGATGTACTGGGCGTAGAATTGCTCGAAGGGGATCACGCCCTCTATTTTCGTGCCGTTCACGAAGAACGTCGGCGTGCCGGTGACCCCGTCGCGCACGGCTTGCTGGGAGATGCGGGTGACTTCGCCAGCGTACCGCCGGCTTTGGAGACACTGGGAAAACGTCGCCACGTCCAGCCCGAGCTCGGCGGCGTAGGATTCCAGGCGGGCCTGGGTGAACCCCCCACGGCCGTATTGGCGCTGGGCGGCGAAGAGGCGGTCGTGGTAGGTGAAGAACTGCCCTTGCTCTTGGGCACAGAGGGCGGCCTCGGCGGCCCGTTGGCTCTCCTCGCCCAGGAAGGCGACCGGCCGCAGCTCGAAGCGCACTTGGCCGGCCGCTATGTGGTTGCTGACCAGGGGCTTGAAGATTTGTTCATGGGCCGTGGCACAGTGAGGGCACAGGTAGTCGCTGTATTCCACCACGGTGACCGGGGCCTCCTCGGGGCCCAGAACCCGGCCGTGAGCCGGAATGCCGGCGTAGGTGCCCGCCGACACAGTCGGCGTGCCGGCCTGGCGGGCTTGGGCGTTGAGGAGCACGATGAGCACGGCGGCCAACACGAGGCCCGCGCCCACCCCGCCCAGGACGAGGGGACGCCGCCAGGGGGGCAGGGGCTCGGGAGCCTCCAGGGGGCGTTTGCGCTTCACTTTGGCACCCATGTCAGAACACCTCCTCGGGCCAGTCGAAGAGTTCCACGTCCACTGTCTCCCCGGCCGGGATGAACGTCACCTGCTCGGGGACGATCACAAAGGCGTTGGCCCACACCAGGGAGCTGAGAATGCCCGAGCCCTGAACCCGCACGTCGCTGCCGCGCGTGGTGGCGTGGAGTTCGCCGGTCGTCTCGTCCCGCCAGACACGGGCGCGCATGTAATGGCGCCGACCGCTGTTGGTCACATCCTCGCGGAGGCGGACCCGGAAGCGCCGGCGGAAGAGGGGGCGCAGGCCGGCCATCTTGCGGATGGCCGGGCGCGCGAACACCTCGAAGGCCACGAAGGCGGCCACGGGGTTGCCGGGCAGCCCCAGCAGGGGCACGGAGTGCCCCTCGGCCTCCAGCGTGCCGAAGGCAAGGGGCTTTCCCGGCTTGATGGCCACCTGCCAGAAGTGGACCTCGCCCCGGGCGGCAAGCACGTGCTTCACCACGTCGTAATCCCCCACGGAAACGCCGGCCGAAGTGATCAACAGGTCCACCTCCAACTCCAGGGCCCGCTTGAGCTTGGCCGACAGGTCCTCCACGGTGTCGCGGGCGATGCCCAAGGGCACGGGCAGGCCACCGGCCAAGCGCACGAGGGCCACATTGGTGTACTCGTTGGAGTTGCGGATCTTGCCCGGCGCCAGCGGCTCCTCGGGGCCGACCAGCTCGTCGCCGGTGGCCAGCACGCCGACCCGGGGCAGGCGCACACACATGACCCGGCTGCGCCCCAAGGCGGCCAACATGCCCACCTCGGCCGCCCGCAGCCGGTGACCGTGGCGCAGAACGGTGCGGCCGGCCGGCACGTCCTCGCCAGCCTCGCGCACGTTGTCCCCGGGCCGCACAGGCCGCAGGATGGCGATCTGCCCGTCGGGGGGACGGTGCTCGGCCGGCAGGGCCTCGCTGGTCTCCTCGAAGCGCACCACGGCGTCGGCGCCGGGGGGCATGGGCGCGCCGGTCATGATGCGGGCCGCAGTGCCGGGCGTGACCGCCACAGTGGGGGAGTCGCCGGCGGCCACTGTGGTCACCACGCGCAACACGGCCGGGCGTTCCGACGAGGCGCCTTCTGTGTCGGCCGCGCGCACGGCGTACCCGTCCATCGCCGAGTTGCGAAAGGGCGGGATGTCGTGCTCGGCCACTACATCCTCGGCCAGCACACGGCCTACAGCCTCGAAGAGGGGCACGGGTTCAGCGTCCAGCTCGGCGATGTGAGCCAAAATGTGTTCCTGAGCCTGTTCGACGGAGATCATCGGGGCCGGTCTCTTGTTTGAATGAGGTTCAACTTTTCCTGCTGAGTCCTTTTCGCCTTCCGCGGGCCGTCGGCCCTCTGCCGCTTCCCTTAATAGTACCAGAGACTCCCTCGGCGACAAATACCTCACTTCAGCCACTCTTCCCCATACCGGCGCATGTTCTCGATCAGGGGGAGCAGCGCTTCCCCTTTCGGGGTGAGGGTGTATTCCACGCGCGGTGGAATCTCCGGGTAGACGTGGCGTTCGATAATGCCCTGGCCTTCCAAGTACTTGAGCCGGCGCGAAAGCGTCTTGGGACTGATGCCCGAGAGGGAGGCGAGCAGCTCGCTGAAGCGCCGGGGGCCGTCCATGAGATCGCGGATGATGAGCAGCGTCCACGTGTCGCCGACCAGCTCTGCCGTCCGCGCGATGGGGCAGGAATGATGCTCGATCTCCGGGTGGACTCGCTTGGCCGTGTGTGGTCCCATCTCTTCACCTGCACTTTCCGTGGCTGCCTGTGTCAGTCGTGCCGCCACAGTATACCATGCCCGCTTGACAAGAACAAGTTTTTGCCTTATACTTCCCTTGTGACACTTGGTATACAAAGGGAACTGTAACGGGAGAAAGGAGGATACCATGGCCGAAGTCGAGACCAAGGGGAACGATCACCCGTTGACCACTGTGAAGTTGGAGCCGGGAGAGAAGGTGGCCTTGTGCCGGTGCTTTGCCTCGGCCAAGTTCCCCTTCTGTGACGGGTCCCACACACAACATCCCGGCCGTGGACCGGCCGTGGTCGAGGCCGTGAAGCAGGAGGGGTAGCAGCAGAGAGGGGAAGGCACACGGTCACATTCGCGAAAGGCGCGGTGGCACCGCCACCGCGCCTTTTCTTTGCCCTGTGTTCCTGCCGGTTTTAGGCGCGCTCGAGGGCTTTCTGGAGCGCCCGGCGCGTGTAGACGCCCAGCAGGTGAGCGCGGTACTCGGAGGAGGCGAAAATGTCGCTCATGAAGTCGTCGGCGTTGAATCCCTCGGCCGCGCGTTGCGCTGCGGCGGCAATGGCCTCGTCCGAGGCCGTGGCGCCGGCCAGGGCCTGCTCGGCTCCCGTGAGCCTCTTGGCGCACTCGAAGGCCCCGTTGGCCGCCACCCGCGCCGAGGTGATCGTCTGGCCGTCCAGCTCGAGGACGGCAGCCACCCCGACAACGGCGTAGCCCGAGGCGGGGTGGGGGAACTTCACATACGCGCTGACGCGCTTGCCCCCGCCGGCGGGAATGCGGATGGCGGTGATGATCTCGTCGCCGCCCAAGGCGGTGGTGAAGAGGCCCTGGAAGAAATCGTCGGCGGCCACGGTGCGGGAACCGTTGGGCCCGCGCACCTCGATCTCGCCCCCGAGGGCCAAGACGGCTGCCGGCAGGTCCGAGGCGGGATCGGCGTGGGCCAGGTTGCCGCCGATGGTTCCCCGGTTGCGCACTTGAACATCGCCCACCACGCCGGCCGCGTCGGCCAAGGCGGCGGCCCGGCCTTGGACGTCCTCGGAGGCGGCAATGTCGGCGTGGGTGGTCAGGGGGCCGATGCGAAGCGTGTCGCCGTCCACCTGGATGCCCTTGAGGGCGTCAATGCGGCCGATGTCAATGAGCACGGCCGGCTGGGCCAGCCGGGTTTTCATGAGGGGGATCAGGCTGTGGCCGCCGGCCAGCAGCTTGGCGTTGTCACCGTGCTGTTGGAGCAGCGAGAGCGCCTCGTCCACACTGGTTGCCCGGTAGTAGTCGAACTTTGGCGGGTACATGAGTTCCTCCCTTCGCCCTTAGTTCCCGGCGCCCTGGATGGCGCGCCACACTTTCTCCGGGGTGACCGGCATGTCAATGTGTTCCACGCCGAAGGGGGCCAGGGCGTCCACCACGGCGTTCACCACGGCGGCCGAGGCCGCGATGGTGCCGGCCTCGCCAATGCCCTTGACGCCCAGCGGGTTGTGGGGGCATGGCGTGACCGTGCGGTCGAGCTCGAAGGAGGGCAGGAAGCGAGCCTTGGGCACGGCGTAGTCCATGAGCGTGCCCGTAATGAGGTTGCCCTCCTCGTCGTAGACGGCGTGTTCGTAGAGGGCCTGGCCGACGCCCTGGGCAATGCCGCCGTGGACCTGGCCTTCCACGATCAGCGGGTTGATCACGTGGCCACAGTCGTCCACGGCCACGTAGCGCAGGAGGTTCACCTCGCCGCTCTCCGGGTTCACTTCCACCACGGCCACGTGGGTGCCGAAGGGGAAGGTGAAATTGCTGGGGTCGTAGAAGGCCGCTGCCTCCAGGGCCGGCTCGATGCCGGGCGGCAAGTTGTGGGCCAAGTAGGCCTGGAGCGCCACGTCCTGAATGGTGACCGCCTTGTCGGGCGCGCCCTTGACGTAATACTTGCCGGCCTCGAAGGCCACGTCGTCCTCGGCGGCCTCCAACAGGTGAGCCGCAATTTTGCGCCCCTTCTCCACCACTTTCTGGGCGCTCACGGCAATGGCGCTACCCCCCACGGCTGCGCTGCGGCTGCCGTAGGTGCCCCAGCCGTACTGCACTTCGTCGGTGTCCCCCTGGATGATCTCGATGTCATCGTAGGGTACGCCGAGGATGTCGGCCACGATCTGGGCGAAGGTGGTCTTGTGGCCCTGGCCGTGGCCCGAGGAGCCGCTGTAGACCGTGACCTTGCCCGTGGGGTGGACGCGCACGATGGCGCTCTCCCACTGGCCGGCTTGGGCGCCCAAGGAGCCGACCACGGAGGAGGGGGCCAAGCCGCAGGCTTCAATGTAGGTGGAGAGGCCAATGCCGATGTAGCGTCCCTCCTTGCGGGCCTCTTCTTGTTCGCGGCGCAGCTGCTCGTAGCCCACCAGCTCCAGCGCCTTGTTGAGGGGCTTCTCGTAGTCGCCGCTGTCGTACTGGAGGGCCACCGGCGTCTGGTAGGGGAACTTGTCGGGCGGGATGAAATTCTTCCGGCGGAACTCGGCCGGGTCCATGCCCAGCTTGCGGGCCATCAGGTCCACCAGGCGCTCGACCACGAAGGTGGCCTCGGGCCGGCCGGCGCCCCGGTAGGCGTCCACGGGGGTGGTGTGGGTGAAGACGCCCACCACGCGGCAGTAGATGTTGGGGATCTCGTACTCGCCCGAGAGGAGCGTGCCGTACAAGTAGGTGGGCACGGCCGGCGCGAAGGTGGAGTAGTAGGCGCCCATGTTGGCGTAGGTGTGGACGCGCAAGCCGGTAATCTTGCCGTTCTCGTCCACGGCCATCTCGGCCGTGGTCACGTGGTCGCGGCCGTGGGCGTCCGTCAAGTAGGTCTCGGCGCGGGTGGCCTGCCACTTGACCGGCCGGCCAAGCTGCATGGCACACCAGGAGACGATGGCCTCGTCGGGGTAGTGGTGGATCTTGCTGCCGAAGCCGCCGCCCACCTCGGGGGCGATGACCCGGATCTTGTGCTCCGGCAGGCCCAGCGAGGCCAAGGACATGAGCAGGCGGTGGATGTGGGGGTTCTGGGTGGTCATCCAAAGGGTGAGGCGGCCGGAGACGGGGTCGTAGTCGGCCAGAGCGGCCCGCGGCTCCACGGCGTTGGGGATCAGGCGGTTGTTGACAAGGTTCAAGGAGACGGTGTGAGCCGCGTTGGCGAACGCCTGGTCGGTGGCCTCCTTGTCGCCGATCTCCCAGTCGAAGGCGATGTTGTTGGGCGCGTCGTCGTGGACGAGGGGAGCTCCCTCTTCGACTGCCTTGGCGGGGTTGGCCACGGCCGAGAGGGGCTCGTACTCCACCTCAATGAGTTCCAAGGCATCGTGGGCCGTGTAACGGTCCTCGGCCACCACCACTGCTACGGCTTCGCCCACGTAGCGCACGCGATCTTGGGCCAACAGGGGGCGGGTGGGAATCTTCATGTCGGGCAGGAGCCAGCCCACGGGCACTTGGCCCGGGATGCCGCTTTGGGCCACATCCTCGGCCGTGAAGACGGCCACCACGCCGTCGAGGGCCTTGGCCTTGCTCGTGTCGAGGCGCGTGATGCGCGCGTGGGCGTAGGGGCTGCGCAGGATGGCCACGTAGGCCATGTTGGGGAGCTTCAGGTCGTCGGTGTACTTGGCGCGTCCGGTAATCAGTGCGGGGTCTTCACGCCGCCGGATTGCGGAACCGAGGAGCTTCTCAGCCATAATTTCCCTCCTTTGGGCATTGCGAGCCGTTGGCTCCGGCGTTCGCCGTTACATGCGCTGGGCCGCTTCCTGGACGGCGCGCACAATGTTGTGGTACCCGGTGCAGCGGCAGATGTTCCCCTCGAGCCCGTGGCGGATTTCCTCCTCCGAGGGGTTGGGGTTGGTCTGGAGCAGGTAATAGGCCGTCATGATCATGCCCGGCGTGCAGTAGCCACACTGGAGACCGTGGTTGTTCCAGAAGGCTTCCTGGAGCGGGTGGAGCTCGCCGTCCTTGGCCAGTCCCTCGATGGTGAGGATCTCGGAGCCGTCGGCCTGCACGGCCAGCACGGTGCACGACTTGACGGCCCGGCCGTCCATGATCACCGTACACGCGCCGCACTGGCTCGTGTCACAGCCCACGTTGGTGCCTGTGAGGTCCAACACGTCGCGGAGCACGTGGACGAGCAACATGCGGGGCTCCACGTCCACCGTGTACGGCTGCCCGTTGACCGTGAGCGAAATGTGCATGACCACCTCCTTGCGGAAATGCTGGTCGATTCGATACATGGCCTGGAAAGAAACGTCACACATCGTAGGTTCTGGGCTCTCACCCCCTTTCTTCGCAGGTGTGGTTGTTCTCGGGCAGTGAAAATCGGACAGGGCCCACAGCACAGCGCGGAGAAGCGAAAGGCGTTCGGGAACAACCCGCGCAGCCCCTGGGGCCCGGTTCGTCTTCGTGAAGTTCGCCTCTGTTGTTAAGGAAATATCAGGGAGGGCCTTTCTGGGGTCACATGCAGCACGGCACAGCCAACGGCCCGGCGTCCGTCCGGGAGCGCTCTCACTTCGTCTGGGAGGCCGAACTCCCGGCCCGTTGTTTCACTTCTGCCTCCAGCACCTTCAGGCCGTCGTTGATCATCTTGCGGGCCACGCTCTGGACCAGGCGCTGGCCCACTTGGGCGATGCGCCCGCCGATCTGAGTTTCGCCCTCGTAGAGGATTTTGGTGCCTTCGGGGACTTCGACCAGCGTCACCGCGCCTGTGCCGCGCACGAATCCGGCCGCGCCGTGGCCCTGGATGGTCAGGCGGTAGAATTCCGGGGGACGCTGTTCGCTGATCTGGACGGTGCCGGCGAACGTCCCCCTCACGGGGCCAACGCCGGCCCGAATAGTGGCCTCATACGTGTCGTCTCCGACCCGTTCCAGGCGTTCGGCGCCGGGGATGGCCTTGGCGAGGAAGATGGGGTCCTGGAGCAGGGCGAAGACAAGCTCACGGTCTCCCTTGACCACGTACTCACCGTTGATGCGCATCTCTCCTCCTTGACGGGCGTGGAGAATTTGGCTCCGTGACGAAGAAAAGGGCTAGACGAATAGGCCGAAGACGAGCAGTGGCTGAGACATTGCTCGGGTCGGGCCGTTTGTGGAGTGTGCGTAATTATACAGAACTCGGCTTGGACCGTCAAACCCTTTAGCTGAGTTATGAGGGCAGGGGCGTGTGGCGTCGTTTTCGGGGGCGCGGAGTTCATGGTATCCTACGGGTGGCCCGCGTGCTCTCCGGGCGGGCACCAGCGGCAAAATCCCACAACCCAAAGGAGGGAGCGGCCATGAAAGCCATTGTCATCGAACGCCACGGCGAGCCCGACACCGTTCGGCTCACTGACGTGCCCACGCCGGAGCCGGGACCCGGCGAAGTGCGGGTGCGCGTGAAGGCCACGGCCCTCAACCACCTCGACCTGTGGGTGTTGCGCGGCATCCCCGGCATTCCCCCCGCCTTTCCCCACGTGAGCGGCTGTGACGTGGCCGGCGTCATTGACGCCTTGGGGCCTGATGTGCCCGGCCGCTGGCAGGTGGGCGACCGCGTGCTCGTCAACCCCTCGTTGAGCTGTGGCGAGTGTGAGTACTGCGTCCGCGGCCAGGACAACATGTGTGATACCTTCGGCATCTTGGGCGAGCACCGCTGGGGCGGCATGGCCGAGTACGTGACCGTGCCCGCGCGCAACCTCCACCCCATTCCCCCAGCCCTCTCCTTCGAGGAGGCCGCCGCCATTCCCCTGGTTTTCTCCACGGCCTGGCAGATGCTCGTGACCGCGGCCGACATCCGGCCCGGCGAGCTGGTTCTCGTCCTGGGAGCCGGCGGTGGCGTCAACAGCGCGGCCATTCAGATCGCCAAGGCCGTTGGCTGTCAGGTGTGGGCCACCACCAGCACCCAGGAAAAAGTCGAGCGCGCCTACGCCCTTGGCGCCGATTGGGTGGTCAACTACCGCGAGAACCCCGAGTGGAGCAAGGCCGTCTGGAAGCGCACCGGCAAGCGCGGCGTGGACGTGGTGGTGGACAACGTGGGGCAGGCCACCTGGAGCACCAGCCTGCGCCTCCTCGCGCGCGGAGGGCGCCTCGTCACCGTCGGCGCGACGACCGGCCCGGCCGGGGAGACGGACATCCGCTACGTCTTCTGGCGCCATCTCCGCATCATCGGCTCCACCATGTGTACCCGGGGCGGCTTTTTGGACATGTTGCGCCTGGTCGAACAGGGGAAGCTCAAACCCGTCGTGGACCGGGTTCTGCCCCTCGAAGAGGCAGCCGAGGCCCTCTCGATCCTGGCCCGCGGCGAGCAGTTCGGCAAGATCGTCCTGCGGGTGGCCTAGGCCAAGGGGCTACCTGCGAACGCCGTTCGTCCTCCTGCCGACACACGTCTGCTGGGGCAGGGATGGAGAACCATCCCTGCCCGCTCGTTTCCGGGCACCTCCGGGTGATTCTGTCCGCGCGTCAGGTTTGACAGCCCCTCCCAATATACATATACTCCCTATAGGTATGTGAAGGAGTCAAGAATCTCAGAAAGGATCGACACGGGAGGGGCATCATGACGGTTCAACAGCCGCCGGTTCAACTGACGGCCCGCACGGCCGAGGAGCTCTACGCCGACTTGCTGGCCAACAACGTGCCGGTGATCCTCGACGTGCGCAACCGGGACGACTTCGAGCGGTGGCACGTGGAGGGGCGACAGGGCACCCAAGTGATCAACGTGCCCTATTTCGACTTCTTGGAGGACGAAGAGGGGAGTGTCGCCCAAGTGCCGGCCGACCGCCCCGTCTTCGTCGTCTGCGCCAAGGAAGGGTCGGCCCAGTTCGTGGCCGAGCTGTTGGCCCGCCGGGGATATCAGGTCTCCTACTTGGCCGGGGGCATCAACACGTGGGGGAACTACTACGACACCCGCCCCGTGCTGGAGGCCGAGTACGGCACCATCCTGCAAATTTCGCGGCCGGCCCGGGGCGACTTGGCCTGGCTGGTGATCAGCGAGGGCGAGGCGGCCATCATCGATCCCCTGCGCCACGTGGAGCACGTGGAGCGCGCGCTGGAGGCGCACGGCGCCCGCCTCAAGTACATCTTCGACACCCACGTCCACGCCGACCACATCAGCGGCGGCCCGGTGCTCGCGCAGCGCCACCGCGCTCCCTACTTCTTCCACCCCTACGACGCCATTCACCCCATCGACATGCTGCCGGCCAAGTACGACTACACGCCCTTGGCCGACAACGACACCTTTACGGTGGGGCGCTTCACGGTGCGGGTGATCTGGTATCCGGGCCACACGCTCGGGCAGGTGAACTTCCTCTTCACGGCCCCCACCGGGGAGACGTTCCTCTTCACGGGCGACGGCATCTTCCTCCAATCCTTTGGCCGGCCCGACTTGGGCGGCCGTGGCGAGGAGTGGGCCCCAATTCTCTACGAGAGCATGTTCCAGAAACTGCCCAAGTACATCAACGACCAGACGTGGATTCTGCCGGCCCACTTCGCCTCCCTCGACGAGGACGACGGTCAAGGGCGCTTCGCCGCCCCCTACGGCCAGGTGATGGCCACCAACACGACCTTGAAGGAGGCCAGCCAGATGTCCCGCGACGAGTTCGTCGCCTGGATTCTCGACAACCTGCCCGTCTTCCCCGAGCAGTACGTCGAGATCAAGCGGGTCAACATCGGCATCTCCACCCCCGACGAGGAGGAGGCGTCCGAGCTGGAGCTGGGCAAGAACATCTGCGCCCTGGCCGACGTCTACGAGTAGGCCCTCAGGCCTTTGTGCCGTCCCAGGGCCTGTTGTGAAGAGCCCGCCGCGTCGGTTCGGCGGGCGAGGGAGAGGGCGTGAAGCCGTGGGAACGGTTGGCCGGGCCCGGTAGGGTGTGGGCCCGGCCTCTTCTCTCCACAGGCGGTGGTGCCTCCCAGTTTTCCCCACTGCGCTGTCGCACTTCCTGAGAGTTTTCCCGGGGAACCCGTTGGGGCACCTTTGTTTCCCGTGCGTTATGCACTGAAAACATATCGGTGTACAATAGAGTTGTGGTAGAATTGTGTTCCGCCGGCCCCTGTGGTGATGGCCCGGCGGGCATGCAGGACGAGAAGGCAGGAGAACAAAACGTGAACGCCGGCCACGTGAACGCCAATCTCGCTTGTCACGTGGCGGCGGAGGAGGTACAGGCATGTTTCGCAAGCTGTTCCGTCCGAAACCAGCAGTCAAGATCCCACAAGTGCGCCCACATGACGTGGCAGAGGCCCTCCAGAACGGCCGCGCGCCCGTGATCGTGGACGTGCGCTCGCCCGAGGAGTGGGCCCAAGACGGCCACATCGAGGGCGCCGTGCTCATCCCTCTGCCGGCGCTGGGCCTCCGGGTGGACGAGATTCCCCGCGACCGGCCTGTGGTGATGGTCTGCCGGTCGGGCCGGCGCAGCCAGGCGGCGTGTGAGGCGCTGGCCCAAGCCGGCTTCGACAACGTGCAGAACTTGGCCGGCGGGATGATCGCGTGGAAGCGGGCCGGACTGCCGACGGTGTACGGTGAATAGTCGGGGCTCACGGTTCTCTGGAAACAGGAGGGGGGTCATGGTTGAACAGCCGACGTTCGTCCTCTACCGGTTGAACGACGAAGTTACCCTCGCCGGCCAGCCACAGCCCGAGGAGGTGGAGTGGCTGCGCCGACAGGGCTACCGCAGCGTGCTCAACATCCGCACCGATCCGATCTTGGGCGCCGTGGAGGGGCGCAACGTGGAGCGGGCCGGCCTGGCCTACCGCTTCCTGCCCCTGCCGGCCTACGAGCTGGAGCTGGAGCACGTGCGCCGTTTCGGGCAGGCTGTGCGCGAGTTGCCCAAGCCGCTCTTCTTCCACTGCCGCACGGCCTCCCGGACGGGCTTGCTCTGGATGCTCCACCGGATGCTCAACGAGGGGTGGTCGCGCGAGGCCGCCGAGGCCGAGCTGCGGGCGGCCGGGTACGGTGACGGCGACATGGAGGTCTTCAACTTCTGCGTGGACGATTTCTTCGAGCGCCAGCCGGCTGCTGCAGAGCGTGATCGCCGGGAATGAGAAGTGTCGGCCCGCCGGCCGGGTGGCGGGGACGAGGGGGTCCCCAAGCCGCCGGCTGAGACCGAGGCGCCGTGTGCCTCACCGTGCTGTACCCCGTTGGCCATCCCCCCTGCGTGTTCCTTTCCTTACACAAAGTAAAGACCACCGCGGGCCGAACATGTCATCACATGGGCTAAGCCGACACGCGAGCGTTCACACGGGGGAGTGTCATGTCGGTGAACACGACAAATCCGGTGTCCGAGGGCATCGGGCGGTGGGTGCCCGCCCTCCGCTGGGCGCGAACCTACACGCGCGATGACCTGCTCAACGATCTCATCGCGGGCCTGATCGTGGCCATCATGTTGGTGCCCCAGAGCATGGCCTACGCCATGTTGGCCGGCCTGCCGCCCGAGGTGGGCCTGTACGCCAGCATCGCCCCCCTGGTGGTCTACGGCCTGCTGGGCACCAGCCGCTCCCTGGCCGTGGGGCCGGTGGCCATTGTCTCGCTCCTGGTGGCCTCGTCCCTCTCGCCCCTGGCCGAGCCGGGGAGCGGCGCCTACGTGCAAATGGCCCTGGTTCTCGCCCTGCTGGCCGGCGTCATCCAAGTGGTCATGGGGGTGGCCCGGCTGGGCTTCCTGGTTAACTTCTTGAGCCATCCGGTCCTCTCGGGCTTCACCAGCGCGGCGGCCATCGTCATCGGCTTCAGCCAGGTGAAGCACCTGCTGGGCATCAGCGTGCCCCGACAGCCCCACTTCTACGAACAGCTCTGGGCGACGCTCGGGGCACTACCCCAGACGAACCCGGCCACGCTGGCCGTCGGGCTGGGCAGCATCGCGGTGTTGCTCGCCTTCCGGCGGTGGGGGAGTGAACTCCTGCAGCGCTTGGGTCTGCCGGCCTCGGCGGCCGTGCTGGTGGCCAAGGCCGGGCCCCTGGCCGTGGTGGTGCTCAGCACGCTGGCCGTCTGGGCCGGCCGGCTCCACGAGCGGGCCGGCGTCGCCATCGTGGGCGACGTGCCTCAAGGGCTCCCGCCCCTCAGCATGCCGCCCTTCGACCTCGACCTCTGGCTCGCCCTCTTCCCGGCGGCGCTGGTCATCGTCTTCGTGGGGTACATGGAGAGCATCTCGGTGGCCAAGTCGTTGGCCAGCAAGCGGCGCGAGCGGGTGGACGCTAACCAGGAGCTCATCGCCTTGGGCGCTGCCAACGTGGCCGCGGCCCTGACGGGCGGGTATCCTGTCACCGGCGGGTTCAGCCGCTCCGTGGTCAACTTCGCGGCCGGCGCGCGGAGCGGCCTGGCCTCCATCATCACGGCCGCGCTCATCCTGTTGACGGTGGTGCTCTTCACGCCCCTCTTCTACTTTCTGCCCCGCGCCGTGCTGGCGGCCATCGTCATCGTGGCGGTGAGCAAACTCTTCGACTTGCACACGCTCAGGCACACGTGGGCCTACAACCGGGCCGACGCCCTGGCCCTCCTGGCCACCTTCGCGGCCGTCTTGGTGAGGGGCGTGGAGATCGGCATCCTCGTCGGCGTGGCGGTCACGGTGGCCCTCTACCTCTGGCGGACCAGCCGGCCTCACGTGGCCATCGTGGGCCGCCTGCCGGGCACGCAGATCTACCGCAACGTGGCCCGCCACCGGGTGGAAACCTGTGGCCACGTGTTGGCTGTGCGCGTGGACGAGAGCCTCTACTTCGCCAACACCCAGTTCCTCGAGGACTTGGTGCTCTCCCTGGTGGCCCAGAACCCCAACATCCGCGCCTTCTTGCTCATCGGGACGGCCATCAACTTCATCGATGCCAGCGCCCTGGAGACGCTGGAGGACCTTGCCGAGCGCCTGCGCGATGCCGGGGTGGAAATGCACTTCGCCGCCATCAAGGGGCCGGTCATGGACCGGCTCCAGGCCGTGGGCTTCGTGGACGCCATTGGGCGGGATCACTTCCACCTTCACACCCACGACGCCATGCGCGCCCTGGGGTGTGTGGCCGACGATGAGGAGGCTGTGTCGCTGCCAACGACAACACAGTGGAAGGGGGTAGTGCCATGAGCCGGCATATCATCGTCTTGGGAGGGGGCCCGGCCGCGTTGGAGGCCGCCCGGGCGGCCGCGCGCCGGGGAGCGCGGGTCACTCTGGTGACCGAGGGGGCTGTGGGAGGGCGTGCCGGGTGGCACAGCCTCCTGCCGAGCAAAGTGTGGCTCCACCTGGCCGAGATGCGACTGGCCCTCGGGGAAGCATCCCACGTGGGGCTTGGTGGGAAACCGGGCTCACCGGTGGCACCGCGCGTGGTGGCCCGCATACGGGAGGTGGCCCGCGCGTGGAACGGTGCCCGGGAGGACGCCCTGCGGGCCCTCGGCGTGGAGGTGGTGGAGGGGGTGGGCGCTTTTGTCTCCTCCTCCGAAGTGGCCGTGCGCCGGCCCGACGGCGGGGAGGAAGTCCGCCTGACGGCTGATGCCGTCATCGTGGCCACGGGCTCGGTGCCCATCTTCCCGCCGGCCATGCGCCCAGACGGCCGGCGAGTTATCGCCCCCCGCTTTGCCTCTCACCTGGAAGCATTGCCCCGCTCCGTGGTGGTCGTCGGGGGCGGGGCCACGGGCAGCGAGTTCGCCTTTCTCTTCAACGCCCTCGGCCTCGATGTCACGTGGGTGGTGGACGAACAGGGCGTGCTCCCCATGTTCCACCCCCGCGCGGGACAGATGTTGGCCCAAGCCCTGAGCGCGCGGGGCGTGCGCCTCGTCGCCGGCGTGCGCGCCCTCGCCGCCGAGCCCTCGCCCGACGGTGTCACGGTGACCCTTGCTGACGGCCGGCGCCTGGAGGCCGAGATGGCCTTCATCGCCGTGGGACGCCGGCCCGACACGGACCGGTTGGCCTTGGAGGCGGCCGGGGTAGCAGTCCGTGAGGACGGCGCGCCGGCCGTGGACGCCTTCTGCCGCACCAACGTGCCCCACATCTTCGCGGCCGGCGACGTTACCGGGAAGCCCATGATCGCCAACCGGGCGATGGCCCAAGGCTATGTGGCCGGCACCCTGGCGGCCGGCGGATCCGTTCCCCCCGTGCGCGAGGAGGCGGTCGTCTTCGCCATCTACACGGAACCGCAAGTGGCCCAAGTGGGCCGTTTGGACGGGGAGAACGTGCAGATGCTCACCGTTCCTTTCACCGAATCCCTGAAGGGGGCTGTGGTGCCCGGGGGAGACGACGGGGTGTTCGCGCTGGCCTACAGCGATGCGGACGGGCGCATCGTGGGCGGGCTGGCCGTGGGCCCCCACGCGGCCGACGTGCTCACGCCCGTGGCCCAGGCCATTGCCGCCGGGATGACCGTCGCCGACATGGCCCTCCTCTTCCCGGCCCACCCGACGTTGAGCGAGGTGGCCTTTGCCGCGGCCCGGCAGGCGTGGGCCCCGTGATGCCGGCTCACGGGGCCAGGGGGAGGCCCTGGAAGGCGCGGTCGAGCACCTGAACGGTGTGCCAGACGGGCAAAGGCCGCCCCAGCTCGCGCAAGTGGGTGTTGATCTGCACCAAGCACCCGACGTTCCCCGTGACCACGGCCTCGGCGCCTGCGGTGAGGATGTGGCGGGCCTTGCGCTCCCCGAGCTGGCCGGCGATCTCAGGGTGCTCCACGTTGTAGGTGCCGGCCGAGCCGCAGCAGAGTTCGGGCTCGGGGAGCTCCCGGAGCGTGAGCCCTTCCACCAGGCGGAGCAGGGCGCGGGGCGCCTCGCGGATGCCCTGGGCGTGGGCCAGGTGGCAGGCGTCGTGATAGGCCACGGTGAGGGGCTGCGGCAGCGGCGGGGGCGGCACCGGCCCGAGCTCCGCCAGGAACTCGTGGATGTCCCGCACCCGCCGGGCGAAGGCGCGCGCCCGCGCCTCCTCGGGCCGGCCGCGGAAGAGCACAGGGTAGGCTTTCATGCCCGAGCCACACCCGGCCGCGTTGGTGATCACGGCGTCCACGTCGTCGGGGAAGAGGTCGAGCAGGCGGCCGGCCAGCTCGCGGGCGCGGTCGCCGTCGCCAGCGTGCATGGGGAGGGCACCACAACATCCCTGGGCCTTGGGCACGACGACTTCCACGCCGTTCTGGGCCAATACGCGCAGGGTGGCCCAGTTGATCTCCGGCGCGACCACGCGCTGCACACATCCTACCAGCAGGGCCACACGAGCCCGTCGTTTCCCCTGCGCCGGGTAGAGCTCTGGCAGCGGCGGCGTGTAGGGCAGCGTGTCGGGCACGAGGGCCAGCGCGTCTCCCAAGGGCAGGGGCACCCGGCTGGCCAGGGGTTTGACCAGGCGGCCCACGTTCACGGCCAGGCGAAACCGGCCCGGGTAGGGCAGGGTGCGGCTCACGAGCAGGCGGCGCAGGCGCTCGCCCCAGCCCAGGGGACGGCGTGTGGCCATCTGCTCGCGGAAGGCCATCAGCAGATGACCGTAGGCCACGCCTGATGGACAGGCCGGCTCGCACGCCTCGCAGCCCAAGCAGCGATCAACGTAGGGCCACGCTTCCTCGGGGGCCAATTCCCCCTCGAGCACTGCCTTCATGAGGAAGATTCGGCCGCGCGGGGAGTCCATCTCCTCGCCCAGCAGGCGATAGGTGGGGCAGGCCGCCAGGCAGAAGCCGCAGTGGACACAGGCGGTGATCGCGTCGGCCATGACGGGCCCCAAGGGGCCCAAGCGGTCGGCGGGGATGTGGTGTTGCATGGGTCAGACCTCCGGGAAGCGAGCTTGTGGGTCTAGGGCGTTCTTGACGCGGCGCGCGAAGGCCATGCCCGTGCGGCGGCCCAAGAAGGGGGAGCCGGCCACTTTTCCCCGAACGACGAGACCGGCCACGCCCACCTCGTGCAACAGGGGCTCCAGGCGGTCCGGGGTGTGTGGCGTGGCCAGCCAGAGCACGTTGCCCCCCACGCTGTAGCGCCGGCGGGTCTCCGCGCTCTCCAGGCGCTCTTCCAGGGCCGGAATGCGCTTGGGCGTCAGGGGCACCTTGACCAGCGTCCACCCCTCGGGCACCCAGGCGAACTCCCGGGCCTCCTCCCACAGGCGTTCCTCCTCGGCTCCCTGCCAGACTTCGACCTCCCCGCCCAGCAGGGACCGCAGCCGCTCGATCCTCGGGGCAAGGGCCCGCTCGATGCCGGCAATGCGCACCCAGAGCGTCAGGCCGCCGCCGTCGGGCTCCATGTCCACGGCCTCCAGGTCGAGGGGGCGCACCCACAGGTCGAAGAGGGCGCGGAGTCCGGCCTCCAGGGTGTCGAAGCGGGCACGGCAGGTGGCGTGGGCGGGCGGACGGGGGAACACTTTGAAAGTCACCTCCACGAGGATGCCGAGCCGGCCGGCGCTGCCCACCATGAGCTTGGGCAGGTCGAAGCCGGCCGCGTTTTTGACCACTTTGCCGCCCCCGCGCACCAGACGCCCCTCTCCGTCCACGAAGCGCACGCCGAGAATGAAGTCCCTCAGGCCGCCGTACCGGTAGCGCAGGGGGCCGCTCAGGCCGGCGGCCACGGTGCCCCCCAAGGTGGCGCCGGCGCGAACCAGGGGAGGGTCGCAGGGCAAGTACTGGCCGTGCTCGGCCAACATCCGCTGAACGTCGGCCACCGGGGTGCCGGCCAGGGCCGTGAAGGTGAACTCCTGGGGCTCGTACTCCAACACGCCGGCCAGCTCCGTGGTCTCAACGATGGCCGCGCCTGCCGGCGGCGAGGCCAGGCCGGGTTTGGTGCCTCGGCCGCGCACGAAAACGCGCGGGTGGGCGCGCACGATCTCCTGGAGTTCGGCAGGGGTGGTCGGTCGGTAGGTGGTCACGGTGCTTCTCCTTCACGGGAACATCTTGCCGCGGTTGGCCAGTTCGTGGGGGTCCATGGCCCGGCGGAGGCGGCGCATAGTTTCCACGTCCTCGGGGCTGAACATGGCCGGCAGGAAACGGCGCTTCTCCATGCCCACGCCGTGTTCGCCCGTGATGGAGCCGCCCAGGCGAATGCACATCTCCAGGATCTCGCCGGCCAGTTCCTCGGCCTTTTCCAGGGCGCCGGGCTCGCGGCCGTCGTAGAGGATGAGGGGGTGGAGGTTGCCGTCGCCGGCGTGGAAGACGTTGGCCACCCGCAGGCCATAGGCGTTGCTGAGGCGTTCGATCTCGGCCAGCGCCTCGCCCAGCTTGGCGCGGGGCACCACGCCGTCCTGCACCACGTAATCGGGGCTGAGGCGGCCCACGGCCGAGAAGGCTCCCTTGCGCCCCTTCCAGATGCGCGCCCGCTCCTCGTCTGTCTGGGCCACGCGCACCTCGTAGGCGCCCGAGGAGCGGATCACCTCCAGCAGTTGCTCGAACTCGGCCTCGACCTGGGGTTCCTCGCCCTCGAGTTCCACGATGAGCAGCGCGGCCGCGTCTTGAGGGTACCCGGCTTGGACGGCGGCCTCGGCCGCTTCGATGGCCAGGCGGTCCATGATCTCCATGGCGCCGGGCAGCAGCCCGGAGGCCACCACCAGGCCCACGGCGTGGCCGGCCTCCTCCAGCGACCGGTAGGCGGCCAGGACGGTGCGGTAGGCTTCCACTTTGGGCAAGAGGCGCAGCGTGATCTCCAGCACCACGCCGAAGAGCCCCTCGTGCCCCACGAAGAGCCCCACAAGATCTGGGCCCACGTGTTCCAGGCTCTCGCCGCCGATCTCGATCACCTCGCCGTCGGCCAGCACGGCCTTGAGCCCCAACACGTGGTTGCTCGTCATGCCGTACTTGAGGCAATGGGCGCCGCCCGAGTTGAAGGCCACGTTGCCGCCGATGGTGCAGATGGGCTGGCTGGAGGGGTCGGGCGCGTAGTAGAGGCCGTAGGGGGCGGCCGCCTTGGACACGTCCAGGTTGACCACGCCCGGCTCCACCACGGCCACGCGCTCCTGCGGGTCGAGGCGCAGGATGCGGTTCATGCGGTTCATGGCGATGACCACGCCTCCCTCCACGGGCAGGGAGCCGCCGGAGAGGCTGGTGCCGCTGCCCCGCGCCACGAAGGGCACTCCCTCGCGGGCACAGAGGCGCACGGTCTCGATCACCTCCTCGGCCCGTTCGGGCAATACGACGGCCAGCGGGCGGGCGCGGAAGGCGGTCAGGGCGTCGGACTCGTAGGGCAGCAGTTGCGCAGGGCGGCGGAGCAGTCGGTCTGGGGGGTAGATGTTGGCCAGCGCGGCCAAGAACGTGTTCGCCGTCATGGCGCACCTCGCTCGGATTCCACCTTGCCGGTCGCTCGTGAGGGTGTGGAGTAGTATACTCCCCTCCGGCGAGGCCGGCAATTGTTGTGGTCCGTCTGGGCACTCGTGAGTTGGATGTGGAGGCTGTGCCGGCGGATACCGATCATCAGGGCCAGAGGGGAGGATCAGGGGCGCATCATGGCCCTAATCGTGGTCATGGGATGGCCTTGCGGGAACTCTTGGCGTCGGGCAGCGCCTGCAGACAGGCCTGTGCTTCGGCGCGCAGGGTGGCGTTTGCTCGGGGGTGTGAGAACACGTGGAATGCCAGCCGGGCAGCCTGGGGCCACTTGGCCTGCTGTTGGTACAGGTGTGCTCACAGGAGGTGGGCCCTGAGAACGACCGGCGTCTCAAAGGATGACCTGTCTGCGCGGATCACCTCTTGCCAGGCGGCTTCGGCTGTGGCCTCGTCTCCGGCTGACAGGGCCGCCTGGCCCAGCTCGACCAATCGCCAGGGGAGCGAGGGGTGTCCTGTCTGGCGTAGGGTGGTCACACAGGCGTGCAGGAAGTTCAGGGCCGGGTGCATCTTGCCTTGTGCACTCGCAATGCGCGCCAGGATGGCCAGCGCGTTGGCCGCGAGGGTCTTGTTGCCCACGTGCTGTGCAGTCGCAGGGCCTGTTGGGCACACATCGCAGCGCGTTCAAAGTGCTGTTCGTGGAGGGCTATGGCTGCCAGGACTTGTAATGTGGTGGCCTGAAGCTCAAGGTTCTTCATGTGTTGGACCAGGGTGTAGGCGGCCTGGGCGTACTGGCGGGCCTTGCTCATCTTTTCCTGTTCCAGCATTGCCTCTGCCAAATTGCATTGTGCAGCACACTCTCCCCACGTAAAGGCTACCTCACGGTAAACCCGTTCACTCTGGTGTAGACGCTGTGGTTGTCTTTTTGCCAGGCCGAAATGCCCAATAAGGGGTGGAATGGCTCGATCTCGTCTGTCCTTTCAGGTGTTAGCACGCTATTGTATTTCTCGAGGAATGCTCAGGAAGCTACGGTCACTGTGACGAACCTCAATATGACTGCACAAGTTGAAGTGGCACTCGGGGGGGGAATTAA
>JALSKA010000111.1 GCA_026989095.1 Ardenticatenaceae bacterium
GAGCCGGCCAGGCGCAGCCGCCGGCCCAAGGCTTCGCGCGCCGCCCCCCCGGAGGCCCACTCGGCGGCCACCCCGACGGCGGCGATCAGATAGGCCACCGTGAGGGCCGGGAGGATGGCCGATGAGGTGGTCAGCAGGAAGGGGGCGACAGGATCGCGCAGGACGAAGAGGAGCGAGAGCAGGCCGGCGTAAGCGGCGCTCCGGCGGGAGGGCTGGGCCACGGCCAGCACGGCCAGGAGCAGGAGGAGCGGGTCCAGCAGCCGGTTGGCGCCGGCCACCACGAGGGTGAGCGCCAGGCCGATGGCTCTCCAGGGCGGGAAGCTCCGGTCTCGGCCGAGGAGCCGGTTTCCCCAGGCCGGCGCCAACACAACCAGGGCCGAGAGGTTCCACAGCAGGGCCAGAATCCCGACGGCAACCGCAGCGAGCCGCCGGCGGCCCTCTGTCGGCCCGGCAGGGGCCGTGGTGGCGAGCCACACGGCCAACAGGGCGAGGGCTACGCCAATCCCGGCCAGCCCGGTGAGCCAGCTCCACAGGGGCAACCAGAGCCCGGCCCAGAAGAGGGCCGCCCGCCGGGCCGCCGGCTCCCGGCCGTGGGCGGCCGAGGCCAGGCGGTAGATCAGCACAAGGGTGAGCAGCTCGAAGGGGAGGGAGAACAGGCCGATGGCCGTTTGCCGGCTGACCTCGCCGGTGAAGGGAGCCGAGAGCACGTTCAGCAACAGGGGTTCCAGGGGGGAGGGGCCCAGCAGCAGCCAGTCGCGCCATCCCACTTGGGCGGCCACGTCGAGGGTGCCCAAGGGAGGGAAGGGGCGCACGTAGCCGCCTGGGCGAAACATGATCAGGGCCGGCAGCCGCCACCCGATGAAGAGCACCACCAGCGTGGGCAGGTCCGGAAGGCGGGACACGGGGGAACGCGGGACGCTCATGGGGCCACCACGGTCACTTGTCCGACCATAATCTGCTCGCCCAGCACCTGCCCGTCGCCATTGCGGATGGGCAGGGTGCGGCCGTCAGGGGTGTGGACGCTGAGCATCAGGCGGTACCAGCCGGGCTCGGCCTGGGGGGGGACTTCCAGGCGGTGCCAGGCGCCCACGGGCACGCCCACAGGCCACTGGTCCGTGGTGTCCCGGCCGGCCGACGGGGTGCCCTCCTTGATCCAGATGGGCCGCCCCTCCTTGTCAACGAGCTGGAGGCGCAGGCGGCGGTCGTCCAGGGAGCGGGTGGCCTCCCACTCGAAGTACGCTTCGGCGCGGGTGCCGGGGGCTGCTTGCGTGCCTTCCTCCCACGGCACGGCGTAGCGGCGCAATTGGAGCCCGTCCCCGAAGAACCAGCCGGCCGCGCGCAGCTCCGCCGGCGGCGGGGCCACGGGCGGCGCCACGTAGAGGGGGCGCAGGAAGAGGAGGAGCGTCCACGTGCCCAACAGGGCTCCTGCGCCGACGCCGGCCAGGGCCACGTGGGATGGCCGTCGGCCCAGCAGCCGTCCCACTTCGGCCCACCCCGCGGCGAAGAGGAGGGCCAGGGCCGGCAGGGCCGGGAAGATGAGGCGCCCCTGGCCCGTGCCGAGCACGGTGCGCGTCCACTGCACCCAGCCGAGGAGCACCAGGACGACGTGGGCGAGGAGCCACCCCAGGAGCGTCCGCTCCCGGCTGTTGGCGCGCCGCAGCCGCCACACCAGCCCGCCAACGGCCAGGAGCACGCTGCTGCCCAGCAGAAGGTTCAGGCCGGCCGGCAGGGAGATGTGGGCGGCTCCCCCGAAGCCGGCCCAAAACGTGCGCACGAGCCCCGCGGTCACCTCGCGCACGATGGGCCAGGTGAGGGGCCCGACGCGCTCGTCCGTCACCCGGTCGAGCAGGTTCCACCCCATGGGGTCACCCGAGCGCCACCAGTTCATGGCGAACCAGGGGAGGGCCAGCGCGCCCCACGGCAGGGCCACGGCCGCGAGCCGCGCCCGCCGGCCGGAAAGGGGCCACGTGAGCGCCCAGGCCAGCCCGACAGTGGCCGCCAGGAGCCAGTTGCTCGTCTTGGCCCAAATGCTCAGCCCCCCCAGCAGGCCCGCAGACCACCAGGCTGCCGGCCCGGCGCGGCGGTGCCACGTGCGCCGGACGGCCACGGCAGCGGCCAGGAGCGTGGTGGCGGCCAAGGTGACGGTTAACGTGTCGTTGGTCACAGTGCCGCCCTGGAAGGTGAACTGGGGCAAGAAGGCCACGAAGGCCGCGGCCAGCACGGCTGTCCACGGCTCCCGTGGCATCACGGCCCGGGCCAGCCAGTAGGTGGCCACCACAGTGATGACCCCGAAGAGGGCCGAGGGCAGGCGGGCGATGTGCCACGCCAGGGCTTCGCCCCGCCAGGGCCACCGGGCGGCCGGCGGTTGGATGAGCACGCGGACGCGGCGCGTGGGGTGGTCCAGCTCGAAGTCCCCGTTGGCCACGACGGGGATGTCCTCGTCCGGCTGCCAGGCGGTGAGTGGGGCCACCAGGGCGTAGTAGAGCGGCGGCTGGAAGACTTCGCCAAAAGCAGCCCCTTGGGGTGCCGGCAGCGTGGCGCGCAGGGCCACATGGCGCACGTACCCGTAGTGGGAGACTTCGTCGGGCGCCTCGCCCAGGGGGACGACCGCGTTGTACCCCAGGGCCAGGCCCACGTAGAGGACCAGGATGACGCGCAGGGCCATCGCCGGACGCCACGCCCTCTCCCGCCCCTGTTGGCCGACGTGGCCGTTGGCCCGGGGAACGCGCGGGGACTGAACGGCTCGGCCGGCGCCGGGCTTGGCTTCCCCGTTTCTCTGCGCGTGTGGGTGGCGGACCGGTCTCATGCTGGTGGGACGATGCCTCCAAGGCTGGTGCCGATACGTTGGGAGAAGGACAGCGCTATCATATCACGGCCGGCCTTGCTTGTCACGCTCCCGGTAGGCGGCGTGCAGGCGTGCCCACTCCTGGAGGGAAAGCGTCTCGGCGCGCCGGCGCGGCTCGACGCCGGCGGCGAGCAGCAGGGCCTCGGCCTGTGCCTTGGGCAGGCCGAGGCTGGCGGCCAGGGCGTTGCGGAGCTGTTTGCGCCGCTGGTGAAACCCCGCCTCCACGATGCGGAAGAAGAGGGCCCGCTCCTCGGCCGGAACGGGGGGCATGGAGTGGGGCACGATCTCCAACACGGCCGACGTGACCTTGGGGCGCGGGTAGAAGGCGCCGGCCGGCACGTGGGCCACAACGCGGGGGCGACCGTAGAACTGCACGTGGACGGCCAGGAGGCTCATGTCCCCGGGCGTGGCGGCAATGCGCTCGGCCACCTCCCGCTGGACCAGCAACACGAGCCGTTCGGGAGGAGGTGTGCTCTCCAGGAGGTGGCGGATGGCCGGGGAGGTGATGGTGTAGGGCAGATTGGCGACCACCTTGTAGCGCACCGGCTCTGGGGGGGACACGTGAGCCCGGATCACTTGGGGCACGTCCACGCGAAGGATGTCGCCGTGGACCAGGTGCAGCCGTTCCTCGTGTCCCAGGCGGGCGCGCAGGATTGTCAACAGGCGCTCGTCCAACTCCACGGCCACCACGTGGCCGGCGTGGCGCACCAGGTGCTCCGTGAGGGCTCCCAAGCCGGGTCCAATCTCCACGACGATCTCGTCCGGCGAGAGCTGCGCCGCCCGGACGATGCGTGCCAGCGCCTTCCTGTCGAGCAGGAAGTTCTGGCCCAGCCCCTTGCGGGGGCGCAGGCCATGAGCGTGCAGGATGGCGCGCACCTCTTGAGCGTTCACTGGCGACGGTGCTCCCCGATGGCGGGCGGCTACGGCACCTTGATCCCGGGCACAATGTAGCGAATCTGGTCGGGGGGCGGCACGGGCGTCAACACGTACACGTCCACCCACCGATACCACAGCTTGAGGTTGTCCTCGTCATATCCCAAGTCGATGCGCAGCCCCCTGATGGCGCCGCCCGTGTCGCAGGCGCAGGCTTCGCCGTAGCCGGGCACGTAGACGCGCGACCAGAGGCGCACCACTCGGGGATCCACGGCCACAATGCCGAAGCCGCTGGGCACGCCCGTGCGCGTGATGCCGTAGAGGGGGTGATCCCGGCTCTTGCCGCTGGTGGCCGCGGTGTAGCTGGTGGCCAACATGCGGAAGCGGCGCCAATACTGGACCGGGCCTTGGGGCGTCTCGAGCGTGCGCACCACGACCTTCGTGCCGTAGGCCACCACGCGGTCCACGGGCTCCTTTTCCACCCACTCCCGCTGGACCTCGCGCCGGGCTTCCCGGCCGTCCTCGTAGACGACGAGCACCTCCCGCTTGCGCACGCCCGGCTCGCCCTCCACGCGCACCTCGAAGGTGTCCAGCTCGAGGGTGGGGTCGGGCACCAGGCGGCGCTCGAAGGGAATCTGCTCCGTCTCGACCACGATCTCGTGGTCCACCCGCACGACGCGCACGTCCACGTTGTCGGTGACGGGCGCATCCAGGCTGGGCTCCACCCGGTCCAAGGGGCGCACGTTCACGCCCAGCTCCTCCAGGGCCTCGCCCACAGTCTTGGCCCGCGTGCGCGTGCGGACCACGCGGCCGTCGAAGCGAACGGTGACCGGCTTGGAGCGGCGGATGGTGACGCGAAGGTTGGGGGCCACGCGCGTGGCCAGGGCCGGCTGGACTTGATCGCCCTCGTAGAGCCGGATGTCCTCGGCGAGCAGGGCCTTGCCCAGCGTGGCTTCTCTGGTGTAGAGCCTCATCACCACGCCGTCGTCGTCCACCAGAATGGGCACGGCTCGGCGGAGGACGAGGGTGCTCTGGGGCCGGCTCGTCACGTCGGAGGATTTTGGCAGAGGGGTGTCGAGCCGGGCCGGCCGGTCGTCGAGGAACAACATGTCCTCGGGGCCCTTCGTGATGTCGAGCTCGCGCAGCACGTCTTCCACCGTCTGGGCGTGCGTGTAGACCACACGGCGCTCCCCGTCAGCCTCCACCGTCAACCGGCCGGCCAAGCGCAGGACGATCTCCTGGCCGTTGGCCAAGGGCGTGTCGGCCGGGGGAACGAGCACGTCCTGCGGGTGGAGGGAGACGCCCATCTCCCGGAGCAGGCCGCCCACGGTGCGCTGGTAGGTGACCACCTCCACGGGCCGGCCGTTCACAGTCAGGGCGAGCTGGGTCGGCCGGAGAACGTGGCGCGCGAAACCCGCCCCGGTGATGGCAATCAGGCTCAACAGGAGAAGCCACAGGGCCACCCGGACATCTGGAGAGTGGAAGCGCAGGACGGTTCGGGAGAGTGGTGGAAGTGTTGTGGTTGTCAAAGACGAGTTCAGCGTCTGTTCGGGGGCTATCTCTTCGAGCAGATCGTTCATAGGACTACCCCTGCCGTCGCAGCAGGATGTGATGCCGCGTGGCGGCAGCAGGACGCCGCCACACACGGAAAAGGGGCCCGGCAAAGAGCCCCTTTGGCGGCGTTGTGCGCAAAAAAGGTGGTCGTGCACCCTCCCCTCGACCCCTGCGTGCCGGCTTGCACACAGTCAGCCGGCTCAGGCCAGGCACCCCTGAGGCACCCGAGAGTGACCGCTTATGGCTGCTCCCTTCCGGGCCTGACCCGTTCACGGGCTCTCGCCGCTCAGGACCCAGCCATCAACGCCGCTGACTGCGGCAGTCCCGGCTGCACGAGGCCTCAAGGAGGGAATTCGGCCCCGCTGTAGCGGATTGCGGGTACAGGGCACCGCTAGCTCCCCGCCTAGCACGACCACCCCCATATTCTACTCGTTTCCGTCAGGAGGTCAAAATTGGGAGAGCACCGCTCTCAGAAGCGCTCCACGCGGAAGGGGGTCAGGTCCATGTCGGGGCTCTGGCCGAGGGCCAAGTCGGCCACGAGCCGGCCGGTGGCCGGGCCTTGGGAGATGCCCAACATGCAGTGGCCAGCGGCCACGATGAGGTTTTCCAAGTGAGGAGGACGGCCGATGATGGGCAGGCCGTCGGGCGTGCAGGGGCGCAGGCCGCGCCAGAGCTCCACCAAAGGTTCCTCGTTGGGGGAGATGGTGAGGTAAGTGGCCACAGCCCTCTTGATGGCGGCCACGCGCACGGGGTTGATCGTCATGTCGAGCCCGGCCAGCTCGAGGGTGCCGGCGAACCGCAGCCACGAGCCCATCGGCGTGACGGCCACTTTGGCCTCGTCCAGGATGAGGGGCAGCTCGGGCATTTGGGGTGGCCGGCGGACCGTGAGGCTGTACCCCTTGGCGGCTTGGATGGGCAGGGCGAGGCCGAGCCGCCGGCCCAAGTGGGGGCTCCACGCCCCGGCGGCCAGCACCACGTGGTCGGGCGCGTAGGTGCCCCGAGTGGTCACCACGCGGCGTATGGCCTTGCCCTCCACCTCGAAGTCCAGCACTTCCGTCTGTTCGCGCAGCTCGGCGCCGTGGGCGCGGGCCCGCGCGGCCAGTTGGCGCACGAAGCCGGCCGGCTCCATGTGGGCGTCCTGCACGAAGTAGATGCCACCCACCACACCGGGGCGGAGCAGGGGGACCTCCTCGCGCACCCTGGCGCCCTCCCACACGTGGTACTCGATGCCTAAGGGGTGCACGGTCTCGGCCCACTCGCGCCCCTCGGCGAACCCCGCCGGCGTGGTGTAGACCATGAGCAGGCCCCGCCGCTCGAAGGGGGCTTCGATGCCCTCCTCGGCCACCAGCGCCTCGTAGAGCTCCACGCTCCGGCGGGAGAGCTCGTGGAGCGGGGCCAAGGCGCGGCGGAAGGCGTCGGGGTGACAGGCGCCCCGGAAGCGCCAGAGCCAGCGCCACAGCTCCGGGTCCAAGCGGGGCTTGATGTAGAGGGGGCTTGTGGGATCGAAGAGCCAACGCACGCCCTTGCGTAGGGCGGCCGGCGAGGGCAGGGGCGGGGACTCGCTGGGGGTGACCAGCCCGGCGTTGCCGTATGAGCTGCCGGCCGCGATGGTAGCCTGCTCCACCAGCGTGACGCTGGCGTCGGCCCGTGCCAGGTAATAGGCGGCCGAGACCCCGATGATGCCTCCGCCGATGACGAGCACGTCCGGGTTCATGGGCTTCCTCCTCGGGGGGCGTTGTGCGGCCACGCCCGGCACTCGGGGGCAGTGGAGAAACACAACGGGCGGGCGAGAGCCCGCCCGTGCCGTGTGACGAGGGAAGAGGCGGAGAGGGAGGGATTCGAACCCTCGAGGACGGGTCTACCGCCCTACACGATTTCCAGTCGTGCCCGTTCGTCCACTCCGGCACCTCTCCGCGCCGCGCGTAATTGTACACCCAAAGGGGGACCCTTGTCAATCTCACAGCCTTGCCGGGATGGTGGCTCCTCTCCATGGCCTTTCCCCGCGCCTTCCTTGGACGTTGGCTCCCTTTGCAGTATACTTCTCTGGGTCTCCCCAACAGGGCAAGCTGCCGGGCAAATAAGGAGGTAGGCGCCCATGACGCAGACATCCCTTCGCGTGGGCATTCTCACCGTCAGCGACCGCGTGTCGCGCGGCGAGGCCGAGGACCGCAGCGGACCGGCCCTGGCCGCGCTGGTGGAGTCACGTCTCCCCGGGGCCACTGTGGTGGCCCAAGCCACGGTGCCCGACGAGGTGGAGCCCATCCGGGAGATCATCCGCCGCTGGGCGGACGAGGAACGTGTGGACTTGGTGCTCACCACCGGGGGCACGGGCTTCGCCCCCCGGGACCGCACGCCCGAGGCCACCCGCCCGCTGCTGGAGCGGGAGGCACCCGGGCTGGTGGTGGCCATGCTCGTGGCCGGCCTGCGCGTGACCCCCCACGCCATGCTCAGCCGGCCGGCCGCCGGCGTTCGGGGGCGCACGCTGATCGTCAACTTGCCGGGGAGCCCCAAGGCGGCCTGTGAGAACTTGGAGGCCATTCTGCCGGCCCTGCCCCACGGCCTGGCCCTGTTGCGGGAGGCACCCGGCGCGGCCCAACAGCACGACATCATTCCTTCTTCGGAGGAGCAATGAGCTGGCAGGGAAAAGTCGCCCTCGTCACGGGGGCCTCGAGCGGCATTGGGGTAGAAGTGGCCCGTCGCCTGGCACGGGAGGGGATTCGCGTGGCCCTTGTGGCACGGCGGGAGGATCGGCTGGCCGACGTGGCCACGCGGATCCGGCAGAGCGGAGGAGAGGCCCTGGTGGTGGCCGCGGACCTCACCGACGAGATGGAGCGCGCGCGGGTCGTCGAGGGCGTGCGCTCCGCGTATGGGCCTGTGGACGTGCTCGTCAACAACGCCGGCTTCGGGTGGTTCGGCGTCCTCGACGAAATGGCGTGGCCGGTGGCGCGCCAGATGCTGCGCCTGAACGTGGAGGCCGTGGTCCACCTGATGCTGCTCACCCTGCCCGACATGGTGGCTCGCCAAGGCGGCCACATTGTCAACGTGGGCTCCGTGGCGGGCGACATCCCGGTGCCGGGCATGGCCCTCTACAGCGCCACCAAGGCCTTCGTGGACGCCCTCACCGTGGCGGCCTACCGGGAGTGGCGGGGACGTCCCCTGCACATCACCGTGGTCAAGCCCGGCCCCGTGGAGACGGAGTTCTTCCAGGTGGCCGCGGCCAAGGCCGGACGAGCTTTCACCGGGCGCGTGAACGGGGTGACGCCCGCTCAAGTGGCCGAGTTGATCTGGCACCTCCTCAACCGCCCACGCCGGCACGCCTACATTGCCGGGTGGTTGCGCGTGGCCCCTTGGCTCGAGTTCTTCACGGGGCCCCTGCTCGACCGCGCTGGCCGGCTCATGTTGGCCCGGCAAATGCGCCGGCTGGGCGTGACCCCAAGGCCCTGAGCCCGACGTGCTGGAGTCCTTGTGACCGGAGGAGACCATGCCATTGCCCCCGGAACTCAGCGCCCTCTTCGAGGCCGCCCGCCTGGCGCGGGAGCGCGCCTACGCCCCCTATTCGGGCTATGCCGTCGGCGCGGCCGTGGAAACCGAGGAGGGGCGCATCTACTCGGGCTGCAACGTGGAGAACGCTGCCTTTCCCCAGTCCCTCTGCGCCGAGCGCGTTGCCGTCGCCAAGGCCGTCAGCGAAGGCCACCGCCGCGTGCGGCGGCTCCTCGTCCTCACCGAGGACGGGGGCACGCCCTGTGGCGGGTGCCGCTCCGTGGTGGCGGAGTTCGGCTCTCCCGAGACCGAAATTATCGTCGTGAACGTGGAGGGCCACTGGCGTCAGTACCGTTTGGAGGAATTGTTGCCGGTGGCCTTCGAGATGAGCTTCGTGGGGCGCCCAAGTGAACCATCACGTGGAAGGAGCTAACCCATGCGACGCTGGCTGATCTGGTTGGCTGTGAGCTTGATGGTCATCATCTCCTCCGCGGTGGCTCAGGGCCAGGGAGCCATTCGCCTGCTGGAATCCTCGGCCGACTACTCCTTCAGCGAAGAGCTGCGCTTCCGCCTCGTGGCCGAGGCCGACGCCCCCATCACCGAAGTGACCCTCTTCTACCGTCCTGGCTGGTGGGCCACGGTGAGCCGGACCTACCCGGAGTCGTTCGAGCCGGCCGCGGAGGTTGACATCACCCTCGTGGAGCGGGTGGAGCGCGGCCAAATTCCGCCCGGCACCGAGATCGAGTACTGGTGGCGCCTCACCGACGAGGCCGGCAACACCTTCAAGAGCGATGTCTTCACCCTCTTCTACTGGGACGACCGCTTCGATTGGAAGGAAGTGGAGCGGGAGAACATCCGCTTCTTTGCCTACGGGCTGGACGACGCCGAGGCGGAGCGGCTGGCCGACATCAGCGCCGACGCCCTCCGGCGCATTGCGGAGAACTTCGGCGTGCGGCCGGAGATGTCGATCAAGATCTTCGGCTACCTGACGAGCGAGGACATGCGGGAGGCGCTGGTCGCCCGGGGCAGCGTCTTCGAGGCCCAAGTCATCACGCTGGGCACCGTCGTGGCGCCCGACACCATGCTGCTCCTGGCCACCCACCCGGAGGTGGAGCCCACCATCTACCACGAGCTCACCCACGTGGTGGTGGGCTTGGCCACGGAGAACCCCTTCGCCGACCTGCCGGCCTGGCTCAACGAGGGGCTGGCCATGTACAACGAGGGCGAGCTGCGGCCGGGCTACCAGGACGTGCTCGACGAGGCGATCCGCCGCGATGATGTCTTCAGCGTCCGTTCCCTCACCAGCCCGACGGGGAACCCGGAGCGCGTGAACCTCTGGTACGCCCAAGTCTACAGCCTGGTGGACTACTTGATCTCCACCTATGGCCGGGAGAAGATGAGCGAGCTCCTGAGTGTCTTCGCCGAAGGCGAGCTGACCGACCGGGCGCTCGAACAGGTGTACGGGTTCGACCAGGATGAGCTGGACCGGCGCTGGCGCGAGTGGGTGGGCTTGCCCCCACGGGAGCCGCAGGACACCGGCGCCGCAGAGGCGGACGAGCCCATAGCGACTCCACCCCCCAGCGGGGCCGAGGAGGAGACCGCGCCGCCGGACGAGCCGGAAGGCCAGCCTAATCCCCTGGTGGTGCTCTGCCCCTTCCTCCCGGGGCTGATCTTCCTCACCAGCCTCTTCTTCTGGCACCTGCGCCGGCCGGGCTAGCGTGTGTGAGGCGGAGGAGGGCGTGAGCTCAAGGCCGCTGCCGCTTGACCTGAACCCGGTCGAAGTCCTTGACCACGACGGCCTGGGGGAAGAGGGCGCGGGCCTCGGCCTCGATTTCCGGCCCCCGGTAGCGCCGGCTGATGTGATTCAAGTAGAGCCGGCGCACGTTGGCCGTGCGCGCCAGCCAGGCCGCACGCCGGGCGGTGATGTGGCCGTGGTGGGCGATCATCTCCGCGTCGGCCTCGGTGTAGGTGGCCTCGATGACCAGCGCGTCGGCGTCGCGGGCCACCTCCACCAGCGGGGCCACGTCGTCCACGTCGCCCACGTAGACCAGCTTCGTGCCCCGCACAGGCGGGCCCAACACGTCGTCCGGCGTGATCACGCGCCCGTCCGGCAGCCGGATGCTCTCGCCGGCCACCAGCCGCCCCCGCTCCGGCCCGAAGGGCACGCCCAAGGCGTCGGCCTTTTCGGGGAGGAAAGGCCGGCGGGCCTTCTCCTCGAAAATGAAGCCGTAACAGTCTCCTCCCCTGTGGATCACGGGAAAGGCCCGCACCTCGAAGTGGGCGTCCTCGAAGATCACGCCCGGGGCCAGCTCGCGGAAGCGCAGGTCGATGGCCGTGTGGCGCTCCCCCCGCAGCACCACGCCCACCAGCAGGTCCTTGATGCGCTCCAAGGCCCACCGGCCGGCGCGTATTTCCAGCGTGCGCACCACCTCCCACCGGCTGAAGGTGGAGACGAGCCCGGCCAGGCCGAGGATGTGGTCCAGGTGGCCGTGGGTGATGAAGATGCGCTCCAGCTTGCGGAACCCCAGCCCGCTCTTCAGGAGTTGGCGCTGGGTGCCCTCGCCACAGTCGATGAGAAACCGGTATTCACGGTGGAGCACCATCGTGGCCGTCACGTTGCGGTGGACGGAGGGCGCCGAGGCGGACGTGCCGAGAAAGACGATCTCGAACATGGTGACTCCTTCTGGGCGTGTTGTGCGGTGGACCTGGCCCGTTACCGGAGCGGGTATGGCGGATCGGGGATAGCCGTGATCCAGGCCGTCAGGATGAGGATGGCCAGGCTGAGCGCCAAGTTGAGCCGCGCCAGCCGCGTGTGACGCCGCACCAGCGCCGGCGTGTCGGCGGGCGAGCGGCCGCGCGCGGCAGCCCGCCCCACCAGGCGGAGCTCCGGCTCCAGGTTCAGGCGGTAGAAGGCCAGGACAAGGGCCTCGGCCGCGTAGAGCACGTGTTTCACGAACATGAGCTGGCTCCACGTGTTGGTGAGCGCCAGCAGGTCCACGTAGTGGGGGTCCTTGGCGAGCTGGTAGAGCCCCGATCCCCCCAGGGCTGCGAAGGCCACGAGTGCCAGGGGCGTCATTCGGCGGAAGAGGGCGGTCATCGGGCTCGACGAGTCCAGGGGGGAGACCATGACCGCCAGCACACTCCACCCGAACCAGAGGAGTGTGGCCACCAGGTGAACCAAGTACGAGAGGGCGGTGAGCATGATTGCGGTACTCATGGGGCGGATTGTAGGGCGGTGTCGGCGCCTGTCAAATTCAGGCCGGAAGCTGCGGGCCGGCGGACTGGTGATGGCCTGTCTGCTGGGAGCCATGCTGGCCGCCGGTTGTGCCGGTTCCCCTCGGCCCTCTCCCTCCTCCGAGGTTACCCCCGCCCTGTCCACCCCTGCTGCCGTGGCGCTTCGCCCTACCCCGTCGCCGTCGCCCACGCCCCCGCCTACGGCCACGCCCCCTCCCACGGCCACGCCTTCCCCTACCCCGGACCCCTTGGTCCTGAGCGTGCGCTGGGAGCCGGCCCAAGTGCGCCAGGGGGAGACGGCCGTCCTGTGGGTTGAAGCGACCCGGCCGGCCCGGCTCCAGGCCATCTTCGACGGGGTTGACCTCACCTTGGTACCCCTCGACGGCCGACGGGCTTGGGGGTTGCTGCCCGTCCCGGTCTGGAACCCCGTGGGGGAGCGCCCCCTGGTGATCACGGCGACGGCCGCCGGCTCGGACGACGTGGTCCAGGAAGTGATGCGCGTGCCCGTCGTCGAGGCCGACTTTCCCGTGCAACACCTGACCTTGCCGCCCGACAGGGCGTCACTGCTCGACCCGGAGCTGGTGCGAGCTGAGTGGGAGCGCATTCGGCCCATTTTCGAGGAGGTGACCGCACAACGCCTGTGGGAGGGGGCCTTCACCTGGCCCATCACCGGCACGCTGACCACCGATTTCGGCACGCGCCGGCAATACCAGGACGGGCGCATGGGAGGGCAACACGCCGGCCTCGACATTGCCGCACCCGAGGGCACCCCCGTCTACGCCCCGGCGGCCGGCCGGGTGGTCTTCTCGGACGACGTGCTCGTTCGGGGGAAGCTCATCATCGTGGACCACGGCCTCGGGCTCCACTCGGCCTACATGCACCTCTCCAAGCGGGACGTGAGCGTGGGCGACCTGGTGGTGCCGGGCCAGAAGCTGGGGGAGGTGGGCAGCACCGGCCTGAGCACCGGCCCGCACCTGCACTGGGAAATGCGCGTCTACGCCGTAGCCGTCAACCCCTACCAGTGGATGCGCTACCCCTGGGGGGAACTCCCCCGACGGCCACCTTAGGTCTACTCCCCCTGCATCTCGGCCAACACGCGCCGAATGGCTTCCCAGTCGGGGAGCAACACATCGGCGCCGTTGGCCATCATCGTGGGCGTGACCTCGTTGGGGCCAATGGCGTACCGCTCGATGGCGCCCGCCCGCCACGCGATGAGGGCCAACACCGGCCACTCCTGCGCCGGCATGTCGGTCTCCACGCTCTCCACAACGGCTCGGGCCACTCGGGGCAGCCGGGGCCACGTGGACGGCCGGGTGAGCTTGGCCCGCATGGCGACCAGAATCTGCTGCTGACGCCTCGCCCGGTCGAAGTCGCTGGTGCTGTAACGCGAGCGGGCGTAGACGAGAGCCACCTCGCCGTCCATCTTCTGCAGGCCGGCATCGATGCGCACGGTGGTCACGCCGTAGTCGGGCGTGGGGTAGTTGGTGTCCACAAGGGGCTCGGGCACGTCTACCTCAATGCCCCCCAAGGCGTCTACGATGCGCACGAAGCCATCGAAGTTTATCTTGACATAATAATGAACGGGAACCTCAAAAGTGGCGGCGACCGTCTCCTTGGCCAGGGGCGGGCCGCCGAAGAAGTGGGCGGCGTTGATGCGGTTCTCGCCCACGCCCGGGATGTTGACCCACAGGTCGCGGGGGATGGAGAGGAGCGCCACGCGGGGCTCGCGGGGGGAGAAGCGGGCCAGGATCATGGTGTCGGAGCGGAAGGGGCCGGCCTCGCCGGGGCGCTCGTCCGTGCCCAAGATGAGGACGTGGACCGGCCCGCGGAGCACGATGGCCCGCCAGTAGGCCCACATGAAGATAGCACCTGTGAACGTTACAGCAATCAGGCCCACCAGAATTGCCGTCAGACAGCCCCGACACCCGCGCGGCCCGCACCCTGTGCGGCGTGACGGTGTGGGCGTCGCGTCCGTGAAGGAAAGCTCTTGGGCGTACAGGTCAGCGTTCCGCCGTCGGTTCATGGGGGTTGGAACCTCGCTCAACGCTGGTCGTCGAAAAGGGCGCGCCGGGCGTGCTCGGCAATGTGGCTCCACAGCCTGCTCTCGGCGCCAGCCAGGCGCAGCACGCGCGAGCGCGCGGCCACGAGGGCGTCGGCATCCTCCCGCGCGGCGGCCTGTGCCAGCTTGTCGGCCACCTCCTCCCAGAGCTCGACGCAGGCGGCTAGCAGGGGAGCCGGCCGGAGCGCGACCGGAAGGCGTGGGGCCAGGGCTTCCAGCGCCTGGGCCAGGGCCTGCCGCCAGAGCGAGCCCGTCTCCCTGATGTGAGCGGCCGTGGCCGCGGCGCCAGCCGGCCAAGCCAGGTCCTCGGGCCACGTGGCCAAGGCCTCGCACCACAGTTCGATGCCGTCCACCCCTTGGGGCGCGCCGCTAGAGACGAGCATGTCGTGAGCGTTGTGGAGCAGGCCGTCCCACAGGGTGCGCTCGGACGGCCTCACGCGCCGCCGGCTCACGGCGTACCAGATGCCGGGTGGCACGGCACGGGCCCACCGGGCTTCCACCTGCTCGGGCACGGCGGAGTGGACGGTCTCGCCGTCGTCCACGGTGACGTGTGTCGTGCCCCACGCCCTCACGTGGAGGAGCCCCTCCGGTGCGAGCACGAGGAGGTGGCGGTCGCGTGGGGGCTCCCGGAGGAGCGCGGCCAGGCGGAGTTCGGCGGCCGTGTGGCGTTCAAAGGGCACGCCCAGGCGGCGCCACAGGGACTCGGGGAAACTCGGGGCCACGCCGAGGACGCGGACGCCCTGCTGGTCTCGCCACGCAGGCCGGTAGGCGAAGTGGACGGCAGCCCCGGCCACCAGGGATTCCGCCGGAGCACACCCCAGGAGCCGGGCCAACAGGCGGACGACGGGCGGGTACGGGGCCGACATCTTCGCCTCCTAGTAGGCACGGTACCGGCGTGTGGGCCGGGAGGAGGGCTGCTGCCTGGTGACGAAGACCTTGACGCGGCCGTAGCCGGGCAAAAGCAGGGCCAGGGGATGCATGCCGGCCTCGGCCTGGGCGCGGGCGACGTGCAGGCCGTCCACGTCCGCGCCGGCGAGAAGGGTGCGTTGGAGGAGGCGTGATGCCGGCCGGGCCAGCCAAGTGGCCAAGCCCAGGCCGAGCAGGATGCCTATCGGCACCAGGCGCGGCACGAGCACCAGGGCGATCAGGCTTGTGCCCAGGGCGATGGCTTGGCCGGCCACGAGGGTGAAGCCACTCCGCAGGCGAACGACCAATTGGGGCTCATTTCCCTGAAGGCGGCCCAGGGCATCCCGCGCGGCATTGAGGGCCAGGGGAGCATCGCGGAGGCCCACCAGCACGAAGCCATCCTCGTCGGCCAGGCTGCTCAGGCGAAGTGAATTGCCGGCCCGCTCTTCGATCACGTTGATGGTGGCGTGGGCCAGGGCGTAGTGGCTGCGCCGGCGCCCGTCGCGCATGGCGCCCCACAGGTGGCGCGGGAGCGTGTAGGCCACCAGGGGGGAGGCGCCGGCCGGCCCGGGCACGAGGAGCCAGACGAGGGCCGGCACCAGGAGCAGAAGCAGGAGCAGGAGCGCCATCAGGTCTCCTCCTGGCGGAGAGCAGTGCCGAGAGCCGTTGGTGGCCGTCGTACACGAAGCAGGAGCAGGAGCGCCATCAGGTCTCCTCCTGGGGGAGCCGGCCGGTGCGCAGGAACGTGGCGAGGCGCCCCGGCCGGTAGAGCCGGTTGGAGAGCACGAACCAGAGCCCGGCGACAAGGCCGCCCACTTCCCACCCCCAGAGCTCGGGCCGGCGGGTGAAGGCGTACCAATAGGCCCACCGGATGTCCTCCTGCTCGCTGCCGGCCTTCTGCCAGACGTGAAACCGCCACCCGCGCAGGGGCCAGAAAAAGGTGTCCGGGAAGAACCAAAGCCGGTCGGCCACGGCGTGGCCCACGAAGGCCAGCGCGTAGGGCCACCACCGGCGCCGCCGGCGCCACACGAAGGCCAGCACGCCCAAGTGGAAGAGGAGCGTGTGGGCGAAGAGCACGGCGGCCTTGTACTTGCGGTAGAAGTAGAGAGCCGCCAGGGGCTTGTCGATGAGGTCTGGCCCCATGGCGGCCAGGGCCACGACGCGATAATCCACGTCCTCCAGGGCGGGCAGGCGTTTCTGGGCCAGTTGGAACGCGCTCAGGGTGTAGGCAATGTGGCTTTGTGGCAGCATGGTGTCTCGGTCTCCACGTGGCCAAGGGCAACGCCGGTGCAGCTCACTTCACCGTTCGCGCCGGCATGGCGGCCATCAATTCCTCGGCAATGGCGAGCATCTGTTGGGAGAAGGGGTGTCCGGGGTGATCCATGACCAATGGGATCCCCCGGTTCACGCTGAAAACCACCGTGCGCCCCCCGCTGATCACTTGAAAGGCGACCGGGTGGCGCAGCGTGCGCTCGATTTCCCCGATCTCCACGCCCACGTCCGAGTCAGAGCGGTTCACCAGGATGTGGACGCGCTCGGGGCCAATGGCCAGCTTCTCGGCCAGTTCGAGGAAACGGCTGGTGTTCTTGATGGCCCCCACTTCCGGCGTGGTGATGAGCACGATGACGTCGGCCCGCTCCAACACGGTCAGCGTGCGCTCGTCGTAGCTGGCCTGGCAGTCCACGAGGACGTAACTGTACGTTTGGGCCAGGGCGCCAAGAATCTTCTCCACGTGGTGGGCCTCGACCAGCTCCGCCTCCTCCGGGTAATAGGGGCTCAGGAGCACGCGGATGCCGGAGGCGTGGGGGAGGAGCACTTGGTCGAGAACCACGGTGTCCAGGTGATCGGCGCTGGGCACCAAGTTGAGCACGCTGTAGACCGTCGGCAGGTTGAGGTAGACGCCCACGTTGCCGAAGAAGAAGTCGGCGTCGAAGAGGGCCACAGTGCTGCCGCTCTGCCGGCGCATGGCCACGGCCAAGTTGACGGCGATGGTCGTCTTGCCGACGCCCCCCTTGCTGCTGAAGAAGGCGATAATCTTCCCCCGAGCATAGGCGTTTGCTCCCGAGAAGACCGGCGACTGGTATCTGGCCAGCAGGGCCTTGACGCGGTAGGCCAGCTCCTCGGGATGAAAGGGCTTGGCGAGGTAGTCGTCGGCCCCGGCCTCCAGGCCGGCGATTTTGTCGGCGATGTCACTTTTGGCGCTGATCAACAGGATGGGGATCGTGCGCGTGACCACGTTCTGGCGCAGCCGACGACACAGGGCGTAGCCGTCCATGCCGGGGAGGAGCACGTCCACGATGATGAGGTCTGGAGTCTGCTCCGAGGCCAGCGCGTAGCCCTCTTCACCCGAGCTGGCCAGAAGAACCTCGAAGCCCTCGTTCATGAGCACCCAGCGGTAGAGTTTGGCCGCGGCCGCGTCATCTTCGACCAGGAGAATGCGCAAGGGGGCGCGTTTGTCCGCCATAGGCCTACCTCGACGGCTGTTCGCGTGATGGGTGTGGATCGACCCCGCTCTCCTCCGGGCTCGGGGAGGGCTGAAGGTGGCTCACGTCCACCACGTGGGCGTGGGGGGGCAGCGGCGGGGCCTCCAGCCCCCACGTCTGGGCCACGATGTAGAGAGGACGCCCCTTGATCTCCTCGTAGACGCGCCCCAAGTACTCCCCCAAGATGCCCAGGGAGATGAGCTGAATGCCCCCCAGGAAGAGCACGGTGACGAGAGTTGTGGCCTGCCCGACAAAGGCTTGCATCCCCGAGAGGCGTGCCACGATGACGAAGAGAATGAAGAGAGCGCTCATGGCGGCAATGGCAAATCCCAGGTAGGTGGCGAGCTGCAGGGGCAAGTAGCTGAAGCTGGTGATGCCGTCCAGGGCGAACTTCAGCATCTTGCGGAAGGGGTACTTCGTCTCCCCCGCGTAGCGCCGGTGGCGGCGGTAGGGCACGCCCGTTTGCCGGAAGCCCACCCACGAGGACATGCCCCGCATGAACCGGTGGCGCTCCCGCATGGCGCGCAGCGTCTCCACAACTTGGCGGTCCATGAGCCGGAAGTCGCCCGTGTCCAGGGGGATGTCCACGTTGGTGATGCTCCGAATGAGCCGGTAGAAGAGCTTGGCCGTGAACTCCTTGAACCACGTCTCCCCTTCCCGCTCGGTGCGCACGGCGTAGACCACCTCGTACCCCTCTTTCCACCGGGCCACCAGGTCGGGAATCACTTCGGGGGGGTCCTGGAGGTCGGCGTCGATGATGACCACGGCATCGCCCCTGGCGTAGTCCAGGCCGGCCGTGATGGCCACTTGGTGGCCGAAGTTGCGCGCGAAGTTGATCACTTTCACCCGGGGATCCCGGCGGTGCAGCTCGCGCATGATCTCGAGCGAACGGTCGTGGCTGCCGTCGTTGACGAAGATTAGCTCGTAGGGCTCGCCCAATTGTTCCATGACCGCGGTCAGGCGGCTGTAGAGCTCCGGCAGGATAGCCTCCTCGTTGTAGACGGGCACCACAATCGAATACACAGGGGGCATCTCGGGCGTTTCACCTCCTGGTTCTCGGGACTCCGGGCGTTCCTGGGGAATTGTATCACAACCCCCCACTTTCCGAAAAATGGGGAAAAAGGGAGGTTTGCCTTTTGGGCGAAGGGCGCTATACTTGTGGACAGCCAACTGAAGAGTCGGACGAGGCCCAACCGTGGTTCGGGGAAGTCCGGTGAGAGTCCGGCGCTGTCCCGCAACTGTGATGGCGGCAGTTGCCGCCTAAGCCAGGTCGCCGGCCACGGTTGTGCTCCGGCACCCCTTCGCGGAAAGGGAGCGGAGCGTTTGCCGCACTGCTGCCTTCCTGTGAGCGCCGGGGAGGCTTTTTCTTTGGTGCCTCCCTGACAGCGATGGGGAAGGCTTTTTGCTTTGAAATCGTGAGAGAGAAGGAGGTGATCCATGAGCCGGAGGGTACCCTTGGTGCTGCTGGTTCTCGTGGCCGTGATGGCCCTGTGGGCTCTGCCCGCGTGGGCCCAAGGGGCGGATCTGGGCAAGGCGCTAGCGTGGGCGCGGGCCCAGCAGCAGGCTGACGGCGGTTTCAGCGACGGGTTCAGTGAGGGAAGCAGCGTCGGCGCCACGGCCGACACGGTCTTCGCGGCTGTGGCCGCGGGCGAGGATGTGAGCCGGTGGGGTTCCCCCTCCCCCCTCGATTTCCTCGCCGCCCAGGCCGGCCGGCTGGAGCGCACCGGCGAGATCGCCAAGGTGATCCTGGTGGCCGTGGCCACCGGCCAGGACCCCACATCCTTCGGGGGCGCGGACTTGGTGGCCGCCCTGCTTGCCCGCTACGATGAGGAGACCGGCCGCTTCGATGGCTTGGTCACCGACCACGCCTTTGCGATGTTGGCCCTCAAGAACGCCGGCCGGCCCGTGCCCGCCGACGCCGTGGAGGCGCTCAAGGCGCTCCAAGCCGACAACGGCGGCTGGGCCTTCGACGGTGCCGGTCAGCCGGATACGAACACGACGGCCTTGGCCATCCAGGCGCTGGTGGCCGGCGGCGAGCCGGCTTCCGGCGAGGTGATCGCCCGCGCCCTCGACTTCCTGCGCGGACAGCAGAACGAGGACGGGGGGTTCCCCTACCAGAAGCCGAGCGATTTCGGCACCGAGACGGATGCCAACAGCACGGCCTGGGTCATCCAGGGGCTCCTGGCGGCCGGGCAGTCCCTGGAGGCGTGGAGTGCGCCACAACAAGCTCTGGCCGCCCTTCAGGCCGAGAGCGGGGCCTTCCAGTGGAAGGCCACCGTGCCCGGCGACAACTTCCTGGCCACCGTCCAGGCGGTGCCCGCGCTGGCCGGCGTCACCTTTGTCGAGCTCCCCGTCGTGACAGCGGCCAACCCACCCGAGGCCAGCGTCCCCGGGACGTTGCCCACCACGGGAGCTGATGCCACGGCGTGGCCGGCCGCCCTGCTTGTCATCTCGGGGGTGGCCCTGCTCCTGGCGGGCGTGGCCACGGGCCGGCGTGCGTTCGCCGGACGTTGAGGATGCTCGGGAGAGCGTCGGGCCTTCGCCCCACACGGTGGCCGTGGGCCGCGAGTGTGCTCCTGGCCCTGGCATTCTTCGCCCTCTTGGAGGGCGGGCCCCCGGCCGCGGCCCAGGAGCCCAGCCGGGCCGGCGTGGTGGTCCAGCACGGTGACGGCACCGTGCGCGCCGCCTGTGTGCTCTTCGATGAGCCGGAAATCAGCGGCGCCGAGTTGCTCAGGCGGAGCGGGCTGGACGTGGTCATGGCCGTGGAAGGGGGGCTCATGGTCTGTTCAATCGCGGGTGAGGGCTGTCAGTACCCCCAGGAGCCCTGCTTCTGCCAGTGCCAGGGGCAAGGACCGTGTACGTATTGGTCCTACTGGCACTTGGACCCCCGGCAGGGCAGGTGGGTCTACAGTTCCTTGGGCGCCGGCGCCTACCGTGTGCGCAACGGCGACGTGGACGGGTGGCGGTGGGGCAGCGGCACGCCGGGCCAGGCGGCCGCGCCCCCGGTGCTCACCTTCGAGGAGGTGTGTGGGGACGAGGCCGCAGCCCTGACCCCCGTCGTGCTCGCCCCCACGCCCACGCCGACAGCACGCGGGGGCCTGCAGGTGATGCCCAGCGTCACCCCCGAGCCACCGCCGCCGGCCACGCCCGGCCCGCGTTTGACCCCCACGCCCGCGCCTACGCCCACGCCCGCACGGGGCGCGGTCACGGCCACGCGGCCCCAAGATGATGACGGTGGCCCCACTTTTGCCGATTACCTCTTTTTTGTGGCCGTGGGCCTCTTTCTCATTGTGGGGGCTTTTTTGACCGCAAGGCGCAGGAGACGACAGCGGTGG
>JALSKA010000112.1 GCA_026989095.1 Ardenticatenaceae bacterium
ACACTCTCGGCGCGGGCAGCACACGGGGTGAGAGATGGCCCGTTGGCAGCGCACTCTCTTCATCATGTTCACTGCCCAGCTCGTCTCGGCGATGGGCTTCTCGATCATCTTCCCCTTCCTCCCCCTTTACGTGCAGGCGCTGGGCACGCGCACCAGCCTGAGCGTCGAGTTCTGGTCGGGGATGGTCTTCTCGTCGCAGGCGATCACCATGATGCTGGCCTCGCCAGTGTGGGGCTCCCTGGCCGACCGGTACGGGCGCAAGCTGATGGTCCAGCGGGCCATGTTCGGGGGCGCCGTGGTGCTCGCGGCGATGGGATTTGCGCGCTCCGCCGAGGAGCTGGCCCTGCTGCGGGCCCTTCAAGGGTTCATCACGGGCACAGTTTCGGCCGTAAACGCCCTGGTGGCCGCCTCCACGCCGCGCAACCGCACGGGCTACGCCATGGGCATGATCCAAGTGGGCTTGTGGGGCGGCGTGGCCGTGGGGCCTCTGGCCGGCGGGTGGCTGGCCGACACCTTTGGTTTCCGGGCGGCCTTCGGGGTCACGGGCACACTGTTGGCCCTGGCCGGCCTGCTGGTCTGGCGCTGGGTGGACGAGCCGCCGGCCTTGGCCAGCCCCGAAGTGGCCCACATGGGGTTTCTGGAAGCCTGGCGCCACGTGCTTGCGGCCACCGGCGTCATGCCCACGTACATCCTGCGCTTCTTGAGCTGGTTGGCCCGCAACATTCTCCTGCCCGTGGCGCCCCTTTTCGTTCAGGCTCTGCTCCCGGCCAACGCGCCCGTCAGCACGGTGACCGGGCTCGTCGTGGGGCTGACTTCGGCGGCCAGCACGGCCAGCGCCATCGTCCTCGGGCGCTTGGGCGACCGTCTCGGTCACCGCCGCATTCTGGTGACGAGCGCCCTGTTGGCCGCCCTCTTCTACTTCCCCCAGAGCCTCGTGCAGAGCGCCTGGCAATTTCTGGTCCTCCAGGCACTCACCGGCGCGGCCGCCGGCGGCATCACTCCTTCCCTGAGCGCCCTCCTGGCCCACTACACCCAACCGGGCGAGGAAGGGGCCGTCTACGGGCTGGACAATTCGGTGGTGTCGGCCGCGCGCGCCGTGGCCCCCATGATTGGGGCCGGCGTGGCCGTCTGGTTCGGCCTGCGGGGAACGTTCGTGGTGGCCGGCTTCCTCTTCCTCGTCGTGGCCGCAGCCGGCGCATGGCTCCTTCCCGAATCGCTCGTACCTCCCGTCGGCCAAGCCGAAGCTTCCTCCCGCTCGTGACTCGCTTTGGCCGCGCCTTCCCGTTCGTCCGCCGGCGCACCATTTGGCGCCCACCTCGTTCCGGGTTAATATACGGAGCAATCCCGGCCGTCACCAGCAGACGGCCCCGCCTCTCACGTCCACGCGAGGAGCACCTCCATGATCCGAACGGTCCGCGAAGGCCACGAGTGGCGCCATTGGATGCACGATTACAACGAGGGCTTGGGCCTTGTGTACGAGCGTTTGGTCCTCAACGACTACTTGGACGCTCTGGTGGACCGCTTCGACGTGCGCAACGTGTTGGAGGTGCCCCTGTACGGCATGGCCGGCGTCAGTGGCATCAACGGTGTCACCCTGGCCCGCCGCGGATGCCGAATTACCCTGGTGGACTGGAACGCGGAACGCCTGGCCCACGTGCGGCGGGTGTGGCGTGAATTGGGGCTGGAGGAGTGCGTGACGCTCGTCCACGTGGCCGACTTCGCCTGCCTGCCGTTCCGAGACCGCACGTTCGACTTGGTCTGGAACTGGGCAGCGCTCTGGTACGTGCCGAATCCGCCCGCCCTGCTGCGCGAGATGGCCCGGGTGACCCGGCACGTGGTCTTCACGGCCATGCCCAACAGGTGGCAGCCCGGCTACCTGCTGCGCAAGTACGTGCTAGACCCCTCTTTCTTCGAGCGGGTGGACGAACGCTGGACGGCCATCGGCCGCGCGCGCCGTGAGCTCGAGGCCGCCGGCCTGCGCCTCGTGGAGCGAGGCGTCATGGACATTCCCCCTTGGCCCGACACAGTGATGCCGGCCACCGAGGTGCTGCGCCGGCTTGGCCTGGGACACGAGCGCCTGACCCGCCGCTTCCGCGAGGAAGGGGGGTGGCGCTGGAGCACGATGGACTATTACTTGGGACGCCAGCCCTCATTGAAGGCTGCCGTCGAGCGGTACACGTTCTTGGAACGGGCTCCCCTGCCCTGGTGGGTCAAGCTCTTTTGGGCTCACCACCAGTACGTGCTCATGAGCAGGGCGGACGGGCCCGCGGAAAGGAGTTGACCATGCGCGTCCTCGTCACCGGGGCAGCAGGCTTCATCGGCAGCCGGCTGAGCAAAGCGCTTCTCGACAGGGGGGAGACGGTTGTCGGCCTCGACAACTTTGACCCCTACTACGACCTGCGCCACAAACGGCGCAACGTGGCCGACCTGCTCCCCGAGCCGCGCTTCACCCTCGTCGAGGGCGATCTCCGTGACCGTTCCCTCGTCCGGGAGCTCTTTGCCCGCCATCACTTCGACGCCGTGGCCCACATCGGCGCCTTGGCCGGCGTGCGCTACTCGACGACTCGCCCCCACCTCTACACCGAGGTGAACGTCATGGGCAGCCTGAACGTTTTCGACGCCGCGCGCGAGCACGGCCGGCCCCACATCGTCTTCGCCTCCACCTCCTCCGTGTACGGGAACACGGATCGGATTCCCTTCCGCGAGGACGACCCCGCCGACCGGCCGCTGGCCCCCTACCCCGCCAGCAAACGGGCCGGCGAGCTCATGGCCCACAGCTTCCACAACTTGTGGGAAATGAGCATCACGTGTGTGCGTTTCTTCAGCGTCTACGGCCCTCACGGCCGGCCGGACATGATGCCCTGGCAGTGGACGGAGAAGCTCCTTCGAGAAGAGCCTTTGACCCTCTACGATGGCGGCCGCTTGCGCCGGGACTGGACTTACATTGACGACATTGTGGCCGGCGTGGTGGCCGCTCTGGAACGTCCGCTGGGGTACGAGATCGTCAACTTGGGCGTGGGCCGGCCCATCGAGAACCTCCGGTTCGTGCGCCGGCTGGAAGAGCTGCTGGGGCGGCGCGCTCACATCGTGGACACGCCGGCGCCGGCCAGCGAGCCCTTTCAGACCTTCGCCGACATCGGCAAAGCCCGCCGGCTCCTCGGCTACGCTCCCACCACGTCGGTCGAGGAAGGGCTGGCACGCTTCGTCACCTGGTACCTCGACCACGTGTGGGACACCCGCTGAGGGAGGAGGGTGGAGCCATGGCTGCCGCTACGCCATCCCTGCCCCCCGCCCGCCGAGCTCGCCCCGTGGATCGAGGTGCCGAGGACCTCACG
>JALSKA010000113.1 GCA_026989095.1 Ardenticatenaceae bacterium
CAGGCCCTGGCCTACCTGGACCGTGGGTGGAGCGTAACCCCCCTGCGGCCTAGGGACAAAACGCCCCTGATCACCTGGCGGGAGTACCAGGAGCGGTTGCCGACGCGCGATGAGGTGCAGAGCTGGTGGGCGTGCTGGCCCAACGCGAACGTCGGGGTTGTCACCGGCGGTGTTTCGGGGATCGTGGTCCTGGACTTGGACGGGGAAGAGGGCGAGGAGGAGGTCCGGCGGCGCGGCGTGCCCAGGACGCCCACCGTGATGACCGGCAAGGGGTGGCACCTCTATTTCGCCCATCCGGGCTTTGAGGTGCGGAACTTTGCCCGCAAGGCGCCGGGGTTGGACCTGCGGGGGGATGGCGGCTACGTGGTGGCGCCACCGTCGGTCCACCCGTCGGGCGCCGTCTACCGCTGGGAGGCGAACCCGCATGAGGTCCCCCTGGCCCCACTGCCCGATTGGCTGCTGAAGCTGGTCCGGCGGCCGGGGGCTATGCCCGCAAGGGAGGGGGGAGGGGGGGAGCGCGACGGGCGCTTCTGGCTGGAGAGAGCGCTGGCCCGGGCGGAGCCCGGGACGAGGAACGATACGGGGCTGTGGCTGGCGCTCCAACTGCGGGACGATGGCCTGACCGCGGCCGAAGCCGAGCCCATCATGCGGGAGTACGCCCGGCGGGCTCCCAACGGGGATCACCCGTACACCGAACGGGAGGCGCTGGCCACCTTGGAGCAGGTGTACCGGCGGCCGCCTCGGGAGCCTGCCCGGGCGGTTGGCGGGACAACGGGGGGCAATGGCGCCCGTTGTCCCGCAAACGGCGCCGGCGCCAGGAAGGCCGAGGCGGGGGAGGGTGAGCGGAAGCGGCGCCCGTCGCAGGCGACCCTCCTGGTGCAACTGGCCACCGGCCGCGTCCAGGAGCTCTGGCACACGCCGGACGGGCGGGCGTTTGCGACGATACAGGTGGGCGATACAGGCGGCGTCGATCACCTCCCCCTGCGCCTGAAGGCCTTCAGGTCGTGGCTTGCGCGCCTGGCGATGCAGGAGTGGGGCGAGGCGGGCGGTGTCCCCCACGCTTCTGCGATTGAGGACGCCATCACCACGCTTGAAGGCATTGCGGTGCACGACGGCCCGGAGTACGCGCTTCAAGTGCGGGTGGGTGGCGACCTGGAGGCGGTTTACCTGGACCTGTGCGATGCGAACCGGCGCGTGGTGGAGATCACGGCCGACGGGTGGCGGGTGGTGACCGCCCCCCCGGTGCGGTTCTGGCGGCCCTCTGGGATGTTGCCGCTGCCCGTTCCGGAGCGCGGGGGCAGCCTCCAGGACTTGGGGCGCTTCCTCAACGTCGAGCCTGATGATCTGCCGCTGGTGATGGGCTTCCTCATCGGCTGCCTCCACCCCTGTGCGCCCTATCCCGTGCTGGCCCTGTACGGCGAGCAGGGGTCGGCGAAATCGACCGCCTCCCGCGTCTTGAAGGCGTTGCTCGACCCGGCGAAGGCCCCGCTGCGGAAGCGGATCAAGGAGGAGCGTGACCTGGCCATTGCGGCCACAAACGGGTGGCTGATCGCCTTTGACAACCTCTCCAGCCTGCCCCAGTGGCTTAGCGACGCGCTGTGTGGCCTGGCGACGGGGTTGGGGTTCGGGACACGGCGGCTTTTCACGGACGATGAGGAGGCGCTCTTTGAGGCCAGGAGGCCGATCATCTTGAACGGCATTGACGAGCTGGCGGTGCGCGGCGACCTGCGGGACCGGATGATCGCGCTCACCTTGCCGCCCATCCCGGATGACAGGAGGCGGACGGAGGCCGACTTTTGGCGGGAGTTCGAGCGGGAGCGCCCCCGCCTGCTGGGCGCGTTGCTGGATGCGGTGGCCACGGCCATCCGCAATTGGCCAGAGACCCGCTTGGACCGCCTGCCCCGCATGGCGGACTTCGCCCTCTGGGTGCACGCGGCCGAGCCCGCGCTTGGGCTGCCACGCGGCACCTTCCTGGAACGCTATGCGGGCAACCGGGCAAGTGCGCACCTGATCATCCTTGAGGCGGACCCTGTAGGCCGGGCCCTTTTGGCGTGGCTGAACGAGCAGCCTGCGGGCTTCGAGTGGGATGGGACAGCGACAGAACTGCTGGACGTGCTCAACAGCCGCGTGCCGGAGGAGGAGCGACCGCGGCGGGGGTGGCCGCAAGACGCGACGCGGATGGGGGGCAAGATGCGGCGCCTGGCGCCGGCGTTGCGGGGGGTTGGTTTTCAGGTGGTCGATTGGACGCACCCGAAGGAGCGCACGCGCCACTGGATCATTACGAAGAGCTGGACGAACAACAGCTCGTAGCCCTCGCTAGCCCTCGCTAGCCCTCGAAATCGAGGGCTAAAAGGGCCATTTCGAGGGCTAAAACCCGGGGTCGAGGGCTACGAGGGCTGTTTTTCCAATTCTATCTAATGGCATATTTTGGCGGTGGGCAAGCCCGTTTAGACCGTGAGAAATCGGAGGTGGACGGTGGACAAGAGGGATGAGCGAGGACGGTTCGCCAAGGGCAACAAGGGGGGGCCAGGCCGCCCGCGGCGGCAGACCGAGGTCGAGTACCTGCGGGTGACCATGAGCGCGTGCACGCCGGAGGCGTGGCGGGAGATCGTGGCCCGGGCGGTGGAGGACGCCAAGGGTGGGGACGCCAAGGCACGCGCCTTCCTGGCCAAGTACCTCCTCGGCGAGCCCCAGGGCAAGGCGCCGACGGCGACGGACGTGGTGGCCATGGACGCCATGGGCTGGGACGCCCTGCGCGGGCGGATCGAGGAGCTGGTGCAAGAACGCATGGCCGATGTGCTCCTGATGGAGCTGAACCCGCACGTGGACTCTGCGCAGGTGGAGCAACTGGTCGAGGAGGCCCTGGCCCGCGTGGAGGGGAAAGGGGGCTGAGTGTGCGGAAAGGTGAACAGCTCGTAGCCCTCGCTAGCCCTCGCTAGCCCTCGAAATCGAGGGCTAAAAGGGCCATTTCGAGGGCTAAAACCCGGGGTCGAGGGCTACGAGGGCTGTTTTTCCAATTCTATCTAATGGCGTGTTTTTTGGTGTGTGTGAGGGCTGAGTTTACGGAAAGGGATGTTATCGCAAACTCTCTTTCGGGGCGAACAATGCTGTTGAGCGAGGCGATCCAGGCACTTTTGGTGGCCACACGAGCAGACGGCCGGAGCGAGAGGACCGTTGACAGTTATGAGCAGCGGCTTCGTGACTTCCTGGCCTTTCTGGGGGACCGGCCGGTCGATCAAATCACCGTTCATGATGTCCGGGGCTATGCGGCACACTTGCGTTCCCGCAAGGAGCGGTACGTGGATCATCCGGCCCGTGAGCGCAAGAGCGGGGGCCTCTCGCCCTTCACCGTGGCCAGCCATCTGCGCGCTGTGAAACGCCTGTTTAACTGGCTCGTGGAGGAGGAGATCATTGCCGAAAGCCCCGCCCGCAGGGTGAAATTGCCTAAGCCTGGACGGCGTGAGCCAAAGGCCATCAGCCGCGAGGACTTCCTGAAGCTTCTCAAGGCGAGTGAGGGTGATGAACTCTGGCAACGCCGTGCCCGTGCCCTCCTGCTGTTTCTGGCCGATACGGGATGCCGCCGTGGAGGGGTTGAGTACTTGCGGGTGGATGACATAGACTTGGAACAAAGGCTGGCCCGGGTGACAGAGAAGGGGAATAAGACTCGGCTCGTGCCCTTCTCCGAAGTCACCCGGGAGGCGTTGGAGGCTTGGCTAGAGGTGAGGCCTGAGAATAAGGGGCCGTGGCTGTTTACATCCTTAGGGCCCAAGGGCAAGGATAGGCTCACCGGCGATGGGATTAGGCAGGTTTTGGACCGCTTGGCGAGGAGGGCGGGGGTGAAGGGGCCCGTAAACCCTCACAGCTTTCGCCACGCCTTCGCCCGCGAATATCTGTTGAACGGCGGTGATTTGGCCACGTTGGCCGACCTTCTCGGACATAGCACGGTGCAGGTGACATGGGAGTATTACAGTATCTTTCGGATCAGGGAGCTCCAAAAGAGACATGAACAATTTTCTCCTGTAGCCAATTTGGGGAAAAACAGCGATGATTATGGTAGTAAATGCTAGTATAAACCTTCGAATCCGTAGGTTGGGGGTTCGAATCCCTCCGGGCGCGCTCGGGGGCACGGCCGAGGTCGTGCCCCCCGGTTGTCTACGTTTGGGGCAGCCGCCGCCTTCCCCACATTCACCTTGAGCTTCCACCCCTCCTGCAACCACCCCGTTTGGTTCTCCGTTCCGTGTCCCGTATAATACCTGCGTGGTTTTCAACGCGCGTTCGTCGGCCTGGAAGAGGGGCGCGCACACTGTGCGACGCATGGGGCTGACGTCGGACGATCACCGACGTTGCACGGACGGCGGGAGGCATCTGTGAAGTGGGAGGGAGAGGTTCAGCTCCGCTTCGCCTGTCCTGCTTGCCGCACGGCTTTGGAGCCGGCTAGGGCGGGGGAGTTGCGCTGTCCGGCCGAGGACCACGTCTACGAGAAGGTGGACGGCATTTGGCGCTTTCTCCTGCCCGAACGCGCGGCTTTCTTTCGCCGGTTCATCCAGGAGTACGAGACCGTGCGCCGTGCCGAGGGACGGGGGGCCGACGATCCGGCCTACTACCGCGCTCTTCCCTTTCGTGATCTCACGGGCCGCTACCAGGAGGATTGGCGCATTCGGGCCCAAAGCTTCTTCGCGCTCATCGAACACGTGGTGGAACCCCTGGAGCTCGGACGATCGCGACCACTGGTCGTCTTGGACCTCGGCGCGGGCAACGGGTGGCTCTCCTACCGGCTGGCCCGCCGAGCACACGTGGTGGCGGCCGTGGACCTGCTCACCAACACGTTCGACGGCTTGGGCGCCCACGTTCACTACGACACGGCCTTTACGCCCGTGCAGGCCGAGTTCGACCGCTTGCCCTTCGCCGACGGCCTGGCCGACCTGGTGGTCTTCAACGGCTCGTTCCACTACGCGACCCACTACGAGACCACCTTGCAGGAGGCCCTCCGGGTGCTGCGACAGAGCGGCCGCCTGGTGATCATGGACTCGCCCGTCTACCGCGACGCCCGCAGCGGCGAACGAATGGTCCGGGAACGTGAAGCTCTCTTCGAGGCCAAGTACGGCTTTCCCTCCAACGCCCTGTCCAGCGAGAACTTCTTGACCTTCGAGCGCCTCGACGAGCTTCGCCAGCACCTGGGAATCGCGTGGAGGGTCATCCGCCCCCCCTACGCCTACGGCTGGCGCTGGACGCTGAGGCGGTGGAGGACACGGCTGGTGAGCCGCCGCGAGCCGGCACAATTCATGCTCATCGTGGGCCGCACGGAGGAGAAACGTGCCGGTCTCGAGATGGGGACGAGCACAGAATAACATGAGCTCGCCGGCAGGACGTGCTGTGCCGGTGGGCGATAGGTGCGCACAGGGCTGTGAGAACATGTTGGGGAGGTGAGGGCGTGCGTCCGGTCCGGTACGCCCCGCCGGAAAGGTGGGAAAATCATTCGCGCGCTGCCGGCGCACGGCGGAGGCTGTGGCGCTTGCTCCTGCGCTGGCGCTTTCGCCTCCTCCAGCGTCACCGTCACGGCCGCCTGGTGCTCGAGGAGGTGGCCGGCCGTCCCTTCCTCGTCCTCCCCGACGTTTTCAACCCCAAGCTCTTTCGCACCGGCGAGTTCCTGGCGCGGAGCCTCAACGCCGAACTGGTGCCCCCGGGCTCCGTGGTGCTCGACATGGGCACTGGCTCGGGCGTGGGCGCTGTCTTCGCCGCGCGCTGGGCCCGCCGAGTCGTGGCCGTGGACATCAACCCCGAGGCGGTGCGCTGCGCGCGCATCAACGCCCTCTTGAACCGGGTGGAGGAGCGCGTAGAGGTGCGGGAAGGCGATCTCTTCGCCCCGGTGCGGGGTGAGCGCTTCGACGTGGTGCTCTTCAACCCGCCCTTCTTCCGGGGGCAGCCCCACGGCGCCCTGGAACAGGCCCTGTGGTCCCACGACGTGGCGGAGCGCTTTGCCGCCGGCCTGCGACCACACCTGGTGCCCGGGGGACATGCTGTGGTCCTCCTCTCGTCGGACGGCGACGTGTCCGGTTTTCTGCGCGCCTTCGAGGACCACGGCTTTGCCCTGTGGACGGTGGCCGAGCGCAATCTGGGCAACGAGGTGGTGTGGGCCTACAAGGTGGAGGATGGGGAGGGATGAGATGATCGTCCTCTACAACCCGCCCAGCTCGGCGCAGCGCAAGCCGGTGCTGCCCATGTCCTTGCTCGCCCTGGGAGCCCTCCTGGAAGGCGAGCACGACTACGTCATTGTGGACGGCAACTTGGAGCCCGACCCCCTGGCCGCCGTGGACCGGGCCGTGCGCGAAACCGGCGCCGACATCCTGGCCGTCACCGTGATGCCCGGCCCCCAACTGCGCCACGCCGTGCCCCACTGCCGGCACCTCAAGGCCATGCACCCACACCTGACCGTGGTCTGGGGCGGCTATTTTCCCACCCAACACCACGATGTCTGCCTGCGCGCCGACTACGTGGACTACGTCGTGCGCGGGCACGGCGAAGTGGTCTTTCGGGCGTTGGTGGACGCCCTGCGCCGCGGCGATGACCCCGCCGGGCTCCCGGGAGTGGCCTATCGTTCCCCCCAGGGCGAGCCTGTTGCCGCTCCCCTTGCGCCCATCCCTCACCCGGACCGGCTCCCCGACTTCCCCTACCACCGCGTGCCCGTGGCCCGCTACGTCCGCCGCACCTTCATGGGCGCGCGCACGCTGCCCCACCACTCCAGCTACGGCTGCCCCTTCTTCTGCAACTTCTGCGCCGTGGTCAACATGGTCAACGGCCGGTGGCTGGCCCAGTCGGCCGAGCGGGTGGCCCGGGTGGTGCGCTTCCTGGTGGAGACGTGGAAGGCCGACGCTGTCGAGTTCTACGACAACAACTTCTTCGTCCACGAGGCCCGCACGGCCGAGTTCGCCGAACGCATCCTCGACCTCAACATCGCCTGGTGGGGCGAGGCGCGCATCGACACCCTGCTCAACTACTCCGAGCGCACGTGGGCTCTCATGCGGGACAGCGGGCTGCGCATGGTCTTCCTGGGCGCCGAGACGGGCTCCGACGAAACTCTGCGGCGCATGAACAAGGGGGGGAAAGCGTCCACAGCCAAGACCTTGGAGCTCGCGGCCAAGATGAGGGCCTACGGCATCGTCCCGGAGATGTCCTTCGTCCTCGGCAACCCGCCTGACCCCGAGGCCGACGTGCGCCAGACCATTGAGTTCATCCGCACCCTCAAGCGGGTGAACCCCGAAACGGAGATCATCCTCTACATGTACACGCCCGTGCCCCTGGCCGGCGAGCTCTACGAGCAGGCCAAGGCAAGCGGATTCCGCTTTCCCCAGACGCTGGAGGAGTGGATCAGCCCGGCGTGGCAGGAGTTTTCCCAGCGCCGTAGCCTCAACATGCCGTGGCTGAAGGACCCCTTGCGCCGGCACGTGCGCGACTTCGAGCGCGTGATCAACGCCTACTACCCCACAGTGACCGACCCGAAGCTGCGCGGCCTCTGGCGCTGGGTGCTCAAGACGGTCAGCGCCTGGCGCTATCACCTGCGCGTGTACAGATATCCGGTTGAATTGCGGATTTTACATAAACTCCTGGCCTACCAGCGCCCGGAGACGAGTGGGTTCTAAATGCGGTTGCTCCTGGACGCGGTCAAGCGTCAACTGACCCTTCTGACCCATCGCATCTACGCCCTGCCGGTGATGGTGCTCATGCCCCACAGCCGGTGCAACTGTCGCTGTGTCATGTGCGATATTTGGAAGGCCAACCGCTCGCTTCAGGAACTCTCCCGGGAGGATTTGGAGCCCCACGTCGAGGCCATGCGCCGGCTCGGCGTGCGCTGGGTGGTCCTCTCGGGGGGCGAGGCGCTGATGCACCGCAACTTGTGGGCCCTGTGCGCCTTGCTCCGAGATTCCCTGGGGGCGCGCATCACGCTGCTCTCCACCGGCCTGCTCCTGGAACGCTACGCCCGTGACGTGGTGCGCTGGTGTGACGAGGTGATCGTCTCCCTGGACGGAAGCCGTGAAGTCCACAACGCCATTCGCAACGTGCCCCGCGCCTACGAGCGCCTTGCCGAGGGTGTGGCGGCCCTGAAGGCGGCGTCACCGGGCTTCCGGGTGACGGGCCGCTGTGTCGTCCAGCGGCGCAATTACTTCGACTTGCCCAACATCATCGCGGCCGCCCGGGAGATCGGCCTGGACCAGATCTCCTTCCTGGCCGTGGACGTTTCCACCACAGCCTTCAACCGCCCGACGCCGTGGGACGGCGAGCGGGTGAGCGACGTGGCTTTGGGCCCCGAGGACGTGGAAGCCTTCGGCCGGCTCGTCGAGGAGACCATCGTCCGCCACGCCGAGGACTTCGCCTCCGGCTTTGTGGCCGAATCCCCCGACAAGCTGCGCCGCTTGGTGCGCTACTTCGCGGCCCTCAACGGCCACGGCGAGTTCCCACCCCAAATCTGCAACGCCCCTTGGGTCTCGGCCGTGGTGGAGGCCGACGGCACAGTGCGCCCCTGCTTCTTCCACCGCCCCTTGGGCAATGTCCGTGATGCTCCCCTGGACGCTATCCTCAACTCGGAGGAGGCCATCTCCTTCCGCCGGAACCTCGACGTGCGCGCCGATCCCATCTGCCGCAAGTGCGTCTGCACCCTCTACCTGGGGCCCGCGGCCCGCGTGGACGGACGCGGCGGATGAGGCGGCCGACCGGGAGGAGGTGGCCGGTGAACGCCGAGTTCGCGGACACGGAGACGGCGGGGACACGGCGGCACCTGCGCGCGGCCCGGTGGGTGTGGCTCCCCGTGCTCGTGCCCACGGCCCTGTTGGCCCTCGCGGGGCGATTCGACGGCCTCTACGGCCAGGACCCCTTCGCCTACTACGACTACGCGGTGGGCCCCCTGCGCCAGAGCCTGCTTCGGCTGGAGCCGCCGCCTCCTTTCTTCTGGCCGCCCGGGTACCCTTTTCTCGTTGCCCTCGTCTCGCTGATAGTGGGGGAGACGCCCTTGGCTGGCCAAGTGGTCAGCCTGGCATCGGGGAGCCTGGTGCCGCTCTTCACCCTCCTCCTGGCGCGCGAGGTGTGGGGCGACGGGGAGCCTTGTCCCGGCCTCGTGCCGGCGGTCGCGGGCAGTGTGGCCGCCTTCACCGGCCAGCTCTGGCAGTCGAGCGCTGTGGTCATGGCGGACACGGCGGGCCTGGCCGCGGCCACGCTGGGCGTCACCTTCCTGGCCCGCTACGGCCGACGCGGCCGGCTGGCTGACCTGGTGGTGGCCGCGTCCGCCCTGGCCGGGGCAACGCTCTGCCGGTGGATCTACGCCCTGGTGGCCGTGCCCTGTGCGCTTTATGCCCTGAGCGCCGTGCTCCGCCGGCAGCGGGGACGCCAGGCCCTGCTCCACGTCGGCGCGCCGGCCCTGGTCGTTGGCCTGCTCCTCGGCCCCCTCGTCGTGCCGGCCGCGCAGGCGCTGACGGGCTCCTCGTCGGGCTTAGCGCCCTTCGCCGGCGACCTTCAGGTCTACACGTGGCACCCGGGAAACGCCCTGCGCCGCGAGTTCGTCACCGTGGACGGCCACCTGCGCTATCGGTTCCCCAACGGGCTCTACTACGCCCTGGCGCCGGCCCACCCCTTCTTCTTCACCCCGCTGCTGGCTTCCTTCCTCGTGCCCGGCGTGTGGGCCCTCGTGCGCCGCCCGACGCCGGCGCGGCTCTGGCTGATCTTGGGGTGGGCCGGGGTGGTCTACGCCTTCCACGCCGGCGCGCCGTGGCAGAACTTCCGCTTCACCCTGGCCTACCTGCCCCCCTTGGCCGTCGTGGCCGCCGTGGGGATTGCCGTCGTGGGAGAACGGCTCGGCTTCCGCGCGGTGATGGCCATCTTGGCCGTCGGCCTGGTGCTCATGGGTGTCGGCGGCGTGCGCCTGAGCAACAGGTTCATCGCGCGCAAACAGGCCGACCTGGAGTTGGTGCGCTGGGTGGAGGCCCACGTCGAGCCCGGTGCCCGGCTCATCACCTTTGAAATGACCCTCACCTTCCGCCACTACAGTGCCCTGGAGACGTGGGAGCTCTTCACGCTCACCCCGGAGGAGCTGGCCGCCCTCGTGGCCGACGGCAGGCCCACGTTCTTGTTGCTCCACGTGGCCCGCGTGGAGGCGCAGTGGCGAGACCTGGCGCCCGGTGTGAACTACCGCCGGCTGCGCGAGGGGCCCGGGCTCGTGCGCCTGGGCGAGCGGCGGGGCTACGTGCTGTTCCGCGTTGGCAAGCCTGCTGGCGAGGGGCAGGGGGAGGGCACGTGGCTCCGGCAGAGGTGTGGGGGAGAAGGGGGCCGCGCGCCGGCCCAAGGCCGCCCATGTGCCGCGTGAGCCCCCTCGGCCGATCCCGGCTCCTCTGGGCCGCGTGGGGAGGGGTGCTCCTCTTGGCCCTGCGCATGGTGCCCTTCGCCGTGGACGCGGCCACGCGCCCGAGCTACGGCTTCGTGGCCTACTACACGGCGGCCCGGCTCCTGGACGAGGGAGCGGGCGTGAGGAACTTCTACGATGACGTGTGGTTCAACGCCCGCGTGGAGACCTACACGCCGGGGATCCGCGACATCTACCGGCCCAACCCGCCCACCACCGCCTGGTTTGTCCTCCCCCTGGCCGGCCTGGACTACGGGCGTGCCCGGGCGGCCTGGTCGCTTGTGAACCTCGTTGCCCTCGCCGCTGCCGTGGCGTGGCTGCTCGGGCAAGCGGCGCTGAGGGGTGTGTGGGCGCCGGCGTTCGTCGCCCTGGTGCTCCTCTACCACCCGCTGCGTGCCAACTTGGCCCAAGGGCAAGCCTACGCCCTGCTGTTGGGCCTGCTGGTGCTGGCCTGGCACGGCTACCGCCGCCGGCGCGAGGCGGTGGTGGGCCTTGCGCTGGGCACCATGTTGGCCTTCAAGCTGGCGGCGCCCTTGGTGTGGGTGCTGCTGGCCGTCCAGCGCCGCTGGCAGGCCCTCGCGTGGGGCGCGGCCACAGCCTTGGGCGCCGTGCTGCTCTCGCTGCCCTGGGTGGGCGCGGACGCCTGGCCCGCCTACCTCTCCCTCCTGACCCGCCTGTCCGACCGGCCCGAACTGGCCGTCACTGCCTATCAGAGCCAGTTTGGCCTCATCCACCACCTGCTGGCGCCGGATGCCCGCTGGAACCCCGGGGCCCCCTTCGACGCGCCCGCCCTGGCCGACTGGCTCACCTGGTTGAGCGCCGGCCTGCTCATCGGGGTGAGCGCCTACCGCGCCCACCGGGCCGGCACGTCCGACCTCATCTTTGGTGCCTTCGTCATTCTCGGCATTGTCGTGAGCCCGCTCTCCCTCGCCTACCACTACGTGCTCCTGCTGCTCCCTGCGGCCCTGCTGATGGCGTGGGCCCAAGGAAGCGGGCACACGTGGGCCACGCTGATTCTGGTTGCCGCCCTCGCGGCCGTGGCGGCCGACCTCCCCTACCGCTCACCCCGCCTGGCCGGGGGAATCTGGTCTCTGCTGGCCTACCCGAAACTCTACGGCGCTTGGGCGCTCTGGGGCCTCGCCCTGTGGGCAACCTCTGCGGCCGAGGCGGAGCGCACAGCGCCATTGTCAGGAGCTCACCATGAGCACCTTTCTGGAGTTCGAGGCCCTGCTCGGCGTTGAATTCATGCACCCCGGCGGCTACAGCGCCACCCGGGCCGTGCTTGCCCACCTCGCCCCGGAGCCCGGCGCGAGGGTCTTGGAGCTCGGGTGTGGCACCGGGGCCACCGCCTGTCTGCTGGCGCGGGAGCACGCGGTCCACGTGGTGGCCCTGGAGCGCTCGCCGACCATGTTGGCTCTGGCCTCGGCCCGCTGCCGCCGGCAGAAGGTCACCGCCGTCCACCTGGTCTGCGCCGACGCCAGCCGGCCCTGGCCGTTCCCGGACGCCTCGTTCCAAGCACTCTACGCCGAGTCGGTCGTCGCCCTGCTGGACCCGGTCCCCGTGTTGGGCGAGGGCGTGCGCGTGCTCACGTCGGGCGGACGTGTGGCCCTCGTCGAGCGCGTGTGGAAGCCCGCCGTTTCCCAGGAGCTGGCCGACCGCGTCAACGCCTGCTCCGAGCGCGCCTTTGGCGTGCCGGCGGCCACGCGCCGCCCTTTGGACCGCGACGGGTGGGTGCGCCTGCTGCGCCAGGTCGGCTTCGTCGATGTGCGGGCCGTTCCTGTGGCCGCCCTGGCGCCAGCCGGCGAGCCCGTCCGGCCCGCTGTGACCCGTCTCCGCCGCACGGGGCGCTACTTGGCACATCCGTGGATGATCGCCCGCGCCCTGTGGTACAGGGCCATGGTGCGCCGGCACAAGGCCCTCTGGGAGCTGTTGGAGAGCTACGTCTTCCTGGCGCGCAAGCCGTAGCTCCTCATCGCCCCACACTGGGGCGCCGGACAGGGCAATTTCCCACATTCTTCCCTCCCGGCTATCATGATAGCCCGTGGAGACACGATGGCACCCGAGCAAGGGAGGTACGAGGAAGCCGGGATGGAACGACGCGGACTCTGGACGTGGCTCATAGCCCTGGTGGGCCTGACATGTGTGGCCGGCAGCATCGTGGTGGCCTGGGGGGCGCGCCGGCCCGACAGCCTCCCGGCACCACGAAGCGCGGCTGCCCAAACACCACGCCCGGACACCTCGCCCGTGGCGACCGTGGAGAGAACCCCGGCGCCCACCCCGACGGCACCTCCCACGCCGCCGGCAGCCCAAGAGAGGCGGACATCGCCGTCGCCCGAGGCCACCTTACGCGCCGTCACAGGCGTACAGCCCCCCACCCGTGACCTCCTCGACCTGGCCGTGCGCTTCGGGCGGCTCCCCCCCGACGCACCCCGTGTGGTCCCCTCGCCGGAGTACGCCCAGGGGGATGTGGAGACCTTCTGGGTGGGGAACATAGAGACGACCTCCTTCTCAACGGCCACCGCCGTGCTCAGGCTCAAGACCCCTCATGCTTATTGGTGGGTGGAGACGGCCTACGATGTGCCGGTGGACGACCTCCGGCGGGCAGCGACGGCCTTCGAGGAACGGATTCTCCCCACCATCAGGGAACTCTTCGGGACCGAGTGGATCCCCGGCGTGGACGGGGACCCCCGCCTGCACGTCTTCATGGGCAACGTGCCCGGGGTGGGTGGCTACTTCTCCGGCGCCGACGAATACCCCGCGGCCGCCATCCCCTTCTCCAACGAGAAAGAGCTCTTCTACATCAACTTGGAGAGCGTCTGGCCGGGCGAGCGGGCCTTCGACGCCATCTTGGCCCACGAGTACCAGCACATGGTCCACTGGTACCAGGACCGCGACGAGGCCACGTGGGTGAACGAGGGGCTCTCGGAGCTGGCCGTCACCCTGAGCGGTGTGGCCTCGGGGCGCCGGCAACTTTTGCGGGCCTTTCTCGACACCCCCGACGTGCCCCTAACCCGCTGGGTGGAGCCCAACGCCGTGGCCTACGGCGCCTCGCTGGCCTTCTTTGAATACCTGGTGGACCGCTTTGGCCGGGAGCTCGTGCGCCGGATCGTGCGCCAGCCGGCCAACGGCGCCGCCGGCATCGGGGCGGCGTTGGCCCCGCTCGGCCTCTCCTTCGAGGAGGTCTTCGCCGACTGGGCCGTGGCCAACGCCGTGGGCGACACCCCCCAAGGGGCGGGCCGTGCCGAGCCGGCGGCCGTCCACAGGGCCTACCCCGTGGAAGTCGAGGAGGCCACCGTCCACCAGTTCGGCGCCGATGTCATCCTCTTCGAGCCGCCGGCCGGCCGGGTCGGCACCCTGGAGATCACCTTTCAGGGAGAAGCCGAAGTTCCCCTGTTGCCCACAGCCCCCCGCAGCGGCCAGTACGCTTTTTGGAGCTACCGGGGCGACGAGATGGACTCCCGCCTCACCCGTGCCTTTGACCTGACGGGCCTCGAACGGGCAACGCTCCGCTTCTGGGCCTGGTATGACATCGAGGAGGGCTACGACTACGCCTACGTGCTCGTCTCCGACGACGGCGGCGCCACGTGGGTGCCCTTGAACGCCGAGGGCACCACGGACGACAACCCCAACGGCAACGCCCTGGGCCCGGGCTACACCGGCGCCAGCGGATGTGTGGGCCGGGAAGAAGCGTGCGAGCCCCGCTGGCAGCTCTACGAGGCCGACTTGACCCCCTTTGCGGGGCGCCGCCTCCTCGTGCGCTTCGAGTACGTGACCGACGATGCCCTGAACCGGCCGGGCATGGTGGTGGACGACATCGCCATCCCCGAGCTGGGCTACCGGGAGGACTTCGAGGCCGGTGCCGGGGGGTGGAATCCCGAGGGGTGGGTGCGGGTAGGTCCCTCGCTGCCGCAGGAGTACGTTGTACAGGCGGTCGTCTTCAGGGCAGGAGAGTACGATGTGGTGCGCCTGGCGCTGAACAGGGAGCGGCGTGGTCGGGTGACTGTGCCCGGCTTCGGCGCGGACGTGGAGCGCGTGCTGTTGGTGGTCAGCGGCGTCACGCCGGTCACCCCGATGCCGGCCCAGTACGGCTACACGGCCAACGTGGTAGGAAGGCCATGAGGCTCCTGGGATTCGCCGCCGGCACCGTGGTGCTGACCGCCGTGATCGTCTACCTGACGGCCCTCACAGCCGCCCTGCTGCGCGAGCGTGCCCTGCCCTTCAACCCGCTCCTCCACCCTGCGGAGAACGCCTTTCGGCTCCTGCTCATCGGCGCCGGCGTCGGCCTCATCGGCATCAGCGGCCTGCCGGCCGAACAGTTTGGCCTGCTCCCCGTGCCGGCGTGGGCGGACATCGCCGTCGCCCTGGGCAGCGGCGTGGCCGGTGCCTGGGCGATCAACGGGGTCTCCAAAGTGGCTGTGAAGGACCTTTCGCCGGGGTGGTACTCCAAAAACGCGCTTCAGAGCCTGCGCCCGCGTTCGGCCGGCCAACTCGTGGCCGTGTGCCTGGCCGCCCTGCCGGCCGCCCTGCTGGAGGAGCTCCTGTTCCGCGCCATGTGGGTGGGCGGGTTCTCCACGTGGTTCCCCCCTGGGATCATGGTGCTCCTCAGCGCCCTGCTCTTCGGAAGCGTTCACGTGGCCCAGGGGAGGTGGGGCGTGCTCATGGCGTCGGCGATGGGCGTCGTGCTGGGCCTCCTCTTCCTGGTCACGGGCAACCTCTGGTTCGTGGTGGCTGCCCACTGGGCCATGAACGTGAACCAGTTCGTCGTGGCCTACCGGTGGCCGGCCTTCTTCGGCCTGGAGAGCGAAGACGGACGGGGATGAACCGAAGGGAGGGCGAGCGATGGCTGAACTGGCCCATTTTGCCCACCACCTGCGCGTGGACCCCCGCGTCATGGACGAAGTGCGCGTCAAGGCGCCGTGGGTGCTGGCCGAGCGGGCCTGGAAGCACCTGTCCCGCCTGCCGGCCAGCCTGTTGGCCGCGTGGGCTCCCAGGGCGGAGGGACACGTGGTCATCAGCCTCGAGCCGGCCCGCTATGAGCCGGGCACGGTCATGTGGCGCGACATGCGTGCCCGGGCGGTCATCTTCGTCCACGCCCGCCACGTGGTGGAGGTCTCGCCGGAATTCTGGCGCCCCGTGGGCGAGTGGCTCGACCACTGGTTGGGGAGCGGGGCAGCCCCTGGCGGGCGCCGGTTGAGCGACGGCACCTGGCCGGCCGGCTCGCCCCCCCTGCTCGCCGACGCTGCCCGCCGGTGGCAGCGGCTCATGGCGCTGGGCTACTTGGCCGACTGGCTCGGCACCGAGGACCCCCACGCCCTGTTCGCCGGCGCCCTGGCCTGGATGATGGTGGACCGCCGGCGCCTGAGCGTGGCCGACCCACACGTGGTCAAGTGGTTCCGGAGCACGGTGCTCAGCGAGAAATTCTGGCGCCAGGTGGCCCCGGCGCTCGAGGGGTGACCCAGCACCCCTCTCGGGCGTCGGCCTTCCCCCGCCCTGAGGGAGCCCCGCGCACGGCGTGGGGAAGCTCGGCGGAGGGCAAGCCTAGCCCTCCTGCCCAACCGGCTGCTCGCCCCCGTTCGGCCGGGTGGAGACACCCCTCTGGCCCCCGCGACGAAGGGAGCTGCTGGGCAGGAGCGGCGCTTTGGTGTACAATAGGAGGCGCTGGCGTGCTGTGCCCCGAAACTGCCAAGGCTGCCGGCCGTCCGCCGGACGCCCCTGGAGGAGGGAGGAGCCCATGTCTGACCTGATCCGCCGCCTGGAGGCGAACCGGGATGCTCTGCTCGCCCTCGTTGGCGGCCTGAGCGACGCCCAGGCCGACCGCCCCGTGCCCGGCAACCCCAAATGGCGCGTGAGGGACGTGGTGGCCCACCTGGCCGCCTCGGAGGAGGGCATGTTGACCATGGTCCAGATCATGGTGGCCAAAGGGGGATACGACTTCCGCCCTTACGACCGGGACGCGCTCAACGAGGAGCGGGTGGCCGAGCGCGCCGGCCGGCCGACAGAGGAGCTGCTCGCCGAGTGGCGGCGCGCCCGCGAGGCCATGATCGAAACGCTGCGCGGCCTCACCGAGGAGCAACTGGCCTACCGGGGGAGCGACGGCGGGTCCAACTGGGGCGAGTTCACCACCCGTGACATCTTCGAGACCGCCATCCGCCACACCGAGCTCCACCTGGCCGACCTGCGCCGCGCCCTGGCCCAGGAGGCGTGACCTTGCGCGTGCTCTACGTCTCCAAGGCCCTCGTCGTGGGCGCCTACCAGCGCAAGGCCGAGGAATTGGCCGCCCTTCCCGGCGTGGAGCTGCACGTGGCTGTGCCCCCCGCCTGGCGGGACGAGCGGGGCACCTTGCCCCTCGAGCGCGCCCACGTGCGGGGCTACCGCCTGTGGCGGCTCCCCATCCTCTTCAACGGCTCCTTCCACTTTCACTTCTACCCCGGCCTCGGCCGGCTCCTCGACCGCCTCCGGCCCGACCTGCTCCACATGGACGAGGAGCCCTACAACGTGGCCACCTGGCACGCGGCCCGCTTGGCCGCCGGGCGGCGCATCCCCTTCGTCTTCTTCACCTGGCAAAACTTGCACCGACGATACCCCTTGCCCTTCCGGCGCGTGGAGCGTTACGTCTACGCGCACGCCGCCCACGCCATCGCCGGCAACGCGGGCGCCGCCCGCGTCCTGCGCGCCAAGGGGTACGCCGGCCCGGTCTCCGTGATCCCCCAGTTCGGCGTGGACCCGGCCCTCTTCGCCCCCGCGCCGGCGGCCCGCCAGGGGGACGAATTCACCGTCGGGTACGCCGGCCGGCTGGTGGAGGAGAAGGGCTTGTTCGTGCTCCTGGAGGCCGTGGCCGGCCTCGGGGGAACGTGGCGGCTCCACATTCGGGGAAGCGGGCCGCTGGCCCCGGCCCTGCGCCGGCGCGTCGAGGCCCTTGGCCTGAGCGGGCGGGTCGTGTTGGCCCCGCCCCTGCCCTCCACCCAGATGCCCGACTTCTACCGCGCCCTGGACGTGCTGGTCCTCCCCTCCCTCTCCCGACCCCACTGGATCGAACAGTTCGGCCGCGTGCTCATCGAGGCCATGGCGTGCCGGGTTGCCGTGGTGGGCTCCGACTGCGGGGAGATCCCCCACGTGATCGGCGAGGCCGGCCTCGTCGTGCCCGAGGGGGACCCCCATGCCCTGCGGGCAGCGCTCCACACCCTCATGGTGGAGCCCGAACGGCGCCGCGCCCTGGCCGAGGCCGGCCGAGAGCGCGTGCTGCGCCACTACACCCAAGCCCAAATTGCCACCCGCACGTGGCACGTCTACCGCCGCGTGTTGGGAGAGGGGGCCGCCGGCCCACGGGACGCCGTTCCCGCGGCCGTGGCCCTTCGGGACAACGAGCTCACCGTCCCCGCCCCGCGCTGATCCCACGCCGGCCGCCTACCCGCCCCCCAGGCGGACCCAAAGGGCGTCGAGGAGCAGGCCGGCCATGTAGAGCGCCCCGAAGCGCCGGTTGTGCAGGAAGGCAAACCCCACGAACCAAAGGGGCCACGCCTCGCGCGGGTAATCCGCCGGCGGCTCGGCCGGGCGCGGGCGGGAGAGGGCCCGGAGCGTGAGCCGCAGCGCCGGCAGGGCCAGGAGGACGAGCAGGAGCGCCGGGGAGAAGGTGCGTGTCACCACCAGGACGAGCACACTCCCGTAGGCCGCCACGATGAGCAGCGCCGTGAGCAGGCGGGCGCCCCGCTCGCCCAGCACCACCGGCAGCGTGCGGACGCCCTTCTCCCGGTCGGCCTCCAACTTGTCGATGTGTTTGCCCAGGAGCACGGCCGTCACGCTGAAAGCGTAGGGCAAGCTGGCCCAAACCGCCTCCCAGCTCCACCGCCCGGTCACCACCAGGTACCCGCCGCCCACCATCAGCGGGCCCCAGACGACCAGCACGGCCGCCTCGCCCAGGCCGATGGACTTGAGGGGCCACGTGTAGAAGAGCACGAAGAAGGCCCCGGCCCCCAACAACCACGCGACCGGCCACCCGCGCCACGCTACCAGGAGCAGCCCCACCGCGAGCGCCGCGCTGCCCGTCACCCCCAAGTAGACCAGGAACTGCCGGAGGGTGAGCAGCCCGTGTTCCAGGGGCTGGGGGCCGTACCGGGCGCGGAAGGAGTTGCCCCGGTCAACGCCCCGCACGTGGTCGGTCAGGTCGTTGAGCAAGTTGTTCGTGGCGTGGGCGAGCAACAGCCCCACAGTCATGAGGGCCCAGAGCCAGGCGTCGAAGGCGCCGTCGCGGAAGGCCAGCACCCCGGCGATGGCCGCCGAGAACAAAGTCATCACCAGCACGGCGGCCCGGCTGGCGATGAGCCAGCGGGAGACCACGTCCAGGCGCTCCCACGCCGGGCGGTCCACCCGGGGGACCGAGCGCAAAGCCTCAACCCACATGGTGACGTTCACCTGTGCCCACATGGCCTCACTCTCCCAGGGATGCGAAGTAATCGCGCACATACGCCTTCAGCCCCGCGGGGATGTACGTGCGCTCCAGCGCCTCGGCCGAGGCCGAGCGGTACCGGGGCCACGCCTGGCTGAGGGGCACCAGGGCCTCGCCCGCGAGCCCGGCGCCGGCACCCCCCACCTCGCGCACCCGCTCGTCGCCCCCGGCGCCCGCCTCGCCCCTGATGACGTCCGTCTCCCCCGGCCGGAGGCGCTCCACGGGCGCGAAGACCCGTGGCTCGTAGGCTCCCTCCAGGGCGCCGGGCCCCGACCCGTCGCGGGGCATTGGCCCGGTGTTCCCGGGGGATGTCGAGGGGGGCAGCCTGTCGGCCTGTGTGCCCCCGCCGCCCCCGGGGTTCCCGCCGGCACCGGCGTTGGCCCCCGCCTGCCCGCCCGAACCGGCACGCCCCTGGCCGGCCGGCCGGCGGCCACTCCCCCCGGCATCCCCGCGCCGGCCGGCAGCCATCTCGCCGCCGCCCTCGGCCAGGGCGGCGCGGGCCTCCTCCAGGGCCTCAGCCGCGCGGGCCACGTCGCGCTGCAGGGCCACCTCCCGCTCGGCCGCGCGGAGCGCGTCGGCGCCGGCCTGGGCGGCCGCCCGGGCCCCTTCGGCGTCACCGGCCTCCACGGCCTCGGCCAGGGCCATCAGGGCCGCAGCCACCTCGGGGTCGGTGGCGGCCACCCGGAGCGCCTCCTGGCGCAGGGCCGCGGCCACTTGGGCCCGCTCCTGGGCCGACGATGTGGCGGCTTGGGCCGCCAACGCCTGCAGGGCCTCGGCCGCCTCCTGGGGCGCCGCGTTCCCCGGCTCGTCCCGGCTCATCTGCCCAAGCCGCTCGGCCAGCCGCGCGAGGGCTGCCTCGCGGCTCCCGGCCTGGGGGTCGAGTCGCTCCTGCAGGGCCCGGCGGGCGCGCTCGATGTCGGCCAGGGCCTGCTCCCGGTCCCCCGGGTTCTGGCGCAGGCGTTCGGCCAACTCGGCCAACTCCCGCACGAGCTCGGCCCGCTCCCGGGACGGCAGCAACCCCTCCCGTTGGGCCAGCTCGGCGCGCACGCGCTCGATGCGCTGGGCCTCCTGCCGGGCCAGCTCGCGCATGGCGCGCCGCTCGGCCAGCACCTCCCGCTGCGGGTTGGGCAGGAGCGCCAGCGCCACGGTCAGGAACAGGAGCCCGGCCCACAGGGCCACGAACCGCCTGTCCCACCGCAGGGGAAAGAGCTCTCCCGCGTCGCGGGCCGCGGCCTCGGCGGCGCGGAGGGCGTCGTGGAGCTGCCGGCGCCCCATGCCGGCCGGTGGTGAGCCGGAGTGGAGGAGCTCGAGGGCCGTGGTCAGGCGCTCCTTCAGGCCTGCCTCCACGTCGGCTTGCAGGGCCACCCGGCCCAGGGGCAGAGGTCGGGCCAGCGCCCAGGCCGCCCAACTCGCCAGCCCCGCGCCCAGGGCCACGGCGCTGTAGAGCCCCGCCCGCTCGACCGGCCGGAGCCAGGCCACCACCTGGACCACCAGGGCCACCAGCGCCGCCGGCCACCACCACCGCACCAGCGCCTCCACCCCATCTCGCCGGCGCAGCCGCCGGCGCAGGCGCACCAGCGCGCCCAGCAGGCGGGCGTGCAGCTCGTCAACGCTCAGCTCGTTGGCCCTGGCCCGTGGGGCTCCGCCCCCTTGTTCCCCGGATGACGGGAGATGGAGTCTCTTCTCCGGCATTCTTTCCTCCGTTTCACGTTCCCGGCGTCGGCGTGAAGACCACTCGCGCGTTGGGGTGGGCGTAGAGGCTGTAGGCCAGGTAGGTGGGGGCGTCGGGGTAGCGGTG
>JALSKA010000114.1 GCA_026989095.1 Ardenticatenaceae bacterium
AGGCCGGCGGCCTGGAGGGGCTGGAGGGGCTCCGGGCCACCGTTGCCCACGCCCACAGCTTGGGCCTTCCCGTGATCTTGGACGCCAAGCGGGGGGACATCGGCAGCACGGCCGAGGCATACGCCCGCGCCTGCTTCGAGTGGTTGGACGCCGACGCCGTCACCCTGAGCCCCTACTTGGGCCGCGACGCTGTGGAGCCCTTCCTGCGAGATGGCCGGCGGGGCATCTTCGTCCTCTGCCACACCAGCAACCCGGGCGCGCGGGAGTTCCAAGCCTTGGCCGTGGCCGGCCGGCCGCTCTACGAGATCGTGGCCGAACAGGCCACCTCCTGGAGCACGCGCGTGGGCCTGGTGGTCGGCGCCACCTACCCAGAGGCTGTGGAGCGCGTCCGGCGCGTGGCCCCCGACGCCTGGTTGCTCCTCCCCGGCGTCGGGGCGCAGGGGGGAGATCCGGCACGTGTGGCCCAAGCGGCCGGCGCCCGGGCCATCGTGCCCGTCTCGCGGGCCATTGCCACGGCCTCCGACCCGGCCGAGGCAGCCCGACGCCTGCGCGACTTGATCGCCGTGCCGACTCCTTCCCTCAATGAACCTGCCTTCCCGCACCGGGAGCTCGTGCGCACGCTCCACCGCGTGGGCGTCCTCCAGTTCGGCGACTTCACCCTGGCGAGCGGACAGCGCTCGCCCATCTACCTCGACTTGCGGGTGCTCGCCTCCTACCCAGCCGTGCTCTCCCACGTGGCCGAGCTCTACGCCGGCCTGTTGCGCTCCCTCCACTTCGACCGGCTGGCAGCCATTCCCTACGCCGGCCTGCCCATCGGCACGGCCGTGGCCCTGCTCACGGGCACGCCTCTCATCTACCCGCGCAAGGAAGTGAAGGCATACGGCCGCCGGCGCGCCGTCGAGGGCCACTTCGAGCCGGGCGAGCGCGTGGTGGTGCTGGAGGACTTGGTGACCACGGGCGGCTCGGTCGTGAAGGGGGTTCAGGCGCTGCGGGAGGCCGGCCTCGTGGTGGAAGACGTGGTGGTGCTGGTGGACCGGGAGGCCGGGGCCGAGGCCCACTTGGCCGCCCACGGCCTGCGCCTACACGCGGCCCTTCGCCTGAGCGACATTGTGCGCCTCCTGCACCGCCTGGGCGATCTCCAGGACGAGGTGTTCGCCCGCGTGCAGGCGTACTTGGACGAGGTGAAAGCGGGAAGAAAATGGTAGAATTGGCGGACGTGGATTTGAGCATCACCCTGTGTGGGGTGCGGCTGCCCAACCCCTTCGTGCTGGCCAGCGGCATCCTGGGCACAAGCGACACGCTGTTGGAGAAAGCGGCACGCCTGGGTGCGGGCGCGGTGACGGCCAAGTCGGCCGGGCTCCACCCGCGCACGGGCCACGCCAACCCCATCGTGGTCGATTGGGGTGCTGGGCTGATCAACGCCGTGGGCCTGCCCAACCCGGGCGCCCGCCGCGAGGCCGAACTCTTGGCCGCGGCCAAGGCCCGCTTGGCCCCCCTCGGCGTGCCCCTGATCGCCAGCATCTTCGGCGGCACCCCCGACGAGTTCGCCGAGGTGGCCCGCATTGTGTTGGAAGCTGAGCCGGACATTTTGGAGTTGAACATCTCCTGTCCCAACGTCCACGACGAGTACGGCGAACCCTTCGCGGCGAGCTGTGCCGGCGCGGTGAGCGTGGTGGAAGCCGTGCGCCCGGTCTGCTCTGTGCCCCTCTTCGTCAAGCTGGCGCCCAACGTTCCCAACGTGGGGCGCATTGCCGCCGACGTGGTGGCGGCCGGCGCCGACGGCATCACCGCCGTTAACACGATGCCCGGCATGGTGATCGACGTGGAGAGCGGCCGGCCGGTCTTGACCAACCGCAGCGGCGGCCTGAGCGGCCCGGCCCTGAAGCCCATCGCCGTGCGCTGCGTCTACGAGATCGCCCAGGCGGTGCCCGGCGTGCCCATCATCGGCACAGGGGGCGTCACCACGGGGCGCGACGCGGCCGAGATGATCATGGCCGGGGCTTGGGCCGTGGGCGTGGGCTCGGCCGTCTACTACCGGGGGCTGGAGGTGTTCCACTCCCTCCGTGACGAGCTGGCGGCCATCGTGCAGCACCACAGGAGCACGCGGGTGGAGGAGCTCCGGGGCTTGGCTCACCGCCCCCGCGTGGCCTCCCAGGAGGCAGTGGAGCCATGAGCTCGCCAGGTGGACGCCCGCACCTGCCGGTCGAATGTGCTCCTCGCCTGCGGCCAGGAGGCCCCTTTGGGCTCCTGCCCCGTCCCCTGACCATCCGGGACGTGCGCCGTGAGAACAGCCGCACTGCCACCTTCGTGCTGGACGGGGAGCTGCCCGAGGCCAAGCCGGGCCAGTTCGTGATGGTGTGGCTGCCCGGCCACGAGGAGGCCCCCTTCAGCCTGGCCTACCACTGTCCGGTGACCCTGACGATTGCGGCCGTCGGCCCACTGACCAGGGCCATCCACGGCCTCGGCCCCGGGGAGGCTCTCTGGCTCCGCGGCCCTTACGGCCGGCCCTTCGGGGTAGAGCCCGAAACAGAGCGCCCGCTGTTGGTGGGCGGGGGCTACGGCGTGGCTCCGCTGGCCTTCCTGGCCGAACACCTGTTGGCCGCCGGCCGGCGGCCGGCCGCCTTCGTGGGCGGGCGCACGGCCGAGGACATCATTGGCGTGGCCCGCCTGGAGGACTTGGGAGTTCCCGTCGTGGTCACCACTGAGGACGGAAGCCGGGGCGAGGCCGGGCTGGTCACCCAGCCGGTGGGCCGCTTTCTCGCCAGGGGAGAGGGTGATGTGCTCTACGGCGTGGGGCCCCACGGCATGTTGTACGCCCTGGCCCGCTTGGCCCGCGCGCACGGGGTGCCGGCCCAGCTCTCGTGGGAGGCGTACATGGGCTGTGCCGTGGGCCTCTGCGGCATGTGCGAACACGACGGCGCCCTTCTCTGCGTGGAAGGACCAGTCCGGCACGTGATCTTGGAATAAGAGGGAGAACTACCCTCCGACCGTGTTCGCCCGGAGGGAGCCATGCACGTGCCCTTGCGGCGGGAAACCGCAGCTTGGGGCCTCCTGTCCGGCGCGGTGCTCGCGTGGGCCTTGTACTACGGGAGCGCAGCGCTGGCCAAACACCGCGCCCTGGTCACCGGCATGGACTTGGCCCACATCGACCAGGCCATGTGGTGGACCCTACAGGGTGTGCCCCTCAAGACCACGACGCCGGGCGGAGTCACAAGCCGGCTCGGCATTCACGTGGAGCCCATTTTGCTGGCCCTCGTGCCCCTCTATGCCCTGGCGCCCGGCCCGGAAATCCTCATGTTGGTCCAAGTGGTGGCCCTGGCCGCCGCCGCGATTCCCCTGTACGCCCTGGCCAAGGCGGCTTCCCTTGGCCCCGTCGAGGCGCTGGCGTTGCCCGCGCTCTACCTGCTGGCGCCGGCCATCCACAACGCGGCCCTGGCCGACTTCTACCCCGTCACGTTGGGGCTCTTCCCCGCCCTGATGGCCACGTGGGCCTTGTGCCGGCGCCGTCGGCGCGCCGGCCTCGTCTTCGCCGGCCTGGCCCTCATGGTGCGCGAGGACTTCGGCCTCTGGCTCGCCGCCTTGGCCGTCGGCGCCCGGAGGTGGGTGGGATGGCCCACGTGGCCGCGCCTGGCTCTCGCGGGCTTGGCCTGGTTCCTGGCAGCCACGCTCTTGGTTGTGCCCCTCTTTGCCGACGAGCGGCAATCCATCTTCTGGGCCCGCTATCAATTTTGGGTGAAATCCCCAGAAGTGTGGCAACGGCCGGAGTTCTTGGGGACCCGTCTCCTCTACCTGCCCCGCCTGGCACTGGCCGGAGGGATCGGGTGGGCCTGGGCCAAGGGCCTGGCCCTGCCGGCGCTGCCGGCGGCGGGGCTCAACCTGTTTGCCAACTTCGACTTGCCCATCTCCTTCGAGAGCTACTACAACGCCCTGCCGGTCACCTTCCTGTTGAGTGCCTCGGCCGTGGGGTTCGGGCGTCTGTCACTGGGGCAACGCCGTCTCCTCCTGGCGGCAGCCACGGCCGCGACCCTGTGGCTCCACCTCGCCGAAGGGCGTTCGCCCTTTGTGCCCGGCTTTCGCCCCCCACAGCCGGCCCTCCACAGCCAAGTGGCCAGGGAATTGGCCGCCTCAGTTCCGCCGGACGTGGCGTTGAGCGCCAGCGTGCCTTTGGCCCCCCACGCCAGCGGCCGCTCCTCCCTGCGCCTCTTTCCGCGCACCAAGGGGGCCGAGGCGCTCCTGGTGGACGTGTACGCCGACCGCACGCTCCACCCCCTGGCCATGCGGCAACGCCTGGACGAGCTGTTGGCGGACGGGTGGGGCGTTGTGGAGGCCAAACACGGCGTGGCGCTTCTAGCACGCGGCGCTCCGGCGGAGTGGCCGGCCGAATTTTTCTCCTTCGTGCGGCCCGGCCGGCCGCCCGAGTGCCGCGTGCGGGTGACCTTCGGGGGGCTGTTGGAGCTGCGGGGCTACGATCTCCTCTGGGATTACTGGGGCCGGCCGGCAGTGCGGCTCCACTGGCGTCCGCTGGCGCCCCTCCGGGAGGCGTGGCAGCCGGCGCTTCTGGCGGTGGACCGGCGCGGAGAGGTGGTGATGTCGCCGGACACCCACCCGCCCGTGACGCTGCTCTGGTGGCCCACGTGGCGGTGGACGCCCGGCACCACCTATGTGGTGGAGACCATCCCCGTTGACGGCCCCACGTCCCTCGTCCTGCTGGCCGGCGTCGGGCGCCCCCTGGTGGAGCCGGCGTCACGCCTGCGGGCCGAGGACGGCCGCGATCTTGTGCCACTGGCGAAGCTCGTCCGGAGGGGAAAGGTGTGGTGGGATACAGAACGGCTTGGCGAATGTGCCGAAGGGGGCAGGTAGCCTCCCACAGGGAGACACTCCCCCGACAATGTGAATGCCCCCCTGTGGGAAGAAACGACGGTCCTACTCCGTCTCCTCAATCTCGATGTACTGGATGCCCCGGTAGTACCCACAGTGGTGGCAAATGTGGTAGGGCACTGTCGGCCTGTGACACTGCGGGCAGGGCACCAACTTCGTCTCCTTCAGGCGCATCCAGGCGGCCTTGCGCCGATTGCGCCGCGCCCGGGACACTTTTTTCTTCGGAACGGCACCCATGATGTTCTCTCCTTTTCAAGTGTTCCAGTGATTGCTGAACACCGACCACTGCTCACCGGTTCGATTCCAGCAACTCGGCCAGGGCAGCCCACCGTGAGTCCACCACCTGGTCCGTACACGTGCAGGCGTGGACGTTGCGGTTCTGGCCGCAGTGGGGACAAAGCCCCCGGCACTCCCGCGTGCACGTGGGCATGGCCGGAAAAGCCAGCAGAAAGAGCTGGCGGATGACCTCGGTCAAGTCGAGGATGTGTTGGGGGGAGATGGTCGTCTCCTCCTCTCCGGGCAACACTGGGAGGCTAGCCCCGGTGCGCAGGTCGATGGACGGGTGAAACTCCTCTTCTATTTCGATAGTTAGGGGCAGGTGAAACGCCTCCAAGCACCGGATACAGGCCACCTCGAACACCGATGCCAGCCTTCCCTCCACCAGAATGCCGTCATGTGTGCGCGTGAATTTGACCACACCTTGAACCGGCTCCACGGCCACGAGCTCAGGGTCCACGTCGCCCAAGGGCTCATCAATGACGTAAGACCGAGTGGCGCCGGTGAGCTCCTTCAACAGGCCGGCAACGTTGAACTCGAACATGGCTCGTCCGTGCCTCTCTCGCCCGGCACCCAGGCACACTTTTCCCCAACAAGGAGGCCGGCACAATGCCGGCCTTGGGATGCCTTTCCTGTCTCTCGGATATTATAGGGGAACCCACGGCCCTGTCAAACGATTTTGAGCGGCCGTGGACTTCACTTTATGGAAAAGGCCAACACGCTCAACCCCAAGAAGACAACGGCAATGGCCAACGCTCCCCGGTTGTCGGCCAAGAGCCCCACTGTCAGGAAGAGAGCGCCGAGGGAAAGGGGGAGAACAATGAGCAGTTTCATGGCAGTCACCCGTCAGGGTTGCGCGGTTTCTCCGAGCGCCTGTTCCACCACGTCCCGAGGCCAGCGCTCATCACAGGCCAAGCACCGAACAGTGGTGCGGTTCTCCTCCACGAGCAGGCCGCCGCAGGCCGGGCAGGGCACCGGCAGGGGGCGTTTCCACGAGCTCCACTCGCACTGCGGGTAATTGACACACCCGTAGAACGTCCGCCCCCGACGGGTGCGGCGCACCACGATGTCCCCGCCGCACTCAGGGCAATTGGCTCCCGTCTTCTCCAGGTAGGGGCGGGTGTTGCGGCATTCGGGAAAGTTGGAGCAGGCGATGAACTTGCCGTAGCGCCCGTACTTGACCACCATCGGGCTGCCACACTGCTCGCACGGCTCGTCCACTTCCTCCTCGGCCAGAGCCACAGTGGGCATGTTCTCCTTGGCGGCCTCCAGCCGCTGGCTGAAGGGCCCGTAGAAATCCCGCAACACCTGAACCCAATCCCGCTCGCCGCCGGCAATGCGGTCCAGTTCGGCCTCCAGGCGGGCCGTGAAGCCCACGTCCATGACCTCGGGAAAATGCTCGACCAGCAGGTCGGTCACGACCTCGCCCAGCTCCGTGGGGATGAGCCGCTTGCCCTCGCGGCGCACGTAGCCCCGCTCCTGAAGGGTGCTCAGAATGGGCGCATACGTCGAGGGCCGACCGATGCCCTTTTCCTCCAGGGCCCGCACGAGGGTGGCCTCGGTGTAGCGGGGTGGTGGCTGGGTGAAATGTTGTTCCGGCAGGAGGGTCAGCAGGTCGAGCACGCTGTGTTCGTGGAGCTCCGGCAGGCGGGAGTCGCCCTGCTTGCGGTTTTCCTCATCGTCGGCCTCCTCGTAGAGGGCCAGGAAGCCGGGGAAGCGGATGACCGAGCCGGTGGCGCGGAGGAGGTAAGCCGGCCGCTCGGCCAGGGCAGCGCTGAGATCGGCCTCGACGCGCAGGGCGCCGGCCGGCACCCGCCCCTCCGTGTCGGCCACGATGTCCACCGATGTGGTGTCGAGCAAAGCGGGGGCCATTTGGCTGGCCACGAAGCGCTTCCAGATCAGCTCGTAGAGGCGGTACTGCTCGCGCGTCAAGTAGGGCTTGACCGCCTGGGGTGTGCGGCGCACCGAGGTTGGGCGAATGGCCTCGTGGGCCTCTTGGGCTGCTCTGGTGCGCGTCTTGTAGGTGGGCGGCTCCGGGGGAACGAACTCCTGGCCGAAGGTTTCGGCGATGAACGCCCGCGCCTCGGCTTGGGCCTCCTTGCTCACGTTGACGCTGTCGGTGCGCATGTAGGTGATCAGGCCCACGGAGCCCTCTTCCCCAAGCTCCACCCCCTCGTAGAGCTGCTGGGCCACCTGCATGGTGCGGCGGGCCGTGAAGCCCAGCCGGCGGTTGGCCTCCTGCTGCATGGTGCTCGTGGTGAAGGGGGGGCTCGGCCGGCGCCGTCGCTGGCGCTTCTTGATGGCCGTGATCACATAGGTGGCCTGTTCCAGCGCCCGAACTACGGCCTGGGTCGCCTTCTCATCGGGCAGGTTGGGCTCCTGCCCGTTGACCCGCAACAGGCGCGCTTTGAACGCGGGGCGCTCCGGCGCGGAGCGCGTGGCGGCTTCGGCCAGGAGGGCTTCGACTGTCCAGTACTCCTCGGGCACGAAGGCGCGGATCTCCCGCTCCCGCTCCACCACCAGGCGCAGGGCCACGCTCTGAACGCGGCCGGCGCTGAGCCGGCTGCGCACGTTGCGCCACAAGAGGGGGCTGATCTGATAGCCCACCAGCCGGTCCAAGATGCGGCGGGCCTGTTGGGCGTTGACGAGCTGCATGTCAATGGTGCGGGGGTGGGCAAAGGCCTCGTCCACGGCCGCCTTGGTGATCTCGTGGAAGACCACCCGCTTCACCCGCTCTGGGGGCAAGTCGGCCGCGTGGACCAGGTGCCAGGCGATGGCCTCCCCCTCCCGGTCGGGGTCGGTGGCGATGTAGATTTCATCGGCACGGCGGGCTGCCTGCTTGATCTCCTTGACCACGTGGCGCTTTTCCCGGAGCACGCGATACGTGGGGGCGAAGTCGTTCTCGATGTCCACGCTCAAGCGCGACTTGAGCAAGTCGCGCACGTGCCCCACTGAGGCTTTCACCGTGTACCCCCGGCCGAGGAACTTGCCCACCGTGCGCGCCTTGGCCGGGGACTCGACGATGACCAGCTTGGCCGACCGGCCGGCGCGCCGGCCCGACTGAGACGTTCCCCGGCGCTTGGCCCGAGAGCGCTTGCCGGTGTCCGCCGGCAGGGGCGGAGGAGTCAGGCCCTGGTGAGCGGGCGTGCGCCCCAGGCGGAAGAGGGTCGTACCACACTCGGGACAGACGCCCCGAGTGGCCGGCCGGCCGTTGGCCGTGAAGACCGGCTGGGGGTTGGCCATGGGGCGCTTGACCCTGCACTTCACACAGTACGCCGTTACCTGCTCGTCCATTGCCGCGTTCACCATCCTTCGCTGGAAGTGGTGTCATTCCGCTGTGGGGGAATGGCCAAGATGTGTTCGACCCGGGCCAGGGGAAGGTGGAGCTCTGGGTTCTCGACGATTTCCCACGTGGGCAAAGGACCGACTACATCCAGGTAGATGCCCACGGGCAAATTGGCCGTGCGCAGGCGGGCGAAGAAGAGGTCCAAGGCGTCATAGTGCTCGTCGAACTGGTCGATGAACTCCGCCTCGTCCTGGTCGGTCCAGATGTCCACCATGATGGCGCCGTCCACAATCAAGTCGATGGGCACCATCTCCACCAGTTGGCCGCCGTACTTGAGCAGTGCCCGGGCCCCTGTGTGGACAGTGAGCCCTGCTGCCCGGAGCCGCGCAGCCAGCTCGCGGCACCACGTGGCGTGGGACGAGCCCGGCCCCAGGAGCGCGTAGAGCTCGTCGGCCGCCTCCAGGATAGTTTGGACAATTTCGTCCGTCGTCTCGTCCAGCAGGGCAGGTACTTCGAGGAATTGGCCCTCCGCCTCGATGAGAGCCAATTTGGCCACCACTTCGAGGCCGGGATCGGGAGAATCGGCGTACCAGCGGAGGACGTTGACGGCCTCCTCGTCGGCCAAGTTGGCCAACATGGTGAGCGCCTCGAGTTTCTCGGCGTACGAGCGCCGCCCGTCGGCCAGAATGGCCCGGAGCATGAGCACGATTTCGGCGGGGTCGTCGATGAGCCAGTCCTCTCCCCAATCGTCCATCTTGTCCCTCCCCCTCCTGAGTCCGATTTGTCACAACAGGTGATCGCGGCCGCGCGCCTCCAGCCACTTCACCACGTGCTTGACATCTTGGGCGCGGTCCCGACGGCAAATGAGGAGCGCGTCGGGGGTGTCCACAACGATCACGTCGTCCACGCCGATCAGCGCCACGAAGCGCGAGTCGGCCCGGACGAAGAGGCGTCGGCCATCGAGGATTGTGGCGTCGCCGACAACGACGTTCCCGTCAGCGTCGGCGTCCAAGAGGGCGGCCAAGCTCTCCCAGCTCCCGATGTCATCCCAGCCGGCCTCCATGGGCACGGTGGCCACGCGGTCCGCCCGTTCCATGATGCCGTGGTCAATGGTCGTCTCCCCTTGGAGACGGTCCCACTCCTCGGCCAACACGCGGGGCCACGCGGGAGTTCCGGCGGCTTCGGCAATGCGCTCCAGCACTCGGGTGTGGTCGGGGAGGAGACGGCGAAAGGCGTCCAAAATCACGTCCGTTCGCCAACAGAAGATGCCGCTGTTCCAGAGGTACTTGCCGCTGGCGACGAAGGTGCGGGCCGTCTCCACGTCGGGCTTCTCCTTGAAACGGCGCACCCGGTAGGCGCGGAACCCGCCGTAGGTGCCCAGCTCCTCTTCCAGCTCCACGTAGCCGTAGCCGGTGGCCGGGTAGAGGGGGCGCACGCCCAAGTTGACGAGCCACCGCTCCTGGGCCACGTGGGTGGCGGCGAGGAGAGCTTGCCGGAAGTGTTCCTCGTCCTTGAAGAAGTGATCGGCGTGGAGGGAAACCATCACGCTGTTGGGGTCCTGGCGCTGCATGAGGGCCGCCCCCAGGCCAATGGGCGGGGCCGTGCCGCGCACGGCCGGCTCGCCGATGACCTGTTCGGCCGGCACATCGGCCGCCTGCCGGCGCACTTCGTCCACGTAGTCGGCATTGGTCATGATGAAGACCCGCTCCGGCGGAATCACGGGCCGAATGCGGTCCAAAGTCATCTGGAGGAGCGAGCGCCGGCCGATCAAGGTCAGGAGTTGTTTGGGGCGGGAACGCCGGCTCAAGGGCCAGAGCCGGGTGCCCACGCCGCCGGCCAGGATGAGGGCGTAGACGTGTGATGTGGTGGTCATCTGCTCTCCCGTGGCGTTCAATCTGTTTCTCCCGTCGCGAGATTATAATACAAGGGGCCGGTTTGGGAAATGACAACGGCGCGAAGGGGTCAGAACACGAAGCACAAGAAGAGGGCGAGGAGGTGGGCGTTCGGCATCACCAAGCCCGCACGTATGTCATGCCCCCGGCAGCCCTTACCAGGCCCTTCAGCTCCATCAACGCCAAGGTGGAGGCCACGGTGGGGGCGTCCAAGCCGGCAGCCCGGCCGATCTCGTCCACGTGCATGGGCTCCCGGGAGAGCACGGCCAGGATACGGGTCTCGACCTCGTTGTCGGGCAGGAGGGCCTGCACGGCCTGACGGGGCTCGGCCGGCACCACGTTGAGCGCTTCCAGGATGTCACTGGCCTCCAGCACAGGTGTGGCGCCGTCCCGGATGAGCCGGTTCGTGCCGCGGCTGCCGGCGCTCAAGATGCTGCCCGGCACGGCGAAGACATCCCGCCCCTGGTCGGCGGCGAAGCGGGCGGTGATGAGAGCGCCGCTGCGCTCGCCGGCTTCGACCACCAGCGTGCCCAACGAGAGGCCGCTGATGATCCGGTTCCTCGGGGGAAAGTTGGCGGCATCAGGGGGTGTGCCGGGCGGGTAGTCCGTGACCAAGGCTCCCTGTTCCACGATGCGCAGGGCCACGTCCCGGTTCGAGGCCGGATAGATGCGGTCGATGCCGCTGCCGAGCACGGCCACAGTGCGCCCCCCGCGCTCCAAAGTGACTTGGTGAGCCTGGCGGTCCACGCCGAGGGCGAGGCCGCTGACCACAGTCAAGCCGGCCTCGGCCAGCTCGCCCACCAGCCGGCGGGTCACCTCGGCGCCGTAGCGGGTCATGCGGCGGGTGCCCACGACGGCAATGGCCCACGTGTCCTCGGGGAGCAGGGTGCCCCGCACGTAGAGCACCGGCGGGGAAGCAGGAATCTCGCGCAACAGGCGGGGGTACGCCTCGTCCTCCCACGTGAGCACATGGGCGCCCAAGCGTTCCAGGCGGGCCACAACGCGCTCCAGGGATAAGGTGCGGCGAACTGTCTGCAGGCGTTCAACGGTGCGCCGGTCCAGCCCGGCACGGGCCAACTCCTCGGCATTGGCCTCCCACGCCGCGGACAAATCGCCGAAGAAGTCCAGGAGCCGGGCAAAACGGACCGGCCCAACCCCGGGGACATGGTTGAAGGCGATCCAGAACGCGCGCGCCTCGGGCGAAGTCATGGGCGACCACCGGGCACTCAAATGAGCCCATCTATGAGGACCACCCGCATTTCACCGGCCTCCAAGTCCACGGCGCGCACCACGTCACCAATGGCCGGGATGAGCACTTCGCCGTGGGGGCCGTCGCGGACGACGTAGACATCGTTGGCGCCCGTGAAGATCACATCCGCGATTCGCCCCAGCTCCTCCCCGTCCACAGTCACCACGCGCAGGCCCAGAAGCTGGTGGACGTAATACTCGTCCTCGTCGAGGGGAGGTGCCCACGCCTTGGGGATGAGCACGTAGAGGCCGCGCAACTGTTCGGCTTCGGAGCGGGTGGTCACTTGGTCGAATTGGACAAGGGCGTGGCGCTGGTGAAAGCGCACCCGCACGATGTTGAGGGGGCGAGGGTCAGCCTCGTCCACGTACACGGTCTCCAAGTTCTGGAGCAGGGGGCGGTCATCTTCGTTGGTCAGGCGCACTTTCACCTCGCCGCGAATGCCGTGAGGGGCGACAATACGGCCGATGATGAGGAAATCATCCGCCATACGGCCTCCGGCAGCGCGGCTTACCGGATTTCGAGCGTGGCCCGCTTACCTTGGACGCGGGCGGCCACGCGCACAACCTCGCGCAGGGCGTCGGCGATGCGCCCTTCCTTGCCGATGATGCGCCCCATGTCTTCGGGAGCCACGCTCAGGCGGATGCGCACCCGCCGGCCACGGGCAAAGGTGCGCACGTGGACGGCCTCGGGGCGCTCCACCAAGTTCTCGGCCAAAAAGCGTACAAGCTCTTCCATACAGTGCTCCTCACGAGCGTCAGCTCTGCTCCTCCACCGGCGATGCCGGCTCTTCAGCCGAGGACGCTGGCGCCTCCTCGGCGAAGAGGTTCTCCAGCGGCTCGCCGGCCTGATACCGCTTCAGGGCCTCGTAGATGCCGTCCTTCTCGAACCAGCGGCGCACCGCGTCGGAGGGCTGGGCTCCCCGGCTGAGCCAGTAGACCGCGCGCTCCTTCTTGTACACCACCGTCTCCGGCTCGGTGCGGGGATTGTAGTGGCCGATGATCTCGATGAAACGGCCGTCGCGCGGCGACCGCCGGTCGGCGACGACAATGCGGTAACTGGGCTGGTTGCGAGCTCCGGTCCGGCGCAAGCGAATGCGTACCATCGGGTTCTCTCTCCTCTGTCAGACTTCCCTTCGCCCCTTGGGAGCACCGTTCCGAGCCAGAACGGAACGGCCGGCACGATCTCCACTCCCACGGGGAAGACATGAAAGGAGCCCGCCTTTGGGGCGAGCTCGGCGTTCTCTATTATATCGAAAACGAAAAGGGGTGGCAAATGGCCATTGTCACCTGCACTCCCTTGCCCTTGGGAAGAGCCGACACGGACAGCAAGTCGCTCCCTATCGGACGGTTCCGGCTCAAAGGTTTGCCAAGAGCTACGGCCTGGGCTACACTTGTCGCAGGCGAAGGAGCGGCCTGTGGCCGAAGATTCAACGGTGAGGACGCACATGCTTGGAGAGCTCGATCACGTTGGGTTGGCCGTGGCCGACGTGGAAGCGGCCCTGCACCTCTGGACCAAGGTCCTGGGGCTCCGCGTCACCCACGACGAGCGCGTGGTCGAACAGGGCACGCGCGTGATTTTCCTGGAGGGGGCCAACACCGACATCGAACTGCTGGTCCCCTTGGGCCCCGAGACGCCGGTGGGAAAATTCCTCACCAAGCGGGGCCCCGGCATCCACCACCTCTGTTTCGCCGTGGACGACTTGGAGGCAGCCTTGGCCGAGGCCAAGGCCAAAGGGTTGGAGCTCATCGACGAAGTGCCCCGCATTGGGGCCAAGGGGAAGCGGCTGGCCTTCATCCACCCCAAAAGCCTCCACGGTGTGCTGATCGAACTCTGTGAGCGCCACTCCTAACGCAGGAGGGGCAAACCACCACGGGGAGGCACGTTGCGCCGCCGAATAGGGGCCTGGTTGTGGCTGGTGATGTGGCTGGGCGTGGTCGGCTCCCTCGCCGCCCAGGAGCCGGACGGCCCTGACGCGCGTTTCGGCTTCGTGCTGGTGCCCTCTGCTCCTCCCTGGCCGGAGCGGGCGGTGGCCGCCGGCGCGGGGAGCAACCGGTACCAGCTCAACTGGTGGGACGTGGAGCCAGAGCCCGGCCGGCGCGACTGGTCGCTCCCGGACCGTGAGATTGCCGCGTTCCGGGCCGCCGGGCTGGAGGTGACCGTGTTGCTGCACGCGCCGCCGGAGTGGGCCCGCGAGCCCGGCTATCGCTGGGTGCCGGCCAACTTAGCACTGCCCTGGAACGCCCCTGACAACGCGTGGGGCCGCTTTGTGTACGACGTGGCCCGGCGGTACCGGGGCACGGTCCGCTATTACGAAATCTTCAACGAGCCCGACATGCGCGCCTACTGGGACGGCTCACCCGCCCAGTACGCCCGCCTGTTGGCCGTGGCCTACCGGGCCATCAAGGCCGCCGACCCCGAGGCCCGCGTCGTCATGGCCGGCATGGCCTATTGGTCCAACCCCCGCTTCGCCGAGGAGGTGCTCCAAGCCCTGCGCGCCCTCCCCGGCGCGGGCGAGGAAGGGTACTTCTTCGACGTGGCCGCCTGGCACTGGTACTCCCAAGTGGACCAGCTCTACGACAGGGTGCGCTGGGCCCGCGAACTCCTGATCCGCTACGGCATGGGCGACAAGCCCATCTGGATTAACGAGACCAACCTCCCCCTCTGGGGCGCCGGCCCGGGCCCCCAGGAGCCCACGCCGGGCTTCGGCACGCCCGAGGAGCAGGCTGCCTTCATTGTCCAAGCCTTCGTCAACGCCTTTGCGGCCGGCGCCGAACGGGTCTTCGTCTTTCGGCTGGACGACGGCGCCATGGACCAGACGTTCGGCCTCGTGCGCAACGACGGCTCCCCCCGGCCGGCCTACTTGGCCTACCGGACGACAGCTCGCCTGTTGAGCCGGGCCCGCTTCATCACGCGGGCAGCCTATCCCAACGCCGTGGTCACGGCCTTCCGCCGGCCCACGGGCGAGCGGGTGAGCGTGGTGTGGAACAGTACCGAGGCGTGGACCACGTTCGAGCTCCCGGCCACGGCCGAGGAAGCCACGCTCATAACGCCCGACGGCTCCAGCCTGCGCCTGGCGGCCGAGGACGGGCGCTACCGCCTGGACCTGCCCCCGGGCCGGCGACAAGCGGAGCCGGACGGCCGGCGCCCCCTCGTGGTGGGCGGAATGCCCGTCTTCATCGTCGAGCAGGATGCCTCGCCGCCCCGCGTGGACGTGGAGCCCCTGCCGGCCCTCAGCGCCGGCGAAGAAGTAAGACTGCGATGGCGGACTACCGACTCCTCCGCCGCGCCCGTGGCCTCCTACGAGGTGCAGCTCAGCGTGGACGGCGGCCCCTGGCAGCCGTGGCTCACCGTGGAGGAGCCCACGGCCACGCTGATCGGCCAGGTGGGCCGGCGGTATGCCTTCCGCGTTCGCGCTGTGGACGCAGACGGCCGTCGGCCGCCCTGGCCGCCCGACGATCAGCCCATGGCCGAGACGGTCATCGGCGGAGCCGTTGTCGGCCGCGTGGTGGACCTCTTCGGCGCCTCCTTGGCCGGCGAGTGGGTCTGCGTGGCCGGCCGATGTGCCATGACCGATGAGGCCGGCTTCTTCCGCGTGGAGGGGGTGCCGCCGGGCGACCACCCCGTGAGCCTCTTGGGATGGGATGTGGAGGCCACGGTCCGCGTGCGCGCGGGAGCCGAGACGGTGCTGTCGGCCCTGCGCCCACGCTTGCCTCCGGGCCGGCTGCGCAACGGCGAATTCCTGTGGGGAAGTGGCTGGGTGCGCCTCCCGCCGGACGGCGTGCGCGCGGTGCGCCGGCAGGACGAAACGTTCGCGCGCCTGATGGCCGGCGCCCAAGTGGCCCAGAGTGTGGCGCTTCCGCCGGGCCGGCCGGCGGTTCTCTGGCTCCGCTACCGCACGGGGGGCGCGGCCATGGAGGTGCGCCTGTTGCCCTTGGCTCCCGAGGGAGAAGAGGTGCTCCTCTTCCGGGACGAACAGTCGCTGGGCCGCTGGCGCGAAGTGGCCCTCGACGTGGGAGCGTGGGCCGGCACGCGGTTCGTGTTGGTGGTGCGCGCCGGCGGCGAGGACGGGGTGCTCGACGTGGACACGGTGTGGCTGGGTGAACCACCGGTTCGTCAGGGGCTCTTCTTGCCGCTGGTCGTGGCCGGCAGCACACCGTGATCGGCCGGCCCTCGGGGAAAGAGGCCGAAAATGGGGGGCTTACTATGTTACCAGTGCGCCCGTGGCTAGGGGCTTGGCTCAACAAGCCCTACCGCCTGCCCCACCGCCGGTTTCGCGTGTGGGCCGAGGACGGCGTGCCCATTGTGGGCGTTCACATCAGGCGGGCCGGCACGGACACGCTCCTGGTCTACGCCCACGGATTTCTGAGCAACAAGAACCACCGCGCCGTGCCCCGCTTCGTCGAGGCCCTGAGCACGGCCTTTGACGTGATCAGCTTCGACTTCAGGGGCCACGGCGAGAGCGGCGGCAGGTGCTCCTTCGGCGCCCGAGAAGTGCTGGACGTGGCGGCCGTCGTGGCGCACGCGCGGACGCTCGGCTACTGCCGCGTGGTGCTCGTGGGCAGCAGCATGGGCGGGGCCGTGGCCATCCACTACGCGGCCGAAAGGGACGGCGTGGACGGCGTGGTCACCATCGGGGCCTTCGACGGCCCCGACACCTTGCGCTCTCCCACAGCGCTGGTGGGCCTGCGCTTCCTCTTCCGCCACCCCTTGGGCCATTGGATGGCCGCCCTCATGCGGGGCGCCCGCTTGGCACATCACGCGCCCGAGTTGCCCCGCCCCATCGAGGTGGTGGAGCGCGTGCAGGTTCCCCTCCTCTTCATCCACGGCGAGTGGGACGCGCTCATCAAACCCGAGGCCGCCCGCCGTCTCTACGCCCGTGCCCGCGCGCCCAAGGATGTCTACATCGTCCCCAGAAAGGGGCACGACATCCCGCTGCTCACCCCCAACACAGCCAGCGTTATCGCCCGGTGGGTCCAACGCCGGGTAGTCGGCGGAGAAGTGCTCACAGGACGTGCCGTTTCCTCCGGGAAGCCCAAGGGGCGCAGCCCCTCGCATCGGCCCGAGATGTGAAAACAGAGAGCACACAAGGAGGTGGGTGTCATGAAGCTCTTCAACCAGAAAGCCCTCAACAAGCTGGCCCGACACGAGGAAGAGTGGGAGGAAAGCACCGTCCAGCGCTCGCTGGCCCGGTTCGACGAGCGATACCCTGACTTCAGCACCATGTCAGGAGTGCCCGTCAAACGGCTCTACACTCCCCTCGACCTGGCAGACCAGGAGTACGAGGACGACTTGGGCTTCCCCGGCGAATACCCCTTCACCCGGGGCATCCACGCCACCATGTACCGGGGCCGCCTCTGGACCATGCGGATGTTCGCCGGCTTCGGGAGCGCCGAGGAAACCAACGCCCGCTTCAAGTACCTGCTGGCCCAGGGACAGACGGGCCTCTCCATTGCCTTCGACCTGCCGACGCTCTACGGGTACGACACCGACGACCCCCACGCCGAGGGCGAGTTCGGCATCTGCGGCGTGGCCTGTTCGTCCTTGCGCGACATGGAAATCCTGTTGGACGGCATTCCCCTGGACCGGATCACCACGTCCATGACGATCAACAGCCCGGCGGCCATCATCTGGGCCATGTACATCGTGGCCGCTGAGAAGCGGGGCATTCCCCGTCACAAGCTGGGGGGCACCATTCAGAATGACATTCTCAAGGAGTACATTGCCCAGAAGGAGTTCATCTTCCCACCCGAACCCTCCATGCGCCTGGTGACGGACACCATCGAGTTCGGCGTGAAGGAAATGCCCAAGTGGAATCCCATTTCGGTCTCGGGATACCACATCCGCGAGGCCGGCTCCACGGCCGCCCAGGAATTGGCCTTCACGTTGGGCGATGGCTTCGAGTACGTGCGCTGGTGCCTGGAGCGAGGGCTGGACGTGGACGCCTTTGCCCCGCGCATCTCCTTCTTCTTCAACGCCCACAACGACTTCTTCGAGGAGATCGCCAAGTACCGCGCCGCCCGCCGCATCTGGGCCCGCGAGATGCGCGAGACCTTCGGGGCCAAGAACCCGCGCTCCTGGTTGATGCGCTTCCACACGCAGACGGCCGGCGTCAGCCTGACGGCCCAACAGCCCCTCAACAACATTGCCCGCGTGGCCATCCAAGCCCTGGCCGCCGTCCTCGGAGGCACGCAGAGCCTGCACACCAACTCCATGGACGAGGCCCTGGCGCTGCCCAGCGAGATGGCCGTCACCGTGGCCCTGCGCACGCAACAGATCATCGCCCACGAGAGCGGCGTCACCAACACGGTGGACCCTCTGGGCGGCTCGTACTTCGTGGAGGCGTTGACCAACGAACTCGAGCGCCAAGCCTACGACTACTTCAGGAAGATCGAGGAGCTCGGAGGTGTTCTGCCGGCCATCGAGCAAGGCTTCTTCCAGCGGGAGATCGCCGAGGCGGCGGCTCGCTTCCAGTGGGAGGTGGAGACCAAACGGCGCATCATCGTGGGCGTCAACGAGTACGTGGCCGACGAGGAGCCGGAGATTCCCATCCTGAAGATGGACGAGGAGGGCTACGAGCGCCAAGTGCGCCGGCTCCAAGAGGTGCGGCGCACCCGCGATAACCGCGCTGTGCGCCGCTGCCTGAACGAGCTGCGCGAGGCGGCCAGGCGCGATGACGTGAACCTCATGTACCCCATCCTCGAGGCCGTCAAGGAGTACGCCACGCTCCAGGAGATGATGGACGTGTTGCGCGAGGTGTGGGGCGAGTACCGCGAGCCCCTCATCCTGTAAAGGAGGGAAGTGCCCATGAGCCGCCTGAAACACGATGCCGGCCTGCCCCACGTGACGATTGTGACCGGCACCTGCCCGCACGACTGCCCCGACACGTGCGCCTGGCAGGTGGCCGTGGACCGCCGCACGGGCCGCGCCGTGGACATCTGGGGACATCCCGAGCACCCCATCACCCGCGGTCGGCTCTGCGGCAAGGTGGACCGGTATCTGGAGCGGGTCTACCACCCGGACCGTCTCACCGTGCCCCTGAAGCGCGTTGGTCCCAAGGGAAGCGGCCAGTTCGTGCCTGTCACGTGGGAGCACGCCGTGGCCGAGATCGCCGCCCGCCTGGCCGACATCATCGGAACACACGGCCCAGAGGCCGTCTTGCCCTACTCCTACGCCGGCACTATGGGCCTGCTCCAAGGGGAGGGCATGGCCCAGCGCTTCTTCAACCGCATGGGGGCCAGCCGGCTGGCGCGCACCATCTGTTCGGCGGCCGGGTTCCAGGGCTACAAGTACACCCTAGGCGCCGCCGTGGGCATGGAGATGGAGAGCTTCGCCCGCGCGCGGCTCATCCTCCTGTGGGGCACCAACACGCTGACGAGCAACCTCCACCTGTGGCCCTTCATCCAGGAGGCACGCCGTCAGGGAGCGCGGGTGATCGCCATAGACCCTGTGCGCACTCGCACGGCCCGCGCGGCCGACGAGTGGGTGCCCGTCCGGCCGGGCACGGACGGCGCCCTGGCCCTGGCCATGATGCACGTGATCGTCGAGGAGGGGCTCTACGACGCCGAGTACGTGGAGCGTTTCACGGTGGGCTTCGAGCAGCTGCGCGAGCGGGTACGGGCGTGGCCGCCGGAACGGGCCGAGGCCATCACGGGCGTGTCGGCCGGGCGCATTCGCCGGCTGGCCCGCGAGTACGCCACCGTTCAGCCGGCCGCCATTCGCATCAACTACGGCCTGCAGCGCCACGCCGGAGGAGGCATGGCCGTGCGCACCATCGCCTGCCTGCCGGCCCTGGTGGGCGCCTGGCGCCACGAGGGTGGAGGGCTCCAGCTTTCCACCAGTGGCGCCTTTGCCTTCGACTTCCGCCCCCTCTACCGGCCGGACCTCTTGGGCGGGCGCCTCCCGCGCACGCTCAACATGATCCGCCTGGGCGACGCCCTGAGCCTCGACCCGGCGCGCTTGGCCCGCGCCCACTACTGTCCTCGCCCTGTGGACAGCCCGCCACCACCCGACGAGGCCGGCCCACCGGTCAAGGCGCTCATCGTCTACAACAGCAACCCCGCGGCCGTGGCCCCCGACCAGCGAGCCGTCATCGAAGGGCTGAGCCGCGACGACCTCTTCACCGTGGTCCTCGAGCACTTCCAGACCGACACGGCCGACTACGCCGACTACGTGCTCCCGGCCACCACACAACTGGAGCACTGGGACCTGGTGAAGCCATACGGCCACTACTACTTGGGACTGAACCGACCGGCCATCGCCCCCCTGGGTGAGGCCCTGCCCAACAGCGAGATCTTCCGCCGGCTGGCCGCGGCGCTGGGGTTCGACGATCCCTGCTTCCAGGAGGACGATGTGACCATTCTGCGCACGTTCGTCGAGGCGCAAACCCACCCCGTCTTCCGCACCGTCACGTGGGAAAAGCTCCTGGAGCAGGGTTTCGTGCGCCTCGACCTGCCCACTCCCTACTTGCCCTTTGCCGAGGGGAGATTTCCCACCCCCAGCGACAAGTGCGAGTTCTACAGCGAGAGCATGGCCCGCGACGGCTACGACCCCCTGCCAACGTGGACGCCGCCGGCCGGCGCCGCCGGATCAGGAGGAACCCTCTGGTGCATCTCCTCCCCGGCCCATTCCTTCCTGAACACCACGTTCGTCAACGTGGAACGCCTGCGCCGGCGCGAGGGGGAACCGACGATCCACATCCACCCGGAGGATGCCCGCGCGCGGGGCATTGTTCACGGCCAAAGGGTGCGCGTGTGGAACGAGCAAGGCGACGTCATCCTGCGGGCCGTGGTCACCGAGGAGATTGCGCCGGGCGTGGTGTGGGCTCCCTCCATCTGGTGGAACAAGTTGAGCCCAGAGGGACGCAACATCAACCAGGTGACCTCCCAGAAGGAAGCGGACATGGGCGGAGGAGCCCGCTTCTACGACGTGCGCGTCTGGGTGGAGCCGGCCTCGGCCTCTCCTGTGGCCGAGGGGGAACGGGCAGCCGCGCTGTAATCAGA
>JALSKA010000115.1 GCA_026989095.1 Ardenticatenaceae bacterium
CAGTGCCTCGAAGCGTGTGCTGAGGGCCACCCCCAGGTTGGCCTGCATACTGGCCCAGTCGGGGGAGCCCTCCGGCGTGCGGGCGATGGCCTGTTGCCAAAGGGCCGTCGCCGTCTTCAGGTCCTCCAGGTCCCCCGTCGCCTCGAAGCGGCGGAAGAAGGCCCCGCCAGCGTCGTTCATCGCCGCCAGGCGGAAGCGTTCGTCGGCCCCCTCGAAGGCGGGGTGGTGCAGGATGCGCTCCCAGGCGGCCACGGCGGCGTTCAGGGCGGCCAGGTCGCCCGTCTGTTGGTGGCGCTGTTCTCCCTCCTGGGCGCGGCGGAGGTCTTCTCGGAATTCGGGTGGGATGGGGGGCGCAGCGCGCTTCGCCCCTACCAGGTCGGCGAAGGCCGCCTCCACGCCCACCTCCCGGCAGCGGCGGAGGAGGTCGCGGTGTTGTTCGAGGACGCGGCGGGCGCGCTCGTCCCCCTGGGCGCGGGCCGCCTCCACCAGGTGCGCCAGCAGGGCGTCGGCCTCGTCGCTCAGCAGCTCCGGGTGGTCGTCGAGGATGCGGCGGGATTCGGCCCAGGTGTCGGCGTTGATGAAGGCCTGGAGGGTCTCCAGCAGTTTTCGGGGGTCGGACATGGCAACCTCCTGCGCGCTGCTCTGGGTGTCCTTTTGTGCTGCTCGCGGTGGAGCGCCGGGGCGCGTCTTCCCTTCAATTATAGCAGAATGGCGCCCGGAGGCCCACATTGTGGCTCAGTGGGCCGCGTTCGTGCCCTCCTTCACAATCCCTTCACATCTCTCACATTTTCTCCCCACAATCCTCAGGTAGACTGAAGGTGGACAGACGGGAAGGCGGAAGGACGCCGACCCGCGACAGGGTGTCAGAGAGGCGAACGACCATCCAAGAGATGATGAACGAGGAGGGAAGAACGATGAAAGGCACGAAGACCATCTCCCTGTTGGCGGCTCTGTTGGCTGTGGGCCTGTTGGCCCTGGGCGTGACGGCGCCGGCACTGGCCCAGGGGCCGTGGGGCGGTCCCGGCGGTTTCGGCTGGGGGCCCATGATGGGCGGCCAGGGGTTCGGCGGCATGTGGGACGCCGTGCGCGGCACGTGGGGCTCCATGATGGGCCGCTGGGGCGGCATGATGGGCGGCATGATGGGCGGCATGATGGGCGGCTGGCGCGGTGGTCCCTTCGGTGGTATGATGGGAGGCTGGGGCTGGACGGGCGGTGACGCCACGCCCCTGAGCGACGACGAGGCCCTGCGGATCGCCGAGGAGTACGTGGCCGCTTACGGCAACCCGGACCTGGAGGTGGCGGAGATCATGGCGTTCGACAACCAGTTCTACGTCCAGGCCCGCGAGGAGAGCACCGGCCGCTACGCCTTCGAGTTCCTGATCGACCGCTACACGGGCGCGGCCTACCCGGAGCCCGGCCCGAACATGATGTGGAACACCCGCTACGACCACATGGGCGGCTTCGGCGGCGCGATGATGGGGGGCTGGTGGAGCGCGCCCGCCGACGACGGTGAGGCCATGCCCATCACGGCCGAGGAGGCCATCGAGCTGGCCCAGGAGTACCTGAACGCCTACGCGCCCGGCCTGGAGGCCGCCGACGAGGCCGACGCCTTCTACGGCTACTACACCATCCACACCCTCCGGGACGGCGAGGTCGTCGGGATGCTGAGCGTGAACGGCTACACGGGCAGCGTCTGGCCCCACACGTGGCACGGCGAGTACCTGGGCATGGTGGGCGGCGACGACCACTGAGCCCCACCGCCCGGACAGGCGAACACCGCACTCCGTCGGGGGCCCTTCACAGGGCCTCCGGCGGCGTTTTTGTGGTTCGGCGTGCCAAGAGCACAGAAGAGCACAAGGAGGTGACACGGTGAGCAACGAGACTCTCACGGCCATCACCCGCAAGCGATACGACCGCATCGCCCCCCTCTACGACCTCATGGAGGCGTTCGTGGAGCGCTCCAGGTTCAGCGCCTGGCGGGAGCGCCTCTGGTCCCAGGTGCGGGGGGAGCGCATCCTGGAGGTGGGCGTGGGCACGGGGAAGAACATGCCCTATTACCCGCCCGGCGCCCGCGTGACGGCCATTGACCTGAGCGAGCGCATGTTGGAGCGCGCCCGCCGGCGCGCCGAGAAGCTGGGGCTCCGGGTGGAGCTCTGCCCCATGGACGCCCAACACCTCACCTTCCCGGACAATACCTTCGACGCGGCCGTGGCCACTTTTGTCTTCTGCTCCGTGCCCGACCCGGTCCAAGGGTTGCGCGAGCTGGGCCGGGTGGTGAAGCCCGGCGGCGACATCTGGCTGCTGGAGCACGTGCGCATCGACCGGCCCGTGATCGGCACGCTCATGGACGTGCTCAACCCCGTGGTGGTGCGCATCGTGGGCGCCAACATCAACCGGCGCACGGTGGAGAACGTGCGGCGCGCCGGGCTGGAGATCGTCTCCGTGGACAACCTGAGCGGCGACTTGGTGAAGCTCATTCACGCGCGCCCGGGAGAGGTGTAGGGAGCACTGTGAGGGGTGAGGGGGCCCCTGGGCGGCTCCCCTGCACGTTTCCCCGCCTTTTCCCCGTCGTGCTCCCCGCGGGGCTACGGCCCCTTGAAGGCGTTCGCCATCTCCGCGGTCAGGCGCATGTAGAGGTCGCCGTAGAGCACGCTGGGCTCGATGTAGGTGCCCTCCACCCACTCGTTGAAGCTGTTGACCCACAGCCAGTCCGGGGCGCTGCGCAGGGCGGCGTCGAAGGTGGCCCGGTAGAAGGCGCCGTTTTCCCGGTCCCGCCGGTGGGGCGCGCTGGGCACCCGCACGTCCGGCCGGCAGCCGGCGCGGGTGTCGTCCCAGCTAGGCATGAGCGTGGCCACCCAGAGCTTGCGGCGCCCGGTGCGCTGCTCCCACTGGCGCACGCGGGCCGCCCACCGGGGGGCCTTGACGTAGTCGTTGGGGTAGTCCCGGTGGGTGATCTTGTGAACGTAGAGCCCGTCGAAGGTCTGAAGGTAGGAGGGGTCCAGCCCCTCGGCGATCCACCAGCTCCCCCGGCCGGGGTCCACCCGCTGGCGGATAGCCTCCCACGCCTGCTGGGGCGTCTGGCCGCCAGCCGTGGGCACCCGGTAGACATCGCTGAAGAAGAGCACCGGCTTGCCCTCCAGCTTGAGGAAGTTGGGGTGGCCGGCGTAGGTGTCGAGCAGGTAGCGGATGGCGGCGGCGACGCTCTCCTGGGTGGCGGGCGCGCCGTGCCAGATGTGGTTGAGGAAGACCACGGTCGAGAAGAAGGGCTGGCCCTGAGACTGGGCGAGGAGCGCGGCGAAGTTGCGGTCGGTGCGCTCGCCGGGCGCGAACCAGTTGAGGGTGAACCCGTCCGCGCCGATGGCACGGGCCTGTTGGATGTGGCGGGCGATGGTCGCCGGGTCGTCCGAGCTGTAGGGCTGGAGGGGGCGGTCGCCGGCGCTGATGTTGCAGGCGCCCCAGCCGTTGGCGTCGTACCAGGCGAAGTAGTTGACCAACACCAGCTTGGGCACGCGGGGCGGCGGAGGGGGCGTGGGCTCGGGCGTGAGGGTGGCCGTCGGCGTGGCCGCGGGCGTGGGCGAGGGGTGTGGCGTGGCGGTCGATGTGGGGGAGGGCCGCGGCGTGGCCGTGAAGGTGGGCGCGGGCGTCGGGCTGGGCGCGGGTGCCGGCGATGCTGTGGGCGACGGCGGGCGCACGGTGGGCGTGGGCGAGGGGGCGGCGGGGGTGAAGGTGGGCCGCAGGGTCGGCGGCGAGGTGAGGGTCGCGGTCGGCGAGGGGGGCTCTTCCCCGGCCACGAGGGCGCGTGTCTCCCCCTGGATCGCCTGACACGCTCCAAGGCCCAGGAGCAGCAGGCCCAGCCACACGAGGATGAAGGCCCGACGTGTGGGGGGGCGAAGGCGAACGTCTCCGGGCGAACGGCTCGTGCTCCTCTGGTGTTGTGTCACGGCGAGGCGTCCTCCGGTTGGCGAGATGGTGGAGTTGCGCTACTATGGCACACGGGCGTGTGCCACAACGGCCCACATTGTACACGAGTCTGGCCCCATGGCAACACGTCCGGCCGCCAGCAGGAGGCGAAAATGACGCCGGCAAGGAGTGGGCCGGCAGTTTCCACAGCAAGAAATCCCGCGAGGAGGTTCGAGCATGAAGGAAGAGCTCCGCCAGTTGAAGGCACGCTTGCAGCGCGTCTACGACCTGAACGCCGTCTCCCGCCTGCTCCACTGGGACCAGGCCACCTACATGCCCCCCGGCGGGGCGCCGGCCCGCGGCCGGCAGATGGCCCTCATCCGGCAGATGGCCCACCGCGAGTTCACCGACCCCGAGATCGGCCGGCTGTTGGACGCGCTCCAGCCCTACGCCGAGCAGTTGCCCCCCGACCACGATGACGCCGCCCTGATCCGGGTCACCCGCTATGACTACGAGCGGGCCATCAAGGTGCCCGAGGAGCTGGTGACCCGGATTTCAGCCCACGTGGCCACCTCCTACCAGGTCTGGACCCAGGCCCGCCCCGACAACGACTTCAAACGGGTGGAGCCCTACCTGGAGAAGACGCTGGAGTTCAGCCGGCAGGTGGCCGAGTGTTTCCCCGGCTACGCCCACATCGCCGACCCGCTCATCGACGCGGCCGACCGGGGCATGACGGTGGCCGTCCTGCGCCCGCTCTTCGCCCAGTTGCGCGACCACCTGATCCCCCTGGCAGACGCCATCGCCGCCCAGGAGCCCCCCGACGACGCCTGCCTCCGCGCCCACTATCCCGCGGCCGACCAGCTCGCCTTTGGCGAGGAGGTGATCCGCCGCTTCGGGTACGATTTCACGCGGGGCCGGCAGGACCAGACGCACCACCCCTTCATGACCAAGTTCTCCGTCGGCGACGTGCGCATCACCACGCGCGTCAAGGAAGACGACCTGAGCGAGGCCCTCTTCAGCACGCTCCACGAGGCCGGCCACGCCCTCTACGAACAGGGCGTCAACCCCGAGTACGAGGGCACGCCCTTGGCCCGCGGCGCTTCCGGCGGGGTCCACGAGAGCCAGTCGCGCCTGTGGGAGAACATCGTGGGGCGCAGTCGGCCTTTCTGGGAGTTCTTCTACCCGTGCCTCCAGGCCCGCTTTCCCCAGCAGCTCGGCGACGTGTCCCTGGAGACCTTCTACCGCGCCATCAACAAGGTGGAGCGCTCCCTCATCCGCACGGACGCCGACGAAGTGACCTACAACTTGCACGTGATGGTGCGCTTCGAGCTGGAGCTGGAGCTGCTGGAGGGCACCTTGCAGGTCCGCGACTTGCCCGAGGCGTGGCGGGCCCGGTACGAGGAGTACGTGGGCGTGGTGCCGCCCGACGACCGGGACGGCGTGCTCCAGGATGTCCACTGGTACAGCGGCCTCATCGGCGGCGCTTTCCAGAGCTACACGCTGGGCAACATCATGAGCGCCCAGTTCTTCGAGGCGGCCACCCGAGCCCACCCGGAGATTCCCGAGCAGGTTCGCCAGGGCGAGTTCGGCACCCTGCACGCCTGGCTGCGGGAGCAGATCTACCGCCACGGGGCCAAGTTCACGCCGGCCGAGCTGCTCGAGCGCGTGACCGGCCAGCCCCTTTCCGTGGAGCCCTACGTGCGCTACCTGCGGCGCAAGTTCGGCGAGCTCTACCGGCTGGACGAGGGCCTCACGGCGCCCCGCTGACCTCCACGGCCGCCAGCGACAGGTAGTGCTCCTGCGCGTTGGCCTGGGGGTGGTCCACGGGCACCCGCTTGCCCGTCTGGGGCTCGTAGAGGCCCAGGCGCAGCTCGTAGGTGCCGGCCGGCGCCGTGGCTGCCAAGGGCACCTCGTACTCCATGACCACGTACTCGCCGGGCGCCCACCCGTTGGTGGGCAGGAGGCCGTCGCCGGGCTCCAGGTCCCGTTGGCCGTGAATCTGGCCGTCGGGGCCCACCAGGTGGGTGAAGACCTTGTACCGCTCGGCCGGGCGGTCCAGGGCGCGCCAGACGAGGCGCACGCGCAGGGCCTCCCCCGGCGCCACGTGGCGCCGGTCCACGTCGAAGCCCACGAGCTCGATGGCGTCGCCGAAGAGGGCGCCCACGCGGTTCCCCACGGCCGGCGGGGTGAAGAGGCGCGGCCGGTCCACCACCTCCAGCGTCCCCACTTCGACGGCCTCCTTGGTGCGCAGCAGGCCGCTCCACACCAGGGTGCGGCCGTCCCGGAGGAGCCGGACGGCGAGGGGGTAGCGGCCCGGCGCCGCGTCGGGCCTGACCAGGAGCCGGTGAACGTCGCGCAGCCACGCGTCGGCAGGCCACCGCCCCGAGGGGAGGCGGGCGGTGAGGCGGTCCTGGTCTTCGACCGCGCCCTCGGCCACGAGCACCGGCTCGATGCCCGGCGGCACCGGGCCTGTGGTCTGCCAGAGAAGTTCCACTTCGAGCACCTCGCCCGGCTTGAAGGCGCGCTCCGGCAGGGTGGCGCCCCGCAGCCGCAGGGGGCCGGCCATGTCGTTGAGGGGCCGGCCAACCGCCGGCATGGGCACCGCGGCCGAGGTGGGGAGCACTTCCACGAGCACGGTGCGCACCTGGTCGGGGCCCACGGCTGTCTCGGCCGCCACCGGCAAGGGCCGGCCGTCGGAGGGCCGGTAGAACTTGAGGCGCACCTCGTAGTTGCCCGGCGGCAAGCCGGGGGGCAGTGGCAGGCGCACGGGCACGGCCACCGGGCCACGCCCCCCCACGTCGGCCAGGGCGAGGAGGGGGCCCAGGGGCGCCCTGTCGGCCACAGTCCACTGCCGGCCGGTGGCGTCGAAGAGGCCGGCCGAGAGGCGCACCGGGCCCGTGAGGTCGGGCAGGGGCTGTACGTAGAGGGTGAGGTAGAGCACCTCTCCCCCGCGAAGGCGGGCCGGCGGCTGGGCCAACCCCTCCAGGCGCACCAGGGGCACGCCGCGCTCCGGGTCCAGGAATTGGGCGGTGATGCCCATTGCCGGCTCCCCCCCGAAGGCGGCCGGCATGAGCCACCCCTGGAGCCGGACGTTGCTCGGCCCCGTCAGGAGCTCGTCGTAGAAGAGGAGGCCCCGTGTCTCGAGCCACCGGCGGATGAAGCCCTCGGGGTCGGTCACCGTGTCGTAGGCGCGCAGCACCCAGAGGCGCGGGTGCCGGCGGGCCACGGCGTCGAGGGCGGCGGCCGTCTCGGCCTCGTCGGTCAGGTAGAAGTCACTGTCGGGTCGCCCCCACCCCAGGGAGGGCGTTCCCTCCAGGCTCCCCGTCTGGAGGACGACGAGGCCCCTGCTCTCCACCGTCACGCCAGGGTAGTTGACCAGCCTCCCCTGCCAGGCCACCGGGCCGCGAAAGTAGTAGTTGAAGGCCGGGTAGACGTAGCCGGCGTTGATGAGCAGGGCGTCGCCCGGGTGCCAGTTGGCCTCCAGGCGGGCCATGCCGCCCTTGAAATCGTCGGCCCGGTAGAGGGGGTCGTGCCAGAAGCGGCGCAGGGAGCGGGCCGAGGTGGAGGCCCAGAAGAGGGCCACGAGGAGGAGCACGGCCGGATAGAGGGGCACGCGGGCCCGGGCCGTCCGCTGGGCGCGCCGGGCCACTTCCAACAGGGCCAGGCCGCCGGCGGCCATGACGGCGTAGAAGGGCGGCGAATAGGTGAAGACGTAGCGCACGTGGTAGAGGGGCTGCAGGAGCAGGGAGAAGAGTACAATGAGGGCCAGTGGGCCCCACGTCCAGGCGGCGAGGAAAATGGTCACCCGCGCGGGGTGGCGGACCCGCGGGTGGGTGGCCAGCCGCAGGAGGCCGAGCCCGTAGAGGAGCAGGGCCACGGCCAGCCACCCGGAAATGGCCTCGGGGCGCACCGACTGGCCGAAGGCCAGGGCCGCGAAGCTCTCGCGCGCGAGCTCGGCGAGGGGAGTCCACTGGCGCCAGGGGGGCACGGGCGGATCGGTGGCCTGGCGGTAGGCCACGGGCACCCAGGGGAGCCAGAGGAGCAAGGTCAGCCCGGCGGCCCTGAGCCACGGGCGCAGGGCCGTGCGGAGCCAGGCCGCGTGGCCCCGCCTCCACGCCTCGAGGGCCAGCACGCCGAACACCAGGCCGGCGAGCGTTGCCAGCCAGAAGGCGTAGTAGTAGAGGGTGTAGAGCCCCAGGGCGGAGGTCACTGCCAACGTCCACCAGGCAGAGGAGGAGATGGCTCCGCCACGCCGGAGCGTTTCCTCCAACAGGCACCAGGCGGCCCGTCCGCCCAGCACGGCCAGGAGGGCCCCAAGGGTGTACATGCGCACTTCCTGGGCGTACCACACGTGGTAGGGGCTGATGGCCATCAGGCCAACTGTGCCCAGGGCGATCTCCTGCCGGCCGGTGACGCGGCGGACCAGGGCGTAGGTGGCCGGCATGAGGAGGAGCCCGGCCGCGTAGGAGAGCCACGCGGCCGCCAGCTCGGAGCGGCCGGCCAGGAGGGTCCAGGCGCGGAGCAGCAGGTAGTAGAAGGGGGGGTGGATGTCGCGGGCCGTGTGGGCCACCAGGGCGGCCACGGGCTTGCCGGCCAGGAGCAGGCTCACCGTCTCGTCGTACCAGAGGCTGTCGGCGCCCAAGCGGTAGGCGCGCAGGGCGGCGCCGACGAGGATGAACAGGAGCAGGGCAAGGCGCGCCGACGAGGTGGTCGTCCTGGGAGTGGCTGGCCGACTGGTGGCCGCGCGTGGCATCGTGGGCGCTCTTGGAGCCACTCCCGGGGGCACTCGCCCCCGGGAGCCCTTACGCTTCCTGCTTCTCCCGCTCGGCTTCGGCGATGATCTGCTGGGCGATGTAGTCGGGCACGATCTCGTAGTGGCTGAACTCCATCGTGTAGACGCCCCGCCCCTGGGTCATGGAGCGCAGGTCGATGGCGTACCGCAGCATCTCGGCCAGGGGCACTTGGGCGGTGATGACCGTCTTGCCCCGCTCCTGGTCCATGCCCATGACCCGCGCCCGGCGGGTGTTCAGGTCGCCCAGCACGTCGCCGGTGTACTGTTCCGGCACGATGACGCGCACGTTGTAGATGGGCTCCAGGAGCACGGGGCCGGCGCTCTTGACGGCCAGCTTGAAGACTTCCCGGGCGGCGATCTGGAAGGCAATGTCCTTGGAGTCCACCGGGTGTTCCTTGCCGTCGTAGACCACGGCCTTCACGTCGGTAACCGGGTAGCCGGCAATCACCCCCTGCTCCATAACCGCACGGATGCCCTTCTCGATGGAGGGCATGAAGCTGCTGGAGATGGCGCCGCCGAAGACTTCGTTGCCGAACTCGAACTCCTGGCCGCGCGGCAGGGGTTCGACGCGCAGGTGGACTTCGGCGAACTGGCCGGCGCCGCCGGTCTGCTTCTTGTGGCGGTACTGGGCCGTGGCGATCTTGGTGATGGTCTCCTTGTAGGGCACCTTCGGCGAGGTCAGCTCGATGTGGACGCCGAACTTCTGCTCGAGCCGGTTCTTGGCCACGTCGATGTGGGCGTCCCCCAGACCGCCCAACACGGTCTGGCGCGTGTCGGTGCGCCGTTCCCAGCGCAGGGTGGGGTCTTCCTCGGTGAGGCGGGTGAGGGCCGGCCCCAGCTTGTCCAGGTCGGACTGGGTTTTGGGCTCGATGGCCACGAAGTAGACCGGCGCGGGGAACTCGACGGGGCGCAGTTGGAGCGGCTGGGAGCGGTCACACAGGGTGTCGCCGGTGAGGCTGACGTTCAGCTTGGCCACGCCGCCGATGTCGCCGGCCTGGAGCTCGTCCACCGGGATCTGCTCCTTGCCGCGCATCACGTAGAGCTGGCCGACGCGCTCCTCCTGGCGCGCGCGGGCGTTCCAGACGCGGGAGTCGCTCTTCAGCGTGCCGCTGAAGACGCGCAGGTAGGAGATCTTGCCCACGTAGGGGTCCGAGAGGGTTTTGAAGACGAAGGCGGCCAGGGGACCTTCGGGATCGCACCGCAGGCTGATCTCCTCGTCGCCGTCGGGCACGGTGGCCACCTCGGGAGGGGCCTCTGTGGGGGCGGGCAGCAGGTCCACGATGGCCGAGAGGAGGGAGGCCACGCCGACGCCCGTCTCGGCCGATCCGGCCAACACGGGCACGATGTCGCCGTTTTTGACGCTCACCCGCAGGCCGCGGAGCACCTCCTCGGGGGTCAGCTCCTCGCCCTCCAGGTACTTCATGATGAGCTCGTCGTCGGCCTCGGCGGCCGCCTCCATGAGGGCGGTCATGGCCTCCTCGACCTGGTCCTTCATGGCCTCGGGCACCTCGCGCTCCTCGGCCTTGGGGCCGTAGAACGCTTTGCCACGGACCAAGTCCACCACGCCCTCGAACTGGGCACCGCTGCCGATGGGAAGCTGGAGGGGCACCAAGCGGGCCTCGAAGGTGTCGCCCAGTTGTTGGAGCGTGCGCTCCCAGCGGGCCGTTTCCCGGTCCATCTTGTTGACGAAGATGAGGCGGGGCAACTGGCGCTCGTCACAGTACTGCCACATGAGCTCGGTGCCCACCTCCGGCCCGGCCGAGGCGTCCACAACGACCACGGCCCCCTCGGCAACGCGCAGGCCGCTCTTGGCATCGCCCACGAAGTCCAAGTAGCCGGGCGTGTCCAGCAGGTTCACCTTGCACCCCTGCCATTCCACGGGCACCAGGGAGACGTTGATGGAAATCTGGCGCCGCTGTTCTTCGGGGTCGAAGTCGGAGACGGTGTTTCCCTCGTCGGTGCGGCCCATGCGGGTGGTGGCACCGGTCAGGAAGAGAGCCGCTTCGGCGGTCATTGTCTTGCCGGCTCCTCCGTGGGAGACGAGGGCCACGTTCCGCAGGCGTTCCGGTGCGTACTTCTTCATGCTCTCCTCCTCACGTGAACTTAACGCGGCTCCGAAGTTGAAGTTGTCAACCGGCCGTGACCCAGGCCGGGTCGAGGGTTCTCGAACGGGCCTGTGCCCTTTGGTGAGGTCAGACAGGCAGGCCGAGGCGAGCGTATTCTAACACACGCGATAGGGGGTGTCAATCCGGTGGCGGGGCGTTCTTGGGACAGGGCAGGGGGCTACGCCGTGGTAGCTGCTGGTAGGTTCCCCCGAGCGGAGGGGCTTGGGAGGACGGCAGCGTCCCCCGCCTGCGAAGGCCCTGTCCGGCACACTCACGGCCGGTGACGGGGCGCCCCTGTGCGTGCAACGCCGTGGGCGGGGGACGGAGCTCAGCGTTCGCCCTCCGAGCCGGACGCGCCGTCGGAGTCTGAAGAAGTGCTCTTGGACGACTCTTTGCCCTTCTTCCCCGAATTGCGGCTGTCGGTGATGTACCAGCCGGAGCCCTTGAAGACGATTCCGGCCGGGAAGAAGAGGCGGCGCACGTCCTGGTGGCCTTGGGGACACTCCGAAGCGGGCGGGTCGTCGAAGCGTTGGTGAAGCTCGAAACGGGTGCCACACACGCGACATTCGTACTCGTAGATGGGCATGGGACCTTCCTCCACGACGTGGTGTTGTGCCCGGAGCGCCTTCCTTTAGTAGGAGGCACCCAGACGGGCGGTGTCACCATTGTACTCCATTCCTTGGCATTGTCAACTGTTTAGCAGTCTCATAGGGAGAGTGCTAGGCGGCTGCAATCCGCGGCCGGGGACATGTGGGGAAGAGAGCCACCCGGGGCAACGTGCCCCGGGTGGCCTCGGGTGGCATCGTCGGAGGGTGCGGCGTCTCACGCTCTCATGCCGTCGCCGCTGCCCCGCTCCTGTGGGGTGGCGAGCCACTCCTGGAGGAGGCTCTTCAGCTCCTGTTTGGCGGCCTCCCGCTGTTGGCGGTAGGAGCGCTCGCCGATGCGGCCGGCCTCGAAGCGCTCGTCGAGCTGGGCGATGAAGGCGATCAGCTCCTCGCGCCGTCGCCGGTAATGGTCTTGGAGGTCTGGGCCTTGCCGGCGGCGGATGTAGAGGGCCACGGCCGCCGCGGCCAAAGCCGCGCCGACCAAGGGGGTCCACCAGGGGAGCCGCTCATTGAGCCCCACGGGCACTTGGGTGGCGTCGAGCTCGCCGAGGGGAGCGTCGCTCTCGGGCAGGGCGAGGGACTCGGCGTTGGGCAGGGCCCGCATGTTCAGGCGGATGACGCCTTCCTCGGGCGCCTCGTCGGCGCGGAAGGCGAGGTAAAGGCGGCCGTCTTGGGCCTCGACGGGGTCGGCCTGCTCGAGCCCCTCGGCCTCGGCCTCCTGGCCGAGCTCGGCGACCAAGAGCCCCACTTGGACGCCGGGCACCACCGGGATGGCGAGCGTCTGTTCCGGCGGCTCGTAGGGCAGGGTGAAGGAGAAGAGCACGCGGCTGCCACCGGGCATGAAGGCCGTCTCGAGGCGCACGCCGCCGGGCACGGTGCGGGCGTTTTCCTGGATGGCTTGGTCCTCGAAGGTGAGATCGCGGGCCTCGTCGGGCAGGGGGATGAAGAGCCCGTTGCCCTCGGCAGGGGTGATGAGGCGGTCGGTGGGGTTGACGAGGGTGTAGAGCACGCCGACCAGCCACCCCTCGCGGCGCACGTCGGCCAAGACGCTGGTGGGCCCGAAGCGGAGGAGGCTGAGGTCATTGGTGGTGGCGTAGATGGTGACGGTGGGGGTGATGACGAGCTCGTCGCCGAAGTTGACCAGGTCACTGAAGAACTGGTAGCCGCCGTAGGAGACGCGGGCCAAGTAGCGGTGTTGGGGAGCGGTGGCCACGTCGGCGAACTCGGCCACGCCGTTGACCACGGGTTCGCGGAAGATGATGGGCGGCCCCTGGCCGTTGGCGAGGAAGAGCAGCTCCACTTCCAAGCCCTCGGGGAGGGCTTCGCCGGCCGTGCCCATCTCGACCTTGACGCGCACGGTGCCGTCTCCCAGCTCTCCTTGGGCGTAGGCCGCGGTGCTGCCAATGACGACGAGCCCCGCGAAGACAGCGATGAGCACGAGGGTGCGCGTGAACGACATGTGGAACCTCCTTCTTGCATATGGCAGCCAAGAAAAAAGCCCGACGTGGGCGCCGGGCTAACCGAAGCCACCGGTCGGACTCGAACCGACGACCTGCTCATTACGAGTGAGCCGCTCTACCAACTGAGCTACGGTGGCACTCGACAGAGAGAGGAGCGGGCGATGGGACTCGAACCCACGACCTTCTCCTTGGCAAGGAGACGTTCTACCACTGAACTACGCCCGCCCAAGTGCTGAGGCCCAGACTCGAACTGGGGACCCCCGCGTTTTCAGCGCGGTGCTCTACCAACTGAGCTACCTCAGCACGGTGCAGGAACACACGTGCGGCCGCGTTCCCGCACAGGTGGTCGGGGCGAGAGGATTTGAACCTCCGACCTCGTCGTCCCGAACGACGCGCGCTAACCGGACTGCGCTACGCCCCGACGGGGGAGTGCCGACGGAGGGACTCGAACCCCCACGGGCGAAGGCCCACTGCGCCCTGAACGCAGCGCGTCTACCAATTCCGCCACGTCGGCACACAGACAAAGAAGGCTGCGGGGCTAGGACTCGAACCTAGACTTGCTGATCCAGAGTCAGCCGTCCTGCCAGTTAGACGACCCCGCAGCGTGTGGGCGCGAGAGGACTTGAACCTCTGGCCTCCACGATGTCAACGTGGCGCTCTAACCAACTGAGCTACGCGCCCATTTCAGGTAGCCCCTACGGGATTCGAACCCGTGTCTCCGCCTTGAGAGGGCGGTATCCTAGTCCTCTAGACGAAGGGGCCACGCTGAAGGAGCCCACGACGGGACTTGAACCCGTGACCTCGTTCTTACCAAGAACGTGCTCTACCGACTGAGCTACGTGGGCCCGTTTTGATCAGGTCAGGGAGTATTATAGGGATTTCGGCACACCTGTCAAGTTTCTCCGGCCTTCGCCACCTCACGTGGGGCAGGCGGGCCCCACTTCAGCCCGCCTCCCCCCGGCCCTCTTCCTCCAGCACGCGGCGGACGTGCCACAGGCGCTGGAGGGCGGTGAGGTTGGAGAGAAGGGCCAACAGAGCAAGGGCGACGGTGATCTGGTTCAGGAGGAGGCCGAGCACCAGCAGGGCGATGCGCTCGAAGCGGGTGAACCACCCCACCTTGCACTCGACGCCCACGCCCTCGGCGCGGGCCCGCGTGTAGCTCACCATCAGGCTCCCGATGATGGTGGCGTAGGCCAGGGCGGCCTCGCGCCCCATGCCCTGCTGCCAGAACCACCAGAGGAGCCCGCCGTACAGGAACGCCTCGGCCCAGCGGTCGAGGGTGGAGTCGAGGAAGGCGCCAAAGGCGCTCACCCGCCCGGTGGCGCGGGCCACGCCGCCGTCCAAGGTGTCGAAGAGGGCCGCTGCTACCAGGAGCAGGCCGCCGGCCAGGAAGGCCCCCCGGGCGAGCACCACAGCCACGCCGGCGGTGAAGGCCAACCCCATGACTGTGAGGGCGTTGGGGCTCACCCCCGACGCGGCCACAAGGCGGGCCACGCTCCCCACAAGGCCGGCCGTGCGCGCGCGCAACCATTCGCTGAGCATACGTGCCTCCTCTCCGCTCGTTACGTGCCGGCGCGTGCCAGCAGCTCGTAGTAATAGGCCAAGATCTCCTCGGTCACCCGGGCCCAGTCGTATCGCCGGGCCGTGCGCCGGCCGGCCTCGCCGTACTGTCGCCGGCGCTCCGGGTCGCGCAGGAGCCGGATGATCGTGTGGGCCAGGGCCTCCTCGTCGGCCGGGGGAACGAGCTCTCCCTGCACGCCCGGCCGGACCACGCACCGGTACCCGGGGATGTCGCTGGCCACGACGGGCACGCCGGCGGCCATGGCCTCCAACAACACGATGCCGAAGCTCTCGAAGCCCGTGCTGGGCGCGCAGAAGATGTGGGCCGTGTGGTACCAGCGGGGCAGCTCGTCGCCCGGCACGTACCCGATGAAGTGGACGCCCCGCACGCGGTAGTGCCAGGCGTACTGGACGTAGGGGCGCGTGTCCTCTCTCTCGAAGGCGCCCACCACCAGCAGGCGCGCTTCCGGCACGGCCGCCTTCACCGTGCGGAAGGCCCGCAGCAGGTAGCGGAACCCCTTGCGCTCCTCAAGGCGCCCCACGAAGAGGACGTTGGGCCGGCCGTCCCAGAAGCGTTCTACAGGGCGCACGTCGGGGCCGGCGAAGCGGGCATATTCGATCCCGTTGGGGATGATGCGGTAGTCGCCGGGGAAGTAGCTGCTGATGTACTCGTAGGCCACTTTCGAGACGGCAATGCGCCCGTGCAGCTTCTCCATGTAGCCGAAGATGGGCTTGGCCAGCTCGAAGCCGGCGTTGGCGTCCCGGTAGGCGTGGAAGGTGCCCACGTTGACAGCCCGGCTGTAGCGCAGGATGGCCGGCGCCAAGGTGGGCACCGTGGGCTCGTGAATGTGGATCACGTCGAAGGGGTGCCGGCTCAGCAGGGCCTTGATGGCCGGGTAGACCCTGGGGGAGACGCTGATGCGGGCAATGGAGCCGCTGAAGGGCACAGGCACGATGATGCCGCCCACGCGGATCACGTGGTGGTCCAGCGCGTCCTCGGGGGCCGACGAGGGGGCGATGATGTTCACCTCGTGCCCCATGGCCCGCAGGTGTTGGTCGAGGGACGAGATGTGGGCAGTTACGCCCCCGGGGTACGGGTAGTCGTAAGGCGACACCAGCGCCACGCGCAACGTCTGGGGAATGCCCATGCCATTTCACGCTCCTTCCCCCTCGTCCGGCGGACATGTGCGCCACAGGGGCACGGTCATGACCCACTGTTCCGGCGCCTCTTGGATGAAGGCCTCCATCTCGCGCAGCACACGCTCCATGCCGGCCCGCACGTCGGCCTCGAAGTCTTCCCCTTTCTCCAGGTAGAGGGCCGGCCGCCCCACGGCGCGGAAGCGGTTGTCGGGGAGCCGGCGGGAGTAGGCCACCAGCAGCGGGGCGCCCGTGCGCAGGGCCAACTGCACGCTCCCGTCGGGCATTCGGGCCTCCTTGCCGAAGAAGGGCAGGCAGATGCCGCTGTTGGTGGCGTCCCGGTCGCCCACCAGGCCCACGACGCCGTTCCGCCGGAGGGCCCGCAGGATGGGCAACATGGGCTTGTCCGACGGCACCAGGTTCACGCCGTGGATGCCCCGCAGCGCACACATGAGCTGGAAGAGGGGCTCGGGCTGGATGTGTTCCACCACGGCTGTGATGTCGTACCCGCGCACGGCCAAGCTCTGGGCCACCAGCTCCGGCGAGCCGTAGTGGGCGGTGACCAAGATGACGCCCTTGCCGTGGGAGAGGGCTTCGTCCAAGTACTCGAGCCCCTCTAACTCCGCCATGGCGAGGACTTCGTCGTCGGAGAGCTTCCAGAGGCGAAATTGGTCGAAGTAGTTCTTGGCCAAGTTGCGCAGCACCAGCCGGGTGTTGCGGGCCACCAGCTCGTCCGGCGCCTCCGGGCCAAGCACTTGGCGCTGGTTCTCCATGATGTTGGCCCGCGCGCCACGGGCGATGACGTAGAGCAAGTCGCCCACCCGCTCGCAGAGCCAATAGCCCAGGCGGGGCGGGACGAAGGGCGCCAGCCAGGTGACCAGGCGGTACACGTAGTACAGGATCATGGTGTCACCTTGTTAGAAGCTCAACAGGTCCTCGATGGCCGCGCGGATGCGCTCCACAGTAGGCACCACGTGGGCCTCCATGCGGCGATTGTAGGGCACCGGGCAGCCGGGGCTGGCCACGCGCGCGACGGGAGCGTCCAAGTCCAGGAACGCCTCGCGGGCCACGGTGGCGGCGATCTCGGCGCCGAAGCCAACGGTGAGCCCGTCTTCGTGGACGATGAGACAGCGGGAGGTCTTGCGCACCGAGCGCAGGACCGCCTCCTTGTCCCAGGGCACGATGGTGCGCAGGTCGATCACCTCGACGGCGCCGGGGAACGCCTCGGCCGCCTCCAAGCAACGGTAGACCATGGCGCCCCACGTGACGACGGTTATTTCGTCTCCCTCCTGGAGGAGGGCGGCCTGGCCAAAGGGGAGCGTGTACTCGTCGCCGGGGTAGGGCCGGCGGGCTTCCGAGGCGTCCAACAGGGCGCGGTGTTCCAGGAAGAAGGTGGGGTCGTTGCCCCGCAGGGCCGCCCGCAGGAGCCCCGCGGCGTCCTGGGCGTTGGAGGGGATGGCGATGCGCCATCCCGGCTTGTGGGCCAAGACCGACTCGTCGCACACGCAGTGCCAGGGATCGCCCACCACCTTGCCGTAGCCGACAGGAATGCGCACTACCATGGGCGCGGCGAAGCGGTTGGCCGTGCGCCAGCGGATGGTGCCCGCGTCGTTGACCTGTTCTGTGGCCGGGTCCAGGTACTTGCGGAACTGGATTTCGGGCACGGGCAACAGCCCGGCGATGGCCATGCCCACGGCCCGGCCGATGATGCCGTCCTCGTTGAGGGAGGTGTCGAAGACCCGGTTGGGGCCGAAGGCCCGCAGGAGCCCCCGCGTGGCGCCGTGGACGCCTCCTTTGACGGCCACGTCCTCGCCGAAGACGAGCACGCGCGGGTTGAGGCGCATCTCCACCTCCAAAGTGCGGCGCACGGCGTCGATCAAGTTCACGCGCGCCGGCGTTTCCGCGCGCACTTCCGGCGTGCCGGGCGCGGGAAGCATGCCTTCGGGCAGGAGCCCGCCCTGTTCCTGGGGTTCTCCCTCGAAGAGGATGTGCCGGGTCACCGAGGCGGGGTCGGGCTCCGGCCGGGCGCGCACCTCCTCGACGACGGCCTCAATGTGCTGGCGCACTTCCTGTTCCAGCGCTTCCCACTGCTCGGCGCTCATGTGGGCCGGCACCAGGAACTCGCGCAGCCGACGCAGCGGGTCGCGGGCTTCCTCCTCCCGGCGGACCTCCTCCGACTTGTACGCCTGGTTGTCGGTGAAGGAGTGGCCCCGCAGGCGGGGCACGGTCACGCGCAAGAGGGCCGGCCCCTCGCCCGAGCGCACGTGGGCCACAGCTTCTTGGATGGCCCGGGCGGCCTCCTCCGGCGCCGTGCCGTCGGCCTGGAAGAGGGCGAGGTTCTTGAACGAGGCCAAGTTCTCGACGATGTTGCCCCCGGGCGTCTGCAAGTCGCTGGTCACGGAGATGGCGTACCTGTTGTCTTCAATGAAGAAGAGCATGGGCAGGCGCAAGGTGGTGACGATGTTGAGGGCCGCCCAGAAGCCGTTGGCGGCCACGGAGCCATCGCCCCCCAAGGCCACGCTGATGGCCCCGTTCCACGCCTCCTGTTTCAGCTCCTCCACGTAGTACCGAATGCTCTGGGCCCAGCCAGCGGCGGGCGAGTATTGGGCGCCCACGTCGCCGGACATGGGCAACACGGTCACGCGCCCTCGCCCGGGCTTGTGGTAAACCACGCCGCTGTCCCGGCCGTTGTTGATGCTGCCCACCTTGGCCATGCCCGTGGCCATGATCTCCTCGACGGTGAGGCCGACGGCCAGCATGAAGGGCCGGGAGCGGTAGTAGACGGTGGCGCCGTCGCGCGGGTGGTCGAGGGCCAGGCCGAGCAACACTTGGCCCAGCTCGTGGCCGGCGGCGGAGAACTGGTAGAGCACTTCGCCGGCCGGCGTGAGCTTCGTCTCCTCGATGATGTCCATGGCGCGCGACGTGAGCACAAGGCGGGCGACCTGTTCCCAGTCAGGGTACATGAGCACTTCCTCCTCGAAGTCCTCTTGCGGGGCCCAGCTCCTCCTGGGCCCCTTGTGCCTCTCCGCTCCGGTGCTCGCCGCTCGGGGGCAGGGGGAGGAGAAGGGCGGCTTCCCCGAAGCCGGCACCGCTTCACCCGGCCGGCAGGACGGCGTTGTCCGCGCCGGCGATGAAGGCTTCGGTGCGCTCGCGGGCCTCGTCGTCGGAGAGCTGGACGGGCGGGGACTTCATAAAGTAGGCCGAGGGCGCCACGAGCGTGCCCTTCAGGCCCCGCTCCAGGGCCAGCTTGGCGCACCGGATGGCGTCGATGACCACGCCGGCCGAGTTGGGGCTGTCCCACACCTCCAGCTTGAGCTCGATGTTCAGGGGCACGTCGCCGAAGGCGCGCCCCTCCATGCGGATGTAGGCCCACTTGCGGTCCTTGAGCCAGGGGACGTAGTCGGAGGGGCCGATGTAGACGTTCTCGTCCCCCATGTCGTAGTCGAGCTGGGAGGTGACGGCGTTCGTCTTGGAGATCTTCTTGCTCTCCAGCCGGCTGCGCTCCAACATGTTGTAGAAATCCATGTTGCCGCCCACGTTGAGCTGGCTCGTGCGCTCCAGGCGCACGCCCCGGTCGCGGAAGAGCTTGGTCAGGACGCGGTGAACGATGGTGGCGCCCACCTGGCTCTTGATGTCGTCGCCGATGATGGGCAGGCCCCGCTCGGCGAAGCGGCGCTGCCAGTAGGGTTCACGGGCGATGAAGACGGGCACGCAGTTGACGAAGGCACAGCCGGCGTCCAACACCTGCTCCACGTACCACTTGGTGGCCATCTCGCTCCCCACCGGCAGGTAGCTGACCACCACGTCGGTCTGGGTCTCCCGCAGGATCTCCACGATGTTGTCCGTGGGGCCTTCGGCCTTCTGGATCTTGTGGCGCAGGTATTCGCCCAGCCCGTCGTGGGTCATGCCCCGGTGGACCTTGACGCCCAAGTAGGGCACGTCGGCGAACTTGATGGTGTTGTTCTGCCCGGCCCAAATGGCCTCGGAGAGGTCCTTGCCGACCTTCTCGGCGTCCACGTCGAAGGCGGCGGTGAATTCGATGTCGCGCACGTGGTAGCCGCCGAGGTTCACGTGCATGAGGCCGGGGACGAACTGGTCGGGGGCGGCGTCCTTGTAGTAGTAGACGCCCTGCACCAGCGAGTTGGCACAGTTGCCCACACCGATAATGGCCACACGTACTTTCTTCTCTTCCACTGGACTGTCCTCCTGAGGGTCTTCGTCTTCTCTCGGGCGCCGATGGGGCGTCATGGTACGGTGAACACACCGATTGTCCATCCTATCACAGGTTCCGGGGGTGTCAAGTGGCTGCTGAGGCGCTCTCCGGCGGGACGTTCGTCAAGATGGCCCTTTTTGGGTATAATTTTTGAAAGCCGTGCTGGAGTCTGTGCTCACCCCGGTTGTGTTGTCCGCCCGACGTTTGGGAACCACCCCGATGCACTTCGGACGTTGGCCCGGCCCGCGTCTCCCTGCGGTGGGCACAAACTCGAACTCGCGGCCACACCAACCCGATCAGCTCAGCAACGGGGAAGCCTATGGAGACACCAAAGCCTGCCCAGATCGGACATGTCCGTCAGATCGACATCAACGAGGAGATGCGGGGCTCCTACTTGGATTACGCCATGAGCGTGATCGTGAGCCGCGCCCTGCCCGACGTGCGGGATGGGCTGAAGCCGGTCCACCGGCGCATCCTCTACGCCATGTACGACATGGGCCTGCGGCCCGACCGCCCCTACCGCAAGAGCGCCCGCATCGTGGGCGAGGTGCTGGGCAAGTACCACCCCCACGGCGACAGCGCCGTCTACGACGCCATGGTGCGCATGGCCCAGGACTTCGCCATGCGCTACCCGCTGGTGGACGGGCAGGGCAACTACGGCTCGGTGGACGGGGACGCGCCGGCGGCCATGCGCTACACCGAGGCCCGGCTGGCGCCCATGGCCATGGAGATGCTGGCCGACATCGAGAAGGAGACGGTGGACTTCGTGGACAACTTCGACGGCTCCCTCCA
>JALSKA010000116.1 GCA_026989095.1 Ardenticatenaceae bacterium
ACTGAGGGCCAGGCCGGCCAAGCCGGCCAGCACACTGCGCCGTTTGCCCACCCGGTCGGTGATGACCACGGTGCCGAGCTCGGCCAGGGCCTCGGCCACGCCGAGGGCCACGGAGGCCAAGCCCAGACCCGTCAGGCTCAGGGAGAAGGTGCGCTCCAGCCAGGCGCCGTAGACGATGAAAGGGATCTCGATGCTCATGGCGAGGAAGGCCGTCACGCCCAACACGGCCAGCGCGTTTCGCCGGCGTACCACGTGGCCCACCAGCGCCCAAGCCGGCCCGCGGCTGACGTGCCGGCGGCTCCTGGGCGGCGGCAGCCCCCGCCGGACGAGGGGCACGCACCCCAGCGCCAGCAGAATGAGCGCGCCCCACGGCGCCCGCCAGCCCCAGCGCTCGATGAGAAAGCCGGAGGCCGGCACGCCCACCAGCCAACTGGCCGACCAAGCCAACTCCACGGCGCCCACGGCCCGCCCCCGCTGCTCGAAGGCCACCGTGTCGCCGATGTAGGCGTGGACGGCCGGGTCGGCCAGCCCCTTGGCCAGGCCGTAGAGGCCGAAGGCCAGGCCGGCTGTGATCAGCGCCGGCCTCCCCACCAGGAGGGCGCTGGCCACGGCCATGAGCAGAAGGGCCACTTCGATGGTCCGGCGCCGGCCGTAGCGGTCCGAGAGGGGGCCCAGCAGGGGCGCCCCAAGGCCCGCGGCCATGCGGGCGTTGACCAGTTGGGCTGCTTGGGTGATGGAGAGCCCCAGCCCGTCGGCCAGGGCCGGCAAGAAGGGGTAGACGACGCGGAAGGCCGTGTTCAACACCGTGCGCGCCGCGAACATGACGATGAAGGCCGAGGCCGGGGGCGGCCGGGGCTCGGGGGCGCTCATGGGAGCAACACGTCCGCGACCCACGCCATGACCGCGGCCACAACCTCCTCCTCGTGTCCCCGGTAATTGTGGCGCGCGCCCGGAATCAGGCGCAGAGTACACGAGGGTGCCCGGCGCGCCTGGCGGGCAATGGCCTCCAGGGCGGCGCGCGGGTCGCCCTCCAGGTACTCCCCCTCGGTGCCCAGCAGGGCGAAGAGGGGCACCCTCACGTCGGGCACGTCGGGCCACGTGCCTTGGGGGGCGGCGAAGCGGAAGATGTGGGCGGGCGCTTCGGGGCCGAAGAGATCCAACAGGGTGTGGGCGCTCATGGGGACGTGCTCCTCCGTGGGGGGCACGAAGAGCTCCCTCGGGCGGCCGGCGGCCACTTGGCCTTGGGCCCACCCGATGAGGCGGGCGAACTGCTCGCCCTCGCGCCGCGAAATGGTGCTCAGGTCGGCGGGCGAGAGCAGCCCCACGCCGGCCAGCCGGCCGTCGTGCGTCCGGGCGGCGTAGTGGACGGCCTTGGCAGCGCCCAAGCTGTGTCCCAGCAGGAGCACGCGGTCATGTCCGGCCTCCTCCAGCCTGCCGAGCCAAGCGCCAATGTCGGCCACGCAGGCGCCGAAGCGCTCGTAGGCGCTCCCCAAGCGGGCACTGCGGTCGGGGTCGGCGGTGTAGACAGTGGCCACGATGTCGTGGCCGCGCGTGTTGGCCGTCAGGAAGGCGTAGCCGGCGCGTTGGGCCCGCTCGGCCAGGAGGTGGACGTAGGGCAGGCGGTAGAAGTTGGCCGTCAGGCCGTGGACGAGGAGCAGTGCCGGAGCCGGCGGGGGCACAGGGGCCAAGAAGCCGTGGAGGATGAGCCCGTCCTCTGTGGTGACTTCGGTGAGATAGCCGGTTGCAGGCATGGGTCGCTCCTGATGTTCGGCTCCAAAGAAGAGAGCCCGGCTCGGCAGCCGGGCCCTTCAGGTGGGCGCGAGAGGACTTGAACCTCTGACCTCACGGATGTGAGCCGTGCGCTCTGACCAGCTGAGCTACGCGCCCACGGGTACGGTAAGCCGACATCCTGATCGGTCACAACTTGGGGCCACTGCCCCTTGTTGTCCCCCATGCCGGGGGTGGGACTCGAACCCACAAGGGCAAAGCCCACGCGATTTTGAGTCGCGCGCGTTTACCAATTTCGCCACCCCGGCGAATCAAACCGAGCGTCCGCGGCAGGACTCGAACCTGCGACCTCAGCCTCCGCAGGGCTGCGCTCTCTCCGACTGAGCTACGCGGACGTGTCAGTGACCGCGGAGGGACTCGAACCCCCAACCCGCTGATTAAGAGTCAGCTGCTCTACCAAATTGAGCTACGCGGCCACTTGAGGTGGGGGGAGAGGGATTCGAACCCCCTCAGGCATTCGCCAACGGATTTACAGTCCGCCCCGGCTCTCCAACTCCGGCGTCCCCCCACTGGAATTCGCGCGGGAAACTATACCACAGCGGAAGTGGCTTGTCAAATTTTTGAGCCTTCTCGAGGGGGGGCGACATCACGTGGGCGGCGTTTCCGCGTTCGCCCCGCTGTCGCCCACCGGCCCACGTGCGGCCAGCCTCTGCAACGCCTCCACGAGGCGGTCAGGGCCGACGATCTCGGCGAAGCAGGCGAGGGTGTCGGGCAACTGTTCGGCCTGCAGCCACTGGAGGCGGAGCCAGAAGCCGGGCAGGACGGCGGAGCGGTAGAGGCCGTTCTGGTCCACGTGGCCTGGGCGGTAGGAGCCCTCTTCCAGGACCCAGAAGTGGGCGTCGTGGCGGCCTGGGCGGGAGTCGATGACCCAGTACTCACGCACGCCGGCCTGCTGGTACTCGTGGAACTTCGTCACCCGGTCCCGGGCGGCGCTCTCCTCGGAGACCACCTCCACCACGAGGTCGGCGGGGCCCTCCAGCCGCTCCTCGGTCAGCCGGCCGGCGTGTTCGGCGGCCACGAAGAGGATGTCGGGCTCCCGCGAGGGGCCGTCGGGCCCCAGCTTCATCTCAAAGGGGGCAAATCGGACGGTGCCCAGCCGGTAGAACTGCACGAACAGGTCCATCAACACGGCCAAGAAGCGGACAAGGTCCTGGTGTCTGTCCTTCGGCGGCATGAAGACGATAACCTCCCCGTCCTCCCACTCGGCGTGGGTGTCCTCGCCTGACCAGGCGAGGAACTCCTCGTAGCTCATGCGCAGGCGGCGCACGCCCTCTTGTGCCGGTGTTCGGGTGCCCCTCATGGCGCTCTCCCCGTGTTCTGTTTCCACGTCACGTTTTCGCCTACCCTTCCGCGTTTGCGTCGTCCTGCTGCGGCGGGCGCTGGGCCAGCCTCTGCAACGCCTCCACGAGGCGGTCAGGGCCGACGATCTCGGCGAAGCAGGCGAGGGTGTCGGGCAACTGTTCGGCCTGCAGCCACTGGAGGCGGAGCCAGAAGCCGGGCAGG
>JALSKA010000117.1 GCA_026989095.1 Ardenticatenaceae bacterium
GGCCCAAGTAGGGGCTCAGGGTGACGGCGTCGGCGTCCAACCACTCGAAGCAGGCGCGGGCGTATGCCTCGGCCGTGCTGCCGATGTCCCCCCGCTTGGCGTCCAAGATCACGGGAAGGCCCAAGCCGTGGGCGTAAGCAATGGTGGCCCGGAGCCCCTCCAGCCCCTCCAGGCCGCCGGCCTCGTAGAAGGCCACGTTGGGCTTGAGGCAGCAAATCAGGTCGGCGGTGGCCTCGATCAGGCGCCGGCCCCACGCGAACCACGGGTTTTCGCCGGCGGTCGCGGAGACCCACGATGGCCTGGGGTCCAGCCCCAAACAGAGGCGCGTCTGGAACTCCTCTTGGCGCTGTGCCACCCACTCGAAGAAAGGCGGGCGTTCCATGTGACCTCCTCTTAGGGGCTATCCCCGGCAGAGCACGGCGGCCAGCAGGGCCATGCGGATGTAGAGGCCGTTGCGCACCTGCCGGAAATAGGCGGCCCGTGGGTCCTTGTCCACCTCGTAGCTGATCTCGCCCACGCGCGGCAGGGGGTGCATCACGATCATGCGCTCCTTGGCCTGGGTGAGCAGCTCGGGGGTGATCTCGTAGTAGTCCTTCACCTGTTCGTACTGGGCCAGATCGGTGAAGCGCTCCTTCTGGACGCGGGTCACGTAGAGCACGTCGGCCTCGTGGATGACGTCGTGGACATCGTAGGTCTCCCGCACGTCGTAGCCGGCGTCGCGCACTTTGTTCATCAGGTCCAAGGGCACGCGCAGGATTTCCGGGCTCACAAAGCGCAGCTTCACGTCGTAGTTGAGCAACAACTCGGTGAGGCTGTGGACCGTGCGGCCGTAGCGCAGATCGCCCACCATGGCCACAGTCAGGCCGTCGATGGTGCCCAGCTCCTCGAGGATGGTGAAGAGGTCGAGCAGGGCTTGGGTGGGGTGTTCGCCCGGGCCGTCGCCGGCGTTGATGACGGGCTTCTCGGCGTAGTGGGCCGCGATGGCAGCGCTGCCCTTCTCGGGATGGCGGAGGACGATGACGTCGGCGTACTGCTCCAAGGTGCGGATGGTGTCGGGCAGGGATTCGCCCTTGCTGACGCTGGAGAACTGCACTCCTTGGGTGATGGGAATGACGCTGCCACCCAGGCGCTCCATGGCGGCGATGAAGCTGGAGGAGGTGCGCGTGCTGGGCTCGTAGAAGATGGCCGCCAACACGCGGTGCCTGAGCAGGTCAACGCCGCCTTGGGCTTCCACAACGTCGCGCATGCGCTCGGCCAGGGCGAAGAGGTATTCCAGGTTGCGCCGGTTGAACTGGGAAACGGCCAGAATGTCCTGGCCGTAGAACTCGTTTGGGCCCGGCAGCCCCTCGAAAATGGCCGCCGGTCGCTCGACGAGCACCTGTGGGTTCATGTGCTTTCGACTCCTTTCTCACTTCTCAGCTCGGTCTCTCCGCGTCGGCACGCACGTCCCGGCCCGACCCGGGCGGCGCGATAACGTACCCCTCCTCGTAGGCCACGGCACCCCGCACCCACGTGCGCACCACCCGCCCCCGAACGCGCATCCCGGCGAAGGGAGACCAGTCCGCGCGGGTGTGCCATCCCCGTTCGGGCACCACCCACTCGGCGGCCGTGTCCACCTCAACCCACGTGTCGGGCTGGGCCGGCAGGCCGAAGATGGCGCGAGGCCGGGTGTGCGTCAGCTCCACTAGGCGTTCCAGGGTCAGCCGTCCCTCGTGGAGGGCGGTGAGGAGCAGGGGAAGCATCGTTTCCAGGCCGGGCACGCCCGGCGGTGGGCTCGGGCCGAGTTTCTCCGCCCGCGTGTGGGGGGCGTGGTCGGTGGCCACGCAGTCCACCACGTCCAAGTTGGCCCAGAGGGCATCCCGGTCGGCCGGCGTGGCCAGCGGGGGGCGCATGTGGCCGAAGGGGCCCAACTGGGGCAGGTCGCGCTCAGTGAGCCACAGGTGGTGGGGGGTCACCTCACAGGTGACCGGCAACCCCCGCTCCTTGGCGGAGCGGATGACGGCCAGCTCGGCCCCGCGGCTGACATGGCAGACGTGAACGCGGGCGCCCGTCATGGCCGCCAGGGCCACAACGGCCGGCACCATGAGCCCTTCGGCGTGGACGGCCACCGGCCCAGGGCCGCGCCAGCGGCGCATGTGGGCGATGACGGCGGGAAGCGACTCCACGCGCAGCGGGCCGAAGGTCTCGTTGATGTAAATCTTGAGGCCCGCGGCCCGCCGTTGCAGCGCCTCTGGGAGGCTGGCGTTGGCGTGGGTGGCGCCCAGGAAGAGGCCGTAGTCACAGCGGGCGCCGGCCCGCGCGAGGCGGGCAGCTTCTTCCAGGGATGCGCCGTCGGTCACGGGCGGCGTGGTGTTGGGCATGGCCAACACCGTCGTGACGCCGCCGGCCAGGGCCGCGGCCGTGCCGGTGGCGAACGTCTCCTTATGGGCGCCGCCGGGCTCGCGCAGGTGAACGTGGACATCCGCCAGGCCGGGCAATCGCAGCAGGGAGCTCACCTCTCCTCCTTCCGACCACGAACAAAAAAGGCAACCCCCCTCTCGGCCGGGTTGCCTGTGTGAAAACGAACAAAAACCCCCGATGTGGGGGACCTCCGCCGTGTGCTCACGGAATGTGGACCTGCCTTGAACGCCATCATCGCTGCCCCTCAAATAGCGGGTATACGATACCACATGCTCAACGACAGAGCAAATCGGGAACTCGGCCACTCGGTCTGGTTCCGTGTACCGCGTCCGGTGCCCTGATGCTCTTTTCCCCGGCTCTGGGCCAGCTATCTTGCCCCTCTCTTTCTTCTTGTTATAATCAGGAGCCATGCCCGCAGCCACGGGGGGCCCGGTGTCGAACCCACCACCTGCCCCCGAGGATGTCGGGGAGCTGAGCCCTCTTGAAGAGCGCCCCTGTTGGTCACAGCCGAAGAGAACAACGGCGTTGTCCCCTGAAAGCCAGAGAGGAGGAGAGAGATGCGCAAACGCATGATTGTCGTGCTCGTTGCTGTGGCCGTGCTCCTCATGGCCTGTACCCAGCAGGTTCCCCAGCAGCCCACGGCCACACCGGCTCCCCAAGCACCCCAACCCACTGCCCCACAGCCTGAACCCACCCAGCCCCAGGCCGAAGCCCCGACGGCCACGCCGATGCCCGCCCAAGCCGAGGCCGGTGAGATTCGCAGCGTCTGCCTGATCACCGACGTGGGCCGGATCAACGACGGCACCTTCAACCAGTTCGCCTACGAGGGCATGATCAAGGCGGCCGAGGAGTTCG
>JALSKA010000118.1 GCA_026989095.1 Ardenticatenaceae bacterium
TGGCCCCGAGCCCCAGGCCGCGGGCGGCGCCCAGAGCGCCAGAAGGAGGCCGATGAAAAGGAGGGCCGGCCACCACAGGAGACGGCCGGCGCACACTTCACAGACGAACCTGAGGTTCCCTCCTGAACGGACCTTCGCCATGCCGGGCGTGATCTCCACCACCTGCTCCTCAACTCGGGGTGGACTATAGCCGCAACGGGCCCGTTCGTCAACCCGGCTGTGGCCGCCCTCGGCGTGTGTGCCGTCAGAGCGCAAGGCCGGCGCGCGTGCTGATCAGGCCGTGGAAGAGGGGCAAGGGCTCGACAGGCTCCTCGGTCAGGCGGTAGGCCCGCTCCAGGCGTTCGCGGGCGGCGGCCAGCCGGCCGGCGTCGTTGGCGTGAAGGGTCATGAGAGGTTCGCCGGCCTCCACGGGATCGCCCACCTTCTTGTGAACCACGATGCCCACGGCGTGGTCGATGGGATCGCCCTTCTTCTCCCGGCCGGCGCCCAGGAGCACGCTCGCCAGGCCCACGTCACGGGCGCCGATCCAGGCCACGTGGCCGGCGCGTGGGGCCGTGACCGGCTCGACCAGCCGCGCGCGGGGGAGCATTCGCCCGGGGTCCTCGACAGCTTCGACGGCCCCGCCCTGATGGGCCACCATCGCCTTGAACCGCTCCCACGCCGCGCCGGAGGCGAGTTGCTCTCGGGCGAGGGCGAGGGCCTCCTCCAGGGAAGAGGCCCTATCCCCTAGCAGGAGCATGTGGGCGGCCACGGTGAGGCAGTGGTCGGTGAAGTCTGCGGGGCCGTGGCCCCGCAGCGTGGCCACGGCCTCGGTCACCTCCAGGGCGTTGCCCACGGCGTGGCCCAGAGGTTGGTTCATGTCGCTCAGCAGGGCCGTGATCTCCCGCCCGTGGTGACGCCCGATCTCGACCATGAGCTCGGCCAGGGAACGGGCCTCGTCCACGGTGCGCATGAAGGCCCCTTCGCCCACCTTCACGTCGAGCACGATGGCGTCGGCCCCGCCGGCCAACTTCTTGGCCATGATGCTGCTGGCAATGAGGGGGAGGCTCTCCACCGTGGCCGTGGCGTCCCGCAGGGCGTAGAGCCGGCGGTCGGCCGGCACCAACTCGGCCGTCTGCGCGGCCACCACCAGGCCGATCTCGGCCACTTGAGCCATGAACTCGTCCCGCGAGAGCTCCACCCGGAATCCCGGAATGCTCTCCAGCTTGTCGAGCGTGCCGCCGGAGAAGCCCAGCCCCCGCCCGCTCATCTTGGCCACGGGCAGCCCCGTGCTGGCCACCAGCGGGGCGACCACGAGGGTCGTCTTGTCGCCCACGCCGCCCGAGGAGTGCTTGTCCACCACGCGGGGGGCAATGTGGTGCAGGTCGAGCACCTCGCCGCTGTGGGCCATGACCTCGGTGAGCACTGCGGTTTCCTCGGGAGTCATGCCCCGGAAGAGGACCGCCATACACCAGGCGGCGGCCTGGTAGTCGGGAATGTCGCCCCGCACGTATCCCTCCACGAACCACCGGATTTCCTCCGAGCTCAGCCGCCCTCCGTCCCGCTTTTTGGCAATGATGTCCACGGCTCGCATGACGATTCCCTCCTGTCCGTGCTCCCCTTTGATGTGTCACCTTTTTTGTTCACAGCCTCTCTCCTCCGCCGGCGCGCGCCCTTGGCCCCCTGGAAAGCGCGGCTACAGGCGGCGCCGAAGAGGATGATTTGGCCGGAGTAGTAGACCCACAGCATGAAGACCACCAGTGACCCGGCCGTGCCGTAGACCGAGCCCACGGCCACGGCGCGCACGTAGATGGTGAAGAGGAGCTGGGCCACAACCAGGAGCGTGGCGCTCACGAGGGCGCCGAACCAGGCAGAGCGCCAGCGCACGCGGGTGTCGGGCAGGACGTGGAAGATCACCGCCAGGGCAAAGCTCAGCAGGCTCAGGGAGGCCACCGCGTTGACCGCCTGCCACACCCAGAGGCCACCCGGCAGCAGGGCCCGCGTGGAGCGGCTGAGGGCCGTGATGGCCGTGCCCGTCACCACCGAGGCGAGCAGGAGGACGCCTATGCCGATGACGGCCAACAGGGCCACAACCCGGTCGTAGATGAAGTGGCCCAGGGAGTGGCCGGGCCGGCGGGAAACGCCCCAGAAGAGGTTCAGCGTCTCCTTCAGGTGGCCGACGACGTTGGAGGCCGCGTAGAAGAGCAGGATGAAGCCCACCAGGCCGGCCTGAGCGTGGGGAGCCCGGCCCACGTTCTCCAGGGCAGCCCGGCCAAAGGCGGCTCCACGGGGGCCGGACCACTCTTCCAGGAAGGCGAGCACCTGAGCCTGGGCTGTCTCCCTGCCCACCAGGCTTCCGGCCAACACGGTGACGATGACCAAAATGGGGGTGAAGGAAAAGAGCGTGTAATAGGCCAAAGCAGCCGCCATGCGCGATGCCCGGTGGGCCCGCCACAGGGCAAACGCCTCCCAGATCACCCGCCCCAGGCCGACCGCGCCGCTCACGGGCCGCTCCTCTCTTCCCGCGCGGCAGCGGACGGCGCGTTGACACGTCGGCACCAGGCCCTCATGGCCTCGCTTCCAGGCGGTCACAGTAGGGAGGGCGCACCACCACGATGAACTCCTTGCCCGGCGTGCGGCTGGGCACCACCCACCGGCACGCCCCGGGCCACAGGTCGAACACAGCCTGCCGGTTGGCCACATCTGCGGGGTGGAAGACGATCGCGCGCACCTCGGGGGAGGCGTCCGCGATCTCCGAAACCTCGAAGAGCACCCGGTTCCAGTCGGGCATGCCCATGTTGAAGGCCACGTTGCGCGTGTCCACCCAGTGGGGATACGAGAAGATGTAGACAAAATCGACTCCGCCCACGGCCGGAGCTAAGCGCTCGATTTCGGCCGCGATCTCCGTCGAATTCCACGAGGCCTGGGCGTAGATCCGCGGGTAAACGGTGAAATACGTGCGCCAGTTGAGCACCAGGGCAAGGCCCAAGGCCGCCACCAGGCCGGCGCGGGCCGGCCACACGCCGAGGGGACGCTCAATGCGCCGGAGAAGAGCGTTCGCGCCCAAGGCGGCGATGAGCATCACCACGGGAATGGCACCGCCCGTGCGCACCAGGCTCGGGTTCTCGTTGGGCCAGGCCAGGGCCAAGATGCTGGGGAGCAGCAACAGGGGCCAGGAAATGAAGACGAGCGCGTCCGGGAGCGCGGGACGTCGGGCCAACCGCACAGCCAACACCCCCAAGCCCACCAGGAAGAGCAAACCCGTCACGCGGTCGAGGGCCGGGTCTCCGGGCACGCCGTTCACCCAGACCACGTCGCCCCGCACGTGGAACATGAGGAGGGCGTTGCGCACGTTCAGGAGGAAGGTGGAGAGAGAGGGTTCCGCCATTCCCTCGGCCACGCGCGTCACACTCCGGTACCAGAAGAGGTCGGGCCGCTCCAGGCTGAAGCGCAGGAGGGGCAGAAAGGCCAACCCGGCCGAGAGGGCCACCAGCAGGCCGGCCCGCATCGCCGCGTACCCCCGGCCGGCCCACGAAACACCCGGTGTTCGCCAGGCCCAGAGCCCCAAGCCCACCAGCACCACCAGCGGCAGAATCCGCGAGGCCGTGTACCCGTACAGGCCGAAGCCCAGCGCTAAGCCGGTGAGCACCCAGTTCCGGTCGGCCGAGGAGCGCATGGCCCGCAGCAGAAAGCCCAAAGTGAGGGCCGAGGCCAAGGGCGTGTACGGGAAGCGCAGGCCCACGCGGGTGATGGAGACGTGCCACTTGCTGATGGCCGCCAGGAAGCCCGTGAGCAGGGCCACGCGGCGGGAGTATCCCCCTCCCCAGCGCACGGCCCAGATGATCAGGGGGAGAGTGAGCCATCCCACCAAAGCCGTGCCGAACTTGAGGGCCATGTGGCTCAGGCCAAACCCGAGGGGGCCGGCGATAAGGGCGGTCACGTAAAACTGGGCCGGCTCACGGCCGGTGTTGCGCGGGAAGAAAATGGGGCGTGCGCCCTCCAACACGTCGCGCACGTCGAGGAGCTTCTCGGCGTGGTCGCTGGTCATTTCGGGGGGAATGGCCTCCAGTTGGTAGAAGCGAAACACGGCGCCGAGGAGCACAATGATCACGGCCGCCGCCAAGTATCCCCCCTGCTCGGCGCGGAGTCTGGGCCTCGGGAGCCGGAACTCACCGTCCCACCAGGCGACCAGCCACACGCCCACAGCCGTCCACCAGGCCAGGACTCCGGCCAGCCTGAAGGTGTTGTCGCCCGAGAGAGCCCACGCCACGAGGCCGGCCACCAAGGCCGTGCCCACGAGCAGGTGCCGCGTTGTCCTCCGCGCTCCACGAGCCCCCATGTGCGCTCACCGTTTCGGAGAGGTGTGGACTGCTCAGGTATTGTACGCTTTCTGGCAGGATGGTCAACACGAAAGATGTCTAGCCCAGTTGTGGTCAACGCCAAAATGTGGTACCCTTATTCATGCCAGGCCCAACATCGGCCAAAAGGCGCCTGTGCGGAGGCGCGAACGAGAACATGGGGCGGCACGGACCGCTCCCCTGCTACCGGCCGGTCTCGACATCTCCCGAATGTGAGTGCTCAGGAGGCCCCCCGATGCGACACTTCTTGGACGTACACGAGCTCTCGAAGGAGGAATTCTGGGACATTCTCGCCTTGGCCCGCGAACTGAAGGAGCACTATCGCGCGTGGCGGGTGAACGCCCCCCTCCTCCGGGGATACGTGCTGGGGATGCTCTTCCAGAAGCCCAGTTTGCGCACCCGGGTATCGTTCGAGGTGGCCATGCTCCACTTGGGCGGCCAAGCCCTTTACCTGAGCCCCAACGAAGTGCAGCTCGGCCAGCGGGAAAGCGTGCCCGACGTAGCGCGGGTGCTGGGCCGCTACGTTCACATCATCATGGCGCGGGTCTTCGCCCACGAACACGTGCGCCAGCTCGCCGAGCACGCCGGCGTGCCGGTCATCAACGGCCTCTCCGACTACAGCCACCCCTGCCAAGCCCTGGCCGACTACTTCACCCTCTGGGAACAGTGGGGCTCCTTGGAAGGGCGCACGCTCGCTTGGGTCGGCGACGGCAACAACGTGCTCCACTCCCTGCTCCACGGCGCCCCCCTGGCCGGCGTCAACGTGCGCGTGGCCACGCCGCCAGGCTACGAGCCCGACGGGCGCGCCGTTGAGGTCGCCCGGCAGGGCGGCGTCGATGTCCTCCTCACCCACGACCCTAAGGAGGCCGTGCGGGGGGCCGACGCCATCTACACTGACGTGTGGGCCAGCATGGGACAGGAGGAGGAACGGGCCGAACGGCTGCGCGTCTTCCCCCCGTACCAGGTGAACCAAGACCTACTCGAGGCCAGCGGCAACCCTGACGTGGTCGTCCTCCACTGTCTGCCCGCCCACCGAGGGGAGGAGATCACCGACGAGGTGGCCGACGGCCCTCACTCCCTTCTCTGGGACCAGGCGGAAAACCGCCTCCACGCCCAGAAGGGACTGTTGGTCTGGCTGTTGGGCCAAGGTGAAGCACAATCAAGGTGAACCATGCTGCGCAGGAAGCCCAAGAAGAAAAACGACGCTGACCGGGACGAGGCTGTCGAGCGAGCACGGTACGAAGCCCTGCTCCAAGAAGGGCACGAACTGCTCTGGGGGGGCGAATACTCGGCCGCCATCGAACGCTACCGCCAGGCCGTGGCCCTGCGCCCCGATGATCCGACCGCCTACTTGGACTTGGGATACGCCCTCTACCAGGCAGGCCAGAAGGAGGAAGCCCTGCGCGCTTATCTGAAGGCCGAGGAGCTGGAGCCGGGGAACCCGGCCACCCTGACCAAAATCGCCGAAATTTACGGCGACTTGGGCCGCCACGATGCCGCAGCCGCCACCTTGCTCGTCCTGGCCGACCGGTACCTGAGCCTTCGCCAGCCGGCCGAGGCCGTGCGCACCTGGCAGCGCGTCCTCCAGCACGACCCCCACAACGTCATTGCCCTCCGTCGCCTGGCCGAAGCCTACCGTCGCGGCCGAAGGCCACGGCTGGCGGCCAAGGCGCTCGTGGCCCTGGCCCGCGCCTACCTCCACGACCACAACGTCACGGGGGCCATCGCGGCCTGCGAGCAGGCCCTCGCCCTCCACCCAGGAGACCCCGAGGCCCGCCGCCTGTTGGCCGAGTTGAGAGGGGAGAGCAAGGAGGACGAGGAGGGCTTCGTCCCCACCCAGGAAGCCGCCCAGCGGGCCCTCGAGCGCATCGCCGAAGCCTTCTTCGAACAGGCCGAGGACCAGGATGTGGAACTGGGCGTGGAGGCTCTGCGCATTCGCGCCCTGGACTTCCAGACCCGCGGCCTCTACGACGAGGCCATCCGCGCCTACGAGACCATCCTGAAACGGGGCCACCGGGAGCCCGAAATCCTCTACAACTTGGGCGTGCTCCACCAGGAGCTCATGCACTACGACCAGGCCATCGCCTACCTGAGCGAAGTGGTAGACGTGCCCGAATACGCTGTGGGCGCCCACTTCGCCATCGGCCAGTGTTACCAGCGCCAGGGGCGCATCGACGAGGCCCTCAACCACTTCCTCGAGGCGCTCAAAATCGTGGACGTGCAGTCCGTGGACCGCGAGCAGGCCGACGAGCTCATCAAGCTCTACGAGAGCCTGGCCGAAAGCTACGAGGCCAAAGGGGACCGGGACACAGCCGAGCGCTTCATCAGCTCCCTCACAGAGTTTCTCAGCGATCGCGGCTGGGAGGACAAGCTGCTCGAGGTGCGCCACCGCCTCGGCGCCCTGACAGGCGACCAGGTGACCTTGGCGGAATTGCTGGGCGTGGCCGAGTCGGACAAGGTGTTGGAGGGGCTGGCGACGGCCCAAAGCTACGCCGACCGCGGCCTTGTGCTCTCGGCCCTGGAAGAGTGTTACTGGACATTGGGCTTTGCGCCCTATTACCTCCCCCTCCACCTGCTCATCGGCGATCTCCTCGTTCAGGCCGGACGCATTGGCGAGGCCGTGCGCAAGTTCGAGGTGGTGGCCGACGTCCACGTGTTGGAGGGCAACCCCAAGAAGGCCATGCGCGTGTTGGAACGCGCCCTGGAAGTGGCCCCCCTTGACGTGAGCGCGCGCAGCAAGCTCGTCGAGCTCCAGGTGCGCTACGGCGAGATCGACGCCGCCCTCGAAAACTACCTCCACCTGGCCGACGGCTACTACCAACTCGCCCAGCCCGACCGGGCCGTGGAGGCGCTGAACGAAGCCCTCCGCCTGGCCCCGCGCGGCAGCCCGGAGAAGGAGTGGGCGCACCGCATCCGGCGCCGGCTGGTGGACATTCACCTCCAGCGACTCGACTGGACACGGGCCGCGGCCGTGCTGGAGCAAATCGTGGACGAGCACCCCGACGATGTGGAGGCTGCCGCCCGCTTGGCCGACATCTACTACACAATGGGCCGCCCCGAACGTGCCCGCAAAGTGCTCCAGGACGTGACCGGCATCCTGACCCAAAAGGGGGAAACCAGCACGGCCCTGGCCCTCTGGGAGCAGGGCGCGTCCCAACACCCGGAGGACTTGGAGCTGAAGATCGCCCTGGGACAGCGCTTCCTCGAGGCCGGCCAAGTGGACCGGGCCATCGAAACGTGGGAGAGCGTGCTGGAACCCCTCGTCAAAAGCGGGCAACGGGCCAAGGCCGCCGGCCTGTTGCGCCGCATGATCGCCCTGCACCCGCCCCAGGAACGGCGATACCGCAAAATGCTGGCCATCCTGCTGAAGCAGGAGCGGGGAAAGTAGGTCCTTTCGCCTATGGACTCCCTGCAAGACCTGGTGATCACCCTGACACGCTTGGCCGATCCGACCGCCATCATCGACGTGCTCCTCGTGGCCGGGCTCATCTACGCGCTGCTCTACCTCATGCGGGGCACCCCTGCCATCCAACTGGTGCGCGGCATCATTGTGGTCATCGCCATCCTCTTCTTCCTCGTCTCCGTACTCCCCCTGCCGGCCTTCCGGTGGCTGGTGGAACGCTCCATTCCGGCCCTGCTCATCGGCGTCCCCGTGATCTTTCAGCCGGAGATACGCCGGGGCCTGGAGCGGCTGGGGCGCACCGGGTTCCGCTGGACCCCGGCCCGCCCCACCATGCGACAGGTGATCCAACACGTGGCCCGCGCCACCCAACGGCTGAGCGAGCGCCACTACGGCGCCCTCATCGTCTTCGAGCGCACGACAGGCCTGCAGGAGTTCATCGAAACCGGCGTTTCCCTGGACGCCGCCCTCACGCCCGAGTTGCTGCTCACCATCTTCCACCCCGGAACGGCACTCCACGACGGAGCCGTCATCGTGCGGGGAGACCGCGTGGCCGCCGCCGCCTGCGTGCTCCCCCTGGCCGCCCAAGTGCCCGACCCACAGATGGGCACCCGCCACCGCGCGGCCCTCGGCATCACGGAGCAGACCGACGCCGTGGCCGTCATCGTCTCGGAGGAGACGGGCACCATCTCGCTGGCCTACGGCGGCCGCATGATCCGCCACCTGGACGAGGGGCGCCTGGCGCGCTCGCTGTTGGCCTTTTTCGAGCCCGGCATCGGCGTCCGCCGCGAGGCGACGAAGGCCGTGGCCGCGGACGCGGACGGAACAATGAGTGGACCCTGAGCCGTGCGCCTGAGGCAGCTTCTCTCCAACCTCTCCTCCCTCCTCCTCGCCCTCTTCCTGGGCATCGTCATCTGGGCGGTGGCCATCAACAGCGAGAACCCCCTGGTGGTGCGCACCTTCCCCGAACAGATCCCCGTGGACTTGCTCAACCTGCCGCCCGGCCTCGTCCCCTTGACCGGTGAGGGGGAAAGCGTTCGCCTTCAAGTGCGCGCCCCCCGCCAGTGGTGGAACCAGGTGGAGCGCAGCAGCCGAAGGGCGCGCGTGAGCAAGTTCCGCGCCTGGGTGGACCTCAGCGGGCTTTCAGCCGGCCTCTACGACCTCGATGTCAACGTCGAGAAGGCCGCGCAAGCCGACCGGGAAGTGCGCATCCTGGCCACCACACCGGAGAAGATCCCCGTGCGCTTGGACCGCATCGAGGAGCAGGAGATGTCGGTGGAGGTGGAAATCATCGACCGCTCGAGCGTTCCCACCAGCTACGAGATCCAAGCGCCCCGGGTGGAGCCACCGGTTGTGCGCCTGCGCGGACCTTCCTCGCGCTTGGACCAAGTGGACCGGGTGGTGGCCAGGGTGCAGGTCAACGGCGCGCGCGCGCCCGTCCAAGTCGAGGCCCCCCTCGTGCTGGTGGACCGCCAGGGTGAGCTCGTGCCCGTGGGGTCCCGCTCGGTGGACGTGCAACTCGATCCCCGCCAAGTCGTGGTCACCGTGCCCATCCAGCAGCGCCAGGGATACCGCGAGCTCATCGTGCGCCCGGTCATTGTGGGCGAGCCGGCCCCGGGCTACTGGGTCAGCGACATCGACGTTCTGCCCCAGACCATCAGCGTGGTCGGGCTGCCGACGGCCATCGACAACCTGAGCCCCATCGTGGAGACCGAACCCATCGACGTGACCGACCTGACGGCCGGAACACTCATCCGGGACGTGGAGGTCCTGCTGCCCGACAACGTTTCCCCCCTCCAGGGCAACAGGCTCGTTCAAGTCCGCATAGTCGTGGAGGCCCTGAAGAGCAGCGCCCAAGTGGCCGTGCGCCCCACGTGGAGCGGGTTGTCCGCGGGGCTGGCCGTCGAGCAGATCACGCCCCAGCAGGTGGACGTGATCGTGGAAGGGCCCGTCAACGAGCTGGAGGAACTCCAACCCTCGGACATCTTCGCGGTGTTGGACCTGACCGGCCTCCAGCCGGGCACTCACCTGGTGCGCCCCCGCGTTTCGGTGCCCGGCTCGTTGACGGTGGCCTCTGTGTTGCCCCAACAGGTGGAGGTGGTCATTGGTTTGGCCCAAGCCTCTCGCCCATTGGTGCGGCCTGTGGAAGTGGTCGGCGGCGACGAACTGCTCCGGTACACCATCTTGCCCCCGACGGTGACCGTGACCCTGGAGGGCTCCTCCCTCATTCTGGCCGACCTCGACGACGAGGCGGTCACAGTAACCGTCAACGTCGAGGGGCTCTCACCGGGCACGTACCCCCTCACCCCGACAGTGCAAGTCTCGGAAACGCTCACCCTCGTCAGTGTTGTCCCGCCACAAGTTCACGTGAGCGTCGAGCCCGCTTTCTCCACCTTCACCGTCACCAGGCGGCTCGTGTGGCGCGGCCTGGAACCCGGGATGATCCTCTACTTGGACCCACGCGAGGTGACGCTGGAACTGCGGGCCTCCGGGGATCCCGAAACGGCCCGGCAAGCCCTGTTGGACGACCCCACCTTCCGGGTGCTGGTGGACGTGGGTGGCTTGCCCGCCGGCACCTACACGCTTACCCCTCAAGTGAGCCTGCCGGCCCGCTACGAGTTGGTCCGGGTTGTGCCGGAGCAAATCCGGGCACGGCTCTCCCCGAGCCCATAGCGCCGTCGAACTCTCCCACCACTTCTCCCAGTGTTTGACAAATGGCCTCAAGAGAGCTACCCTTCCTTTGTGGGAGGAGAAAGAGGTGGCCGGCCTGTTGCAACCTGGAACTATTCTGCGCGAGCGCTATCGCATCACCGGCTTGATCGGCCAGGGGGGCATGGGGGCCGTCTACGTGGCCGATGACTTGCGGTTGGAAGGCCGCAAGACGGCCATCAAGGCAGTCCACGCGGAGCTGGTGGAACCGTCCGACGGCGCGCTGCGCGAGCAGGCACGGGCTCAGTTCCACCGCGAGGCCAGCATCCTGGCCCGCCTGGACCATCCCAACCTGCCCAAAGTCTCCGATTATTTCTGCCAGAACGGGTGCGACTTCCTGGTCATGGACTTCGTGCCCGGCCCCGACCTGTTGCAGCTCGTCGAAGAGGCACGGGCCAAGGGGGAATTCCTCGAGGAGTCCCAGGTGCTCTCCTGGACAGGCCAGCTCGTGGAAGCCCTGCGCTACCTGCACGGACAACACCCCCCCATCCTCCACCGGGACATCAAGCCCAGCAACATCAAGCTCACGGCCGACGGGCGTCTCAAGCTGGTGGACTTCGGCCTGGTCAAAGTGATGGTCTCGGACGAGGCGCGCACCGTCACCGTGCTCCAGGGGCGAGGGACGGCGGCCTACATCCCCATCGAGCAGTACGGCGGCGACACGGGCCACACGGACGTGCGCTCGGACATCTACGCCCTGGGGGCCACGCTCTACCACCTGCTCACGGGCCGCCCTCCCGCCGACGCGAAACAGCGCTTCCTCAACCCGAACGTCCTGCTGCCTCCGCGTGCCATCAACCCCGCCATCTCCCCCCACGTCGAGCGGGCCATTCTCTGGGCGATGGAGATGCATCCCGACGACCGGCCGGCCAACGTGGACGAACTGTGGGCGGCCCTACAAGGCGAGCGGGAGCTGAACCAGTCGTCCGCCCACGGCGGCACGGTGTCCCGCCCGTCGTGGCCCCAGGCCATCGTGGCCAACTGGCCCCTGGTGTGGCTCTCCCTCAGTGTGCTCAGCGTGGCCGTCTGGCTCACGTGGCGGGTGACGGCGGGATGACCAGGAGGCCTACGGGCGCAGGGTTGCCTGCACGCGGCCGAGGAGGCCGAGCACGCCGCCCAACACGCTGACGAGCACGGCGCCCGCGGCCGAGCCCAGCGGGGCCGGCAACACCCCCATGTCCCAGACCACGAAGTAGACCACGTAGGCACTGAGCCCAAACGTGAAGGCCAGCAAGAAGTGGCGCACGCGCTCCTCGGCCGTCATCTCTCCCCGGACAGCTCCCACGATGGCCACGGCCAGCACACCTCCGAGCACGGCGAAGAAGGTGTTCCACCCCACGGCTTGGGGGGGGATGCGCGAGATGGCCGCCGGCGTGGGAACCGGGGTGGGCGTGACAGTGGGCGTGACAGTGGGCGTCGCCGTGGGGGAGGGGGAAGGTGTGACCGTGGGCGTCGGCGTGGCCGTGGGCGGCGGCACCACCGTGGCGATTTGGGCCGGCTCCTCCCCCTGAATGGTCAACAGGAGCGTGGTGCTCTGGGTGGCCGGCTCCGCCTGCACGCGGATGCTGAGCTGTCCTTCCCGCTCCAACACCACGGTGATCTGGGCGACGCCGTCCACCGTGGTCACCTCCTGACGGGGCAGCTCAATGCCCTCGTTGGGGTACCCCAAGATGAACGTCACCGGCGTGCCGTCCGGCACGGGGTTGCCGTTGCGGTCCACGATCACCCCGGTGCGCAGGGTGATGGTGTCGCCGATCTTCACGTCGAGCGTCTGAGGGGGGGCTTCGCCGCCCTCGCCGTCGAGCTCCTGGTCGAAGAACTCGGCCACGCCCACCTGGATGATCTGGTTGGGATCGGGCTCCAAGCGCGTAATAAGTTCGTAGCTGACGCCCGGCACGCTCACCGGCGAGCGCCCCGTGGGGGTGAACTCCTGGAAGAGCAGACGGGCAGCCGCGTCGATGAAGGTGGGCGTGGGCGCGTAGAAGGCGAAGTACGCCGTGAGCTTGCTGATCTCGGTGGCGTCCAAGTAGTAGGGCGCGCCCATGGCGAAGACGATCAACCTCTGGGAGCGCAGGCGCTCGCCGCCCAAGCGCAGGAAACGTTTGATGGCACCGCTGGAGGGCACCTCGTCGGGGGCCACTCGGCCCATGAGGAAGAGAATCCAATCGGCCTGCTCGATGGCAGCCGTGAGTTCGGGGTCGGGCTCGCCGTTCCCCTCGAGGCCGTCCAAGTACTGGTCGAGCTGGGCAAAGGTGAGGCTGGCAATGCGGTCGGGGTCGAGCTGATCGCCCCCTCGGGGGCCATAGCGCTGGAGGAGCGCGCGGGCCAGGGCATCGGGCGGGATGAAGGGCCGTGGCTCGCAGGTGGGGCATTCCACAACAGGGTGGGCATCTGTGAAGATGAGGATGTTCTCGTCGGGCAGAGGGGGGCCCGGCAAGCGATCGGCCAGCTCCTCGGCGCCCGGGTAGATGAGGGTAGCCGCCTCTTGGGCAATGCGGGCGATCTCAGCCTGGGCGTCGAGCGTGCGGAAGGGCCACTCGTCGAGCTGGTCCGGCGGCGTGGGCACGGCGTTCTCGGGGGCAAAGGGCCAGCCGAAAAGGCGCTGTTTGGCCGCCAGGATGCGCTTCAGGGAGCGGTTGACCTGTTCGGCGAAGACTGGGTCGCTCCGGTAGGTGTCAGCAAAGAAAGCGATGGCACTCTCTACGTTGGCCACTTGCTCCTCCCAATCCCCGCTCTCGCCGAAGTCGGCCACGAAGAGAACGTCGTGGCCGGCCGCAAAGGCCTCTTGGGCCACCCGGCGCGGGGGGAACGTGCCCAGTTGATCCCGGTAGAAACGCCGCAACGACGGGACACCCAGCGCTTCGCTCACCAAGAGCCCCTCCTGTCGCCACGACTCAAACTGGGGCAGGGAAAGGATGGCGGGCAAGTTCTGGGCGTCGAGACTAATGGGGCGCGTGAGCTGGCGGATGTTGCCCTGCAGGCCCCGGTAGCGGATGTGGGTGGTCTGCAGCCCGTCCGCGGTGCCCAAGGGGTCGTCCTCGCGAATGGCCGAGACCTCGAAATAGGGGGGTAAGTCAATGCGCTGGAGCTCCTCCAACAGCTTCTGCACTGTGGCGATCTCCTCTTCGGGGCGGCGGTCGCTGCTGCCGAGGCCGGGAAAGTGTTGTGCCACGACGGCCACACGGCCGCCGCCGCCCGCGTGGACGCCCCGGATGAAGGCGCGGCCCATTTTGCTCACCCAGAAGGGGTCGCCGCCGAAGACTTGGGTGCCCAAGTCGCCGGGCAGGCCGGGCCGGGGCATGGTCACCACGTCCAACGGCGGGCCCAGGAGGAGGCTCACGCCGGCGGCGCGGAGCTCGCGGCCGACGATGGCACCCACTCGCTCGGTGTTGGCCGGCTCCCACGTGGCACCCAAGGCCATCAGCGTGGGCAGCTCGGTGAACCCGTTGGGCAGGCCGTCGCCAGGGCGCTCGGGCGTGCCGGTGAGCTCCAGCCCGACGAAGAGGGGGATGTAGGGGCCGTCTCCCTGTCCCGCCGCGCTCCCCGCGTAGGCAAGCTGTTGGAGGCGGCCGGCCAGGCGAGCAATCTGAAGGGGCGCGTCCTCGTCGTTGCGGTAATTCTCGTTGGACGCCCGCAAGACCACGCCGCCAACTTGCAAGTCGCGCACCAGACGGGCTGCCGGCGAGTTGGGGCCGGTCTCATTGCCGGGGAAAGTAACCAGGAAGAGCTGAGCCACCCGCTGTTCGACGGGCATGACCTCGATGAACGTCTGGAGGGGGTCTTGGGCGGCGTAGCTCCGGTTCGACGTTGAACCGAGTATGACGAAGAGCACGGCCCACGCGCAGAAGAGCGAAAGTGTGCGAATCATAAAGTACTTTTGGCCTGTTCGCGGCCCCGTATGCCGAGGATGTCTGCTCCACATGGAGGATGACAGGGTAGCAACAGGGGCAACCGGGCACGACGGCGAACTCCCCGCCCAGTCTCTCACCTGCACCCCGTCCCCCAGGATAATTGTAGCGAAAATCGTGGTTCTGACCACACACAAGCCCTTTCCCCACAGGTCGTCAGGGAAGCGTCAGGGAAGCGTAGGAAAAACGTCAAGCAGGACAGGGCGAAATCTGCTAGAGTGGAGGCAGACTACAACTCTTTCTCCTCCTTTTGTAGAGCGCTGTGGGGAAGGGGGCTACCCACAGCGCTTGAAGATTTCTAAGGGCAGCCGGCAGCAGTGCCAGAGCAGCAGGGTTTCTCCTCCTTATCGTGCAGGGCGCCGTCCGGTGGACGGCGCCTTTGCGCGTTTCGGCCCTCTTCCCCTCTGTGCCTCATGCACGCAATGCTTCGACGAGGGCCGGCAAAACCTCGGCCACATCTCCCTCGATCTTCAGGGTGGCCCGGTGGTCGAGCTGTGTGGGCCCTTTGTTGACGATGATCAGGCGGCCGCCGGCCGCGAGCGTGAGGTTGGGCAGGTCGGCGGCCGGCACCACTTCGAGAGAGCTGCCGGCCACCAGCATGAGATCGGCCCGGGCCGCCGCCTGTTGGGCGCGCTCCATCACGTCGTGGGGCAGCAGCTCGCCGAAGAGCACCACGTCGGGCTTCAACACGCCGCCACAGGTGCAGCGGGGCACTTCTCCTCGCTCGACGATCTCCCACAGGGGGTCGGCCGGCGTGCGTTGCCCACAGTGGACACACGTGGCCGTGCGCGTGTGGCCGTGAACGGCCAACACGTCTCGGCTCCCGGCCTCCTCGTGCAGGCCGTCGATGTTCTGAGTGATGATCTCGCGCAAGTAGCCCAGCTCCTGAAGGTGAGCGAGGGCGATGTGGGCCGGGTTGGGGCGCGCGGCGCGCGTGACGCTGAGCAAGGGGCGAATCCAATCGTAGAAGCGCTCCGGGTAGGCCAGGAAGGAGCCCAAGGAGGCGACCTCGAGGGGATCGTACTTCTCCCACAGGCCGGAGCCTGGCGAGCGGAAGTCGGGAATGCCGCTGGGCACGCTGATACCGGCGCCGGTGAGGGCCACAGCGTAGCGGGCTTCCCGAAAGAGGCGGGCGGCCTCTTCGACGTGTTGCCGTTGGGACTCAAGGCGTGTCATCAGGTTTCCTCCTCTCGTTGGCGTTGCCGGCGAACAAGGCGGTCGGCCAGGCGGATGGGCTCGGGCAGCTTGTACCCGCGCGCCGTGGCCAGCACGTAGTGGACGGCGGTCGGCACGGAGAGGCGGTGGCCGGGGGAGACGTAGACCGGCTTCACGCCGGCACGGGTGCGCACGGCCGCGCCCACCGTTCGCCCTCGGTAGAGGAGGGGGCGCCAGGCGCCGGCCTCGTCGGGGACCGGCTCGTGGCGGCCCACGAGAAGGCGCTTGGCCACGCCAACGGCAGGGCGGTCGAAGAGCACTCCCATGTGGGCCGCGATGCCCATGCCCCGGGGATGGGCAATGCCCTGGCCGTCGAAGAAGAGCACGTCCGGGCGCCGTGCCTCGGGCAACGCCTGCCACGCGGCCTCGACGGCCGGGCCCTCCCGCATGGCCAGTAGGCCGGGAACGTAGGGGAAGGCCGCCGGCGCACGCCCAAAGACGTGCTCCACCACCTCCAAGCCGGGGTACGTCAACACGACGATGACTGCCAGCGCGCGGTCTCCCACGTATGCCGCGTCCACCCCGCCGACCAGGCGAACGGCCGGTGGCAGCCGGTCTTCCAAAAGGAGCAACCGGCGGAGACGTTTCTGCCAGCGCACGGCTTCTGCGACTGTGCGCGGCCACGTGACGCTCTCCCGGGTGAATTGCCGGTTGTCGTGGTGAACGCCCCCCATTGCCTGCCCGCGATCTGAGTAGGAACAACGGGGGATGGGCCTTTTCCCCCACCTTGTGCTAGTATAAAAGGAAAGAGCCCAACGGAGGAGCACAGCCCATGAGCACCCTTCAAGAGTTCTTGCAGACGACGGTCCACTTACTTGAAACGTGTGAAGTTCAGATAAAGGGTGGCAAAGCCTATCTGGCAACTCCACCTGAAGGTTTGGCGCCTTGGATTGTGACTCACGAACAGGCCACCGCCCTCCTCGCCTTCACGGAGTTGAACGAGATTGAGAGAGCTCGGTATCTCATTCGAGCCCTCTTGGCCCTGCAACACCCCAAGGGGCATTGGGCTGCCGCCTATCGGCCCGACGGCAAGCCGCTCGGCGGGCCCGGCATTGCCAGCTCGGCCGCTGTGGCGTGGGCCCTGCTCAAGTACGCCCAGCACGAGGAGAACCCAGCAGTGGCCAAGGGCCTCGCCCCCCACATGCACAAGGTGCTGCGCATGTTCATGGAGCAACTCCACCCCCAGCTCGAGCTCCCCTTCGTCCAGGGCGACGTTCTCCCCCCTGCCTACAGCGCCGGCTTCTCCCTGTGGACCGCCTCCCTCATGGTCGCCGTCTTCCGCTTGGCCGGCGAACTCTACCGGGAGCGTGACTACACCGACATGGCCGGGTTCATCCGGGCCGCCATTAACCTCCACCTCGTTCAGGACGGGCGGTTCATTATCCGGCTCACGCCCCAGGGAATGCCCGACCCACGCCCCACCATCGCCCTGCTGGCGCCGGCCCTCTTCGAGGTGGAAGAGGTTCACGATGATCTGGTGACCAAAACCCGCCAGTGGATCGAGCGCACCTTGGTGGACCGGCGCATCGGCGGGCTGCGCCCCTTCTTGGCCTACGCGCCGGGCGAGGGGGGTGTGCTGCCCGGCGTCTGGCCGACGGCGACGGCCTGGTTCGCCCGGTACTTGTACTTGGCCGGCGAACGGGAGAGCGGCGACAAGCTCCTGCGCCGGCTGCTGAACAGCGTTGTGGACGGCGCCATGCCCCAGACCATCCTCACCTCGGACCTGCTCCCCTTCGTGCGGGCTCAGAAACAGGCGCTCGTGAACGGCGCCGGCCGGGCGGTCGAGCAGGGCGTGGTGCGCCGTCTCCTCGACGACCTGGCCCAACAGGCCAAGGAGCGCTCGTTCCTGTACGCCATTTGCCCGGCCTTTGCCAGCCACATGGAGACTGTGCGGGCCTTTGTGGCCGGAGGATACATCAGAACGCTGAACCTTCCCTCCCTCACGTCGGGATAGGAGCTCCGCACACCCGGAAACTTGCGGGGGCGGGGGATAAGAACCCCGCCCCATTCTCTCATGGGGAAAAGCGCAAGAGAGCTCCCACCCCACCGAAGGGTTGGAGCCGTTGAGCTCCCCGCCCCGTCAGGAAGACCACTTCGGCACCCTGCTGAAACCCCTTCGCCACCAGGGGCTCCACCATGTCGGCCACCTTCTCCACGGCGCCACCACAGTAATCGCACGGGCCACTCACCTGGGTGGTGAGCGCCCCACACTGTTGACACCGGCCGCCGGAAGCCTCGTAGTCCTCCTGGAGAAGCAGCGCCTGCACTTGGCCCTGCTGAACGGCGGCGATCACCTGCCGGAGCCCGCCCACTGCCCGGCCGGATTGACGGTGCACCTCGCCCTCGAAGAGGTCGAGCAACTCCTGTTGGCGTTTCCGGCGCCTCTCGCGCGCCAAGGAGAGGGTCAATTGGCCCACGTCCTTGGTCGTGGCGGCGATGTCCAAAGGCGTGGCCGCCACGACCCGATCTCTCACGTAGGGGTGGAGCACACCTCGGAGGGCTTTGGTCACCTCATCGGTGCCGAAGAGCACCAGGCCACTGAACCCCCGGCGCTGAAAGAGCTCGAAGATGGCGTCGGCCACCCGTTTCAGGTGATGGGCTACGGCCTCGTCGTGGTGGCGTTGCAGGCGCGCTTGGGCCCATCCGCCCTGGTCGTGGCGAGGGGGAATCTCGTCCTCCAGGGTGAGCACTTCCTCCACGTTGTCCGGGGTGACGAAGAAGAGCCGGCTCATCCGCTGGGTCACCAGGGCCGCGGCGTAGCGCTCGTAGCGCTGGAGTTGGCGGAAGAGGGGCCGGAGCACCGGCGTGGGGGCGAGGTCGATGCGGTTGGGCAACTCGTAGGGCAGGGAGAAGGTCTCGAAGAGCTCGTCGCCGCAGGCGAAGACGGCCAAGTGCTGCGCGCCTTGGGCGTAGGCGTCGCGCACGTGGGTGGCAATGCGCTCCAAATCACGCTGCACCCCCTCCCACACGGCGTTCCCGTACTCGGCACGGCGTGCCTCCACCTCGGCCAACAGGTTCTTCAGGCGAATGGCGTGCTTGGGCTCCGAGGACGTGCGGTCCACTTTCAGGTAGAGGGTGACAACAGGGCGCTCAGAATGGCGGAACCGGCTCAACTGGAGAAGGGCCTGGCGGTCTAACATGGTGTGCTCCCTCCACTTGGTGGATTTCGACGGGGCCATACCCGAACTTCTGGTGCTCATCGGGCGCGCGGAGTTCGTTCGGCAGTTTTTATCCCCTTGACAGGTGCCCAAGAATGGGTAATATAGTATACAACGTTTTTCCGACGGCGGTTCACCCCCAGAACGGCTGAGCTTTCCCTGGACCTGAACTGGCGACAGAACAACGAGCACGTCGGTTGGACTTCGGGCCTTCCGGCAAACCCTTGTCTCTCCCCCCAGAGGCCGAGGCGGCCGGTGAACGACGAAAATTTCGCCCTGTGACAGACTCGAATGGACTGAGCCGGGCACCTAGCGTACCAAGAGTGTACTCAGGTTTACGGTTTCCCACAAGCCAAGACACAAAGGTCCAATGATGCCCGATCACTCACACCTGCTCACTGTCGAGCACATCTCCCTCCGCTTCGGCGGCGTCTTGGCCCTCAACGACGTTTCCTTCAACGTGAACAAGGGGGAGATCCTAGCACTGATCGGTCCCAACGGGGCCGGCAAGACCTCAGCGCTCAACACCATCAACGGCTTCTACCGGCCCGAACGCGGCCACATTTGGTTCAAGGGCCACGACCTCACGCGCCTGCCGCCCCACCGCATAGCCACCCTCGGCGTCGCGCGCACCTTCCAGAACATCGCCCTCTACACCGGCCTCTCCACGCTCGACAACCTGATGGCTGCACGCCACATCCACATGAAACACAACTCCCTTGCCGATGCCCTCTACTTCGGGCCGGCACGCCGTGAGGAGATCGAACACCGCCGCGTGGTCGAAGAGATTATCGACTTCCTGGAACTCCAGGCCGTGCGCAAACACATCGTGGGCACCTTGCCCTACGGCCTGCGCAAGCGCGTCGAGCTGGGCCGTGCCCTCGCCCTGGAGCCCGACTTGCTCCTCCTCGACGAGCCCATGGCGGGCATGAACGTGGAGGAAAAGGAGGACATGGCCCGCTTCATCCTGGACGTACACGAGCTGCGGGGCACCACGATCATCCTGGTGGAGCACGACATGGGCCTGGTCATGGACATTGCCGACCGGGTGGTGGTGCTCGACTTTGGCGAGAAGATCGCCGAGGGCCCGCCGGCACAGATTCGACAAGACCCCCGGGTGATTCAAGCCTACTTGGGCGAGGCCGTTGACTAACGGTTGCGCGATCCCCCAAGCCTTCGGAGGGAGTGCGTTCACGTGAAGAGAAGGCCGCAGGTGGCCGGTTTACGCCAAAGGAGGTGATGTGAGCACACCGGAGACGCTGCCCCAGTGGTTTGTGCGGACGGCACGCGCCTACGGTGACCGCCGGGTGGCCATGCGCCAGAAGCACTTGGGCATCTGGCAGGAGTACACGTGGGCGGAATGCTACGAACACGTGCGCCTCGTCTGCCTGGGCCTGGTGGAGTTGGGGCTCAGGCGGGGGGAGAAAGTGGCCATCATCGGCGACAACGACCCCCAATACTACTGGGCCCAACTGGCCGTCCAAGCCGCC
>JALSKA010000119.1 GCA_026989095.1 Ardenticatenaceae bacterium
CCCCAGCGAGCCGCGTAGCCCTCGTGGAGCCGTAGCTCCTCGAGCACGCCGCCGGCCAGCTCGTGGAAGGCGCGGAAGCTCTGCCAGTCGGGGGCCTTGGCAGCGGCCACGCTGTAGGCCCGTGCGAAGGCCTCCAAGAAAAAGGCGTCCTGGCCCACGTAGTAGGCGAAGGTGGGGCGCGGCAGGGTGCCGTCGGCCAGGCCGCGCACGAAGGGGTGGTCGAGGCAGGCACGTGCCAGGTCCAGGTTGGCCTCCCACAGGGTACGGGAAAGTGTCATCGGTCGCCTCCTCAATCACGGGTGCGTTCAGGGGTTTTGGGCAAAGTGTTGCCAACCGCGCGGTTCCAGGGGAACTTCTTGCCCGTCCGGCGTCACCAGGCGGCGCCCGGCCCCGGCCGGCAGCACCTCGCCCACGGGGGTCACTTGGGTGCCCGTCTCGGCGGTGACGCGGGCGGCCAGGGCCTCAGCAGCTTCGCGCGGGGCGGTGAAGCAGAGCTCGTAATCCTCGCCGCCGGCCAAGGCCAACTCCCAGGGCGGCACCTCCAACAGGCGGGCCACGTGGCGCGTGCCCTCGGAGATGGGCAGGCGCTCGGCCCAGAGGCGCACGCCCACGTGGCTGGCCGCGCAGATGTGACCCACGTCGCTGCTCAGGCCGTCGCTGATGTCGATCATGGCCGTGGCCATCCCGGAACGGGCCACCACCTGGCCCTCGGCCAAGCGTGGCGTGGGGGTCAGCAGGCGCTTCAGCAGGGCATCGCGTTCGACCGGGGGCAGGGCCTGGGGCGAGGCCAGGGCCGGGGGCGGGTCGAGCAGGAGCCGCAGGCCGGCGGCGGCGTCGCCCAAGGTGCCGGTGACCAGGACGACGTCGCCGGGCCGGGTGCCCGTCCGGCGGAGCAGGTGCTCGGGCCGGACGCGGCCCAGCAGGGTGATGTCGATGAGCACCGGGCCGGGCGAACGGGCCACGTTGCCCCCCACCACGGCCACGCCGGCCCGGTCCGCCTCGGCGCGCAGGCCTCGGTAGAGCGCCTCCGCCCACTGCACCTCCACGTCGTTGGGGAGCGAGAGGGAGACCAGCGCGAAAGTCGGCCGGCCCCCGGCGGCCGCGATGTCGCTCACGTTGACGGCCAGCGCCCGCCGGCCGAGTTGGCGGGGCGCGATGAGCTGGCGGAGGAAGTGAACGCCCTCCACCTGAGCGTCCACAGTGGCCAGCAGCCACTCGGGGCCACCCACGTCGAGCACGGCCACATCGTCGCCGATGCCCACCACCACGTCGGGGTGCTCGCCCCCTACGAGGCGGGCCAGCCGGGCGATGAGGCCGAACTCCCCAACGTCACCCACCTTCACGTCACGCTCCCGGAACCGACATGTGACCGCGCACACCGCTTCCCCCGGCACGCCGGCGGCGCCCCTGCTCCACGGCCTGACGCAGGCGCCGCGTGGCCTCCTCGGGGTCCGGGGCGCCGAAGACGGCGGAGATGACCGCCACCCCCTCGGCGCCGTGGGCCACCACGTCGGCCGCGTTCCGGGGGGTGATGCCGCCAATGCCCACCACGGGGATGCGCACGGCCTCGGCCACGCGGCGGAGTCCCTCCAGGCCAATGGGAGGGCCGGCGTCGGGCTTGGTGGCGGTGCCGTAGACATCGCCAACGCCCAGGTAGTCGGCCCCATCCCGCTGGGCCAGGAGCGCCTGCTCAACAGTCTCGGCCGAGACGCCCAAGATCTTGCCCGGGCCGATGAGCCGGCGGGCCAAGCCGGCCGGCATGTCCTCCTGGCCGACGTGAACGCCGTCGGCGTCCACGGCCAAGGCCACGTCCACGCGGTCGTTCACAATGAGGGGCACGCCGGCCGGCCTGGTCACCTGCAGGAGCGCTTGGGCCATCTCGATCAGCTCCCTGGTCGAGAGCTCCTTTTCCCGCAGTTGCACTACCGTGGCCCCCCCGCGCAGGGCAGCCCGCACCACGTCGAACACCGAGCGGGGAGCGGCCAGGGCAGTGCTTGTGATCACGTACACCGACAGGTCCAACTGGTTCCTCACTCTTGCCTCCCTTCGTTGCCGGACACAGCTCTCACCAGCGCCTCCACCTCGGCCTGCGGGTCAAGGGCGCCCATCACGCGGCCGAGCACGGCCACGCCGGCGGCGCCGGCCTCGAGGCATCGGGGGGTGTTCTGGGCGGTGATGCCCCCCAGGGCGACAACCGGCACACGAACCGCTCGGGCCACGGCGCGGAGCATCTCCAGCCCCTCGTCCCCCGGGGGGCCGTAGCCCGGCTTGCTGATGGAGGCGAAGATGGGGCTCAGGGTGACGTAGTCGGCGCCGGCGCGGGCGGCCTCCAGGGCCTCCTCCAACGAGTGGGCGGAAACGCCGATCAGGGCCCGCCGCCCCAGGCGCTGGCGGGCGGGCTTCACCTGGTCAGCGCGTTGGAGGTGGACGCCGTGGGCGCCCGTCTCGGCGGCCACCTCCACATTGCCGTTCACGGTCACGAGGGCCCGGTAGGGGCGCGCGATTTCCAGAAAATCCCGCACCATGCCGGCCAAGGCCCGGTCGGCCAGGTCCTTCTCCCGCACCATGAGCCAACGGCAGCCGCCGGCGAAGACGTGGGCCACCACGGCCCGGATGGGCCGGCGGGTGAAGGCCCGCGCCGTGATGACCAGCAGGGGCGGATCGGGCAGCCGGCTCACACGCCCACCTCGATCAAGTCCTCCATGGGGCTGGAGGCCCGGGCGTAGAGCTTGCGCGGGATGCGGCCCGCCTCGTAGGCCAGCCGGCCGGCCTCGATGGCCAGGCGCATGGCGCGGGCCATCTTGACCGGGTCACGCGCCTGGGCCACGGCCGTGTTCAGGAGGACGCCGTGACACCCCAACTCCATGGCAATGGCCACGTCGGAGGCGGTGCCCACGCCGGCGTCCACGATGACGGGCACCGAGACCATGTCGAGGATGATGCGGATGTTGTAGGGGTTGCGGATGCCCATTCCCGAGCCGATGGGCGCTCCCAGGGGCATGACGGCCGCACAGCCGATCTCCTCCAGCTTCTTGCAGGTGATGGGGTCATCGTTGCAGTAGGGCAGAACCACGAAGCCGTCCTTGACCAGCTCCGCGGCCGCCTCCAGGAGCTGCTCCACGTCCGGGAAGAGGGTTTCATCGTCCCCGATGACTTCCAGCTTGATCCAGTTGGTGCCCAGCGCCTCGCGGGCCAAGTGGGCCGTGAGGACAGCCTCCCGCGCCGTGTAGCACCCGGCCGTGTTGGGGAGGATGAAGTACCGCTCCCGGAGCAAGTCGTACAGGTTCTCCCCCTCGGCGTCGGGGCGCACGCGGCGGATGGCCACCGTGACCACCTCGGCCCCGCTGGCCTCGATGGCGTCGAGCATCACTTGGCGGTTGGGATAGCGGGCCGAGCCGATGAAGAGGCGGGATGTGAACGTTCGTCCGGCAATGGTCAGTTCGCTGGTCATCGTCATCCCTCGCTTGTCGTTGACACACTTTCTGCGCTCACGGCCGACAGCCCCCGGCCACGGCCCGAACGACTTCCACGCGGTCGCCGGGGCGCAGGGCCCTCGACGCCCACTCCTCCCGGGGCACAATGGCATCGTTGACGGCCACGGCAATGCCGGGCCGCGCGGGGTCCAGCCCCAACGCCTCGAGCAGTTCGGCCACCGTCTGGGGCGTGTAGGGGCGCGGCTCCCCGTTGACCACTAACGTTTCGCCGTTCTCGCGGGCACGCATGGATTCACCTCCTGCTGAGTTGGCGTGACCCTCGGCCGTCGCGTAGGCCGGCTCGTGGGCGGCGGCCGTGCTAGGCCCGATCGCCCCGGCGGAAGCGCTCGATAGTGAAGGGGCGGATTTCGTCGGGCAGCTCGCCGGTCACGATGTAGTGGCCCACCGCCTGGGCGGTGATGGGCGCCAACAGGATGCCGTTGCGGTGGTGGCCTGTGGCGAAGACGAGCCCTTCCACCCCTGTGGGCCCCAAGATGGGCGCATCGTCCCGGCTGGTGGGCCGGAAGCCGACCAACATCTCGACGACGGGCAGCTCGTAGACGGCGGGCAGCAGCTCCCACGCGCGGCGGAGCAGGTGGTAGACCCCGCCGGCGGTGAGGTGGGGGTCGAAGCCCACTTCTTCCACCGTGGCACCCACCAGCAGGTGGCCGTTGGAACGGGGCACCAGGTAGGCGTCCACACACCAGACCACCCGCTGGAGGACGGGCTCCACCTCCGGCATTTGGAGGATGACCACTTGGCCCTTGACGGGCCGCACCGGCGGGCGTATCTCCTCGGGCAGGCCGGCCAGTTGGCCCGACCACGCCCCGGCAGCCACCACCACCACGTCACCCTCGACGAGCTCGCCGCCGGCCCGCACGCCCCGCGCGCGCCCGCCTTCGACGAGGACTTCCTCCACGGGCGTGTGTTCCCGCAGGCGCCCGCCGGCCTGGTCAAAGGCCTGCTTGAGGGCGAGGACGACGAGCTGGTTGTTGACGTGGTAATCGTGGGGGCTCCAGATGGCCGCCACGGCCGAGCGGGAGAGGTACGGTTCCATCTTGCGCACCTCGTAGCCGCTCAGCCACTCGATGGGCTGCTTCAGGTCCCGCAGGAACTCGTACCAGAAACGGTACTTGCGGGCGTCGTCCTGGTCGAGGGCCACGAGGAGCGCTCCGTCCTGACGGTAGTCCACCGACATGCCCGTGGCTGCCTCCAGCTCCTCCACGAAGGGGGGCCAGCGGCGCAGTCCCTCGACGAGCAGGGGGAGCAGCGCCTCCTCGCCCGGCTCAGATTCGGCGTGGGGGGCCAACATGCCCCCGGCCACCCACGAGGCCGCCCGCCCGGCCTCGCCGCGCTCCAACACTTCCACCTCCAGGCCGGACCGCGCCAGGTACCAGCCCAGGCTCAGGCCGATAATGCCGCCGCCAACGATGATCACCTTGCCGTTCATTGTACCACTCCTTCTGCCATTTCAAATGTGGAGTCCGGTATGCCGACAGGGCCCCTACTCCACCAACCGCTGGTACGGCGTGCCCACCTGGAGGCCGAAGCGCGTGATCCACCCCATCGTGTCGAACCACCAGAGGGCGAGGGCCAAGAGGCCCACGAGGCCCACCAGGAAGGCCACGTCCTTGCGCGTCACGCGGGTCTCGTGCAAGTAGGTGCGGTCGGCGTGGGCGCCAAAGGCGCGGCTCTCCATGGCCAGGCCGATCTGGGCAGCCTTGCGGATGACCACGGCGAAGAGGGGGAGAGCGAGCCGCCACACCTCGGCCACGCCGGCCCACCGCCCCCGCTCCTGCCCCGCGCCCCGCACGCGGTGGGCCGCCCGAATCTGCTCGAACTCGCTCTGGAGGATGGGCAAGAAGCGGAACCCGGCGAAGAGGCCGAAGGCCAGGCGGTAGGGCAGGTGCAGCTGGTGAACCAGGCTCAGGGCCAGGTCGCGCGGGTCGGTGGTGGCTGCGAAGAGATAGGAGAAGGCCACAATGGTGAGCACGCGCAGCCCGAGGGTGACGCCCACGCGCAGGCTCTGGGGCGTCACCCGCAGGAAGGCCCACTCCCAAAGCGGCTCGGCAGCGTCCTTGGGGAAGAAGACGTTGACCCACGCCAGCCCCACGGCCAGGCCCCAGAAGGGGAGCGTGCTGCGCACCACCCGGCGGAGCGGAATGCGGGCCAAGCCCACGGCCAGGCCCACGGCCAAGGCCAGCATGAAGGCCGTGGGCAGGGGGTCGAAGAAGAACATGAGCACGACGACGGCCACGAGGATGGCAGCGAACTTGACCACCGGGTTGAGCTCGTGCATGAACGAGCGGTGTTCAACGTGGCGGAAGAGCACGGTTCCCTCCTCTAGCCCGCTTCGGGGAAAGGCGAGTCCGCCGGCGCGAGAAGCCGGTGCCATTCGGCCGGGGAGAGGAGCAGGGGGAAGCGGGCGTCCCGTGTTCGCGCCCGCCAGCTCAGCTCCACGGCCGGCGGCGGCCGGAGCGAGGCCGCCGCCAGCACGTCCGGCCGCCCGAAGAGCTCGCGCACGGGGCCGTGGAAGATCACCTCTCCCCCGGCCATGACGGCGGCCGTGTGGGCGTACTCGGCCACCAGGTGCATGTCGTGGGTGATGAGCAGGACGGTGGTGCCGGCCCGGTTCAGGGCGCGCAGGTGTTCCATGAGCGTGTGGGCCGTGGGCCGGTCCAGCGCCAGGGTGGGCTCGTCCAGGATGAGGAGGCGGGGTTCGGCGATCAGCACGGCCGCCACGCTGAGCAGGCGCTGCTCGCTGCGGCTCAGCTCGAAGGGGTGAGCCCCAATGTGTCCCTCCAGCCCGAAGCGTTCGAGGAATTGGTGGACGCGCCGGCGCACGTCATCCTCGCCCACCCCGCGGACGCGCAGGCTGTAGGCCAGTTCGTCGAAGACGGTGTGGGCCACAAACTGGTGCTCCGGGTTCTGGAAGACGTAACCGACGCGCGCGGCGATCTCGCGCGGCGAGAGGCCGGCCACATCCTGTCCGTCCAAGAAGAGGGTGCCGGCCGGCGGGGTGAGGACCCCGGCCATGAACCGGGCCAGGGTGGTCTTGCCGGCGCCGTTCTGGCCCACCAGGGCGCAGAAGTCCCCCTCCGGCACCGCCAACGTGACGCGGCGCAGGGCATGGGTGCCGTCGGAATAGCGGTAGGAGAGACCCGACACGCGCACCAGGGGAGCCCCTCCGGTTGCGTCCCGGGGCGGGGGCGGCGGGGCGGCCGCGGGCAGACGGGGTTCGACAGCCCTGTAGAGTTCATCCAGGGTGAGGGACAAGGAGCCGTCCACGCCCACGGCGGCGGCCAACTCCCACACCTGCGGAACCCAGACGCCCAAGGCCCGCAACGTCTCCACGTTGTCCTGGTTCCCGGCGTGGCGCGGGGGCACGTCCAGGGCCACGCTCCCCCGGCCGTCGAGGACCACCAAGCGGTCGGCTGCTGCCAGGAGGTCATCCACCCGGTGCTCGACGAGGACCAGCGTGTGTTCGCCTTGGGCCCGCAGCCGGCGCACCAGCTCCCAGAACTCGTGGGCTGAGCGGGGGTCCAAGTTGGCGGTGGGCGCGTCGAAAGCCAGCACGCGGGGCCGCATGGCCAGCACAGAGGCCAGGGCGACCTTCTGCTTCTCCCCCCCGGAGAGGCGGTCGAGCCTGGCGCCCAGCTTGTGGGCCAACCCCACCTGCTCCAGGGCACGGCGGACCCGAGGCCACATGGCAGAGCGCGGGTAGCGCAGGTTTTCGAGGCCGAAGGCCACCTCGTCTTCCACGTGGAGCATGACGAACTGGGCCTCTGGGTCCTGGAAGACCAGGCCCACCACTTCGGCCATCTGGGCGACCTCGTGGGCGGCCACGTCGCGGCCGGCCACCACCACGCGGCCGCGCAGTTCGCCCGCGACGCGGTGGGGGATGAGGCCGTTCAGGCAGAGCAGCATGGTGCTCTTGCCGCCGCCGGCCGGCCCCAGCACCAGGACCAGCTCGCCGGCCGACACGTCCAGGTGGAGGTCCCGCAGGGCAGGCGCTTGGGCGCCATCGTAGGTGAAGGTCACCCCCTCGAAGTGCAGCATCCTCCTACCCCAATCCCGTGTCAGAGTGTGACTGCCGGCGAAGCTCTCGCCCCACGGGGAACACGTCCAACAGGCCGGTGCGGGCCACGGCGTTGGCCGTGTACCGGGCCAGCGCCCCTCCCAAGATGGCGCCGCTGCCGAAGTACCCCACCAGCAGGGCCAGTTGGAGCGGCAGGGCCAATTGCAGGTAGCCGTAAAGCGCCGTGTCCATGGCCAGGGCGGGGATGGCCGCGGCCGCGCCGGCCGCCATCATGGTCTTCAGGTCCCAGCGGCGGTAGCGGGTGAGGGCGAAGATCAGCTCACAGGCTAGCCCCTGAGTAATGCCGTAGTAGGTGAGCAGCGGGCCGTAGGGGCTGCCGGTGAGGAGCTCCACGTGGGCGGCGATGAACTCCCCCAAGAAGGCCACGCCGGGCTTGCGGATGATGTAGGGGGGAATTAGGCCGCCGAGGAACCAGACGCCGTAGAAGAACGAGGCCCCGATTGGCCCGAACAGGGTGGTGACGGCCGGGTAAACGATGGCCGACCAGAAGCCGAAGAGCACGCCGATGATGACGGCCAAACCGGCCGTGAGGACGAGATCGGCCGCGGTCAACCGGGAGAAACGCCCTTGCTGTGCGCTCATAGTGCTCCCTCCTGCGTGAGTGATCGTCGGTGATCGGTGGCCGGTGATCACCGGTCCGGCCAGACGAAAAAACGCCGCCCAGCAGAGGGCGGCGCCCATGAACAATCTCGGACTCCGTTTCCCTGCGCTGGCATGACCCAGATCAGGTTCGTAGGGTCGGTGGCGGGTTCGGCCACCCTCTCAGCCCGGCTCCCCGGACTCCCCTAACGGAGACGACTCGGCACGCGAATGACCACCGTCGCGCACACGCCTCATCCGTTGTGCAAGGTGCTCATAACGGGATGTCAAGACTATACCACGGCCACGGGGGAAAGTCAAGTGGCGGCTCTCCGGGCAAAGCAACTCAGCCACGGCGCCCCATGAGGAGGCGGTTGAGAGCCCAGCAGGCCACGAAGAGGGGCACGTCCAGGGCGATGGTGACGAGGAAGGCGAAGAGCAAGGCCCAGAGCAGGGCGTTGAGCAGGGCTACCACGGGCCCCGGCACGGCCGGCACGCCGAAGAGGAGCACCACGGCCAGCCCAACAGCACCGAGCAGCACGAGGAAGGCCGGCCAGGCGGCGCGGTCGCTCTCGCTGGGGAGCATCATGTGGCTGACGGAGAAGAGCAGGTAGAGCCAGATCCAGGCGTCCTCCACGCGCGTCACCGCGGCAAGCTGTGCCACGAGCTCGCGGAGGCTCCGGCCGCCGGGCAGCAGCGCCTCCGGCCCCTCGACGCCGAAGACGTACCGGGCCACCAGGACCACGAGGGTGACGCCCACGACGAGGGGAGCCGCGCCGATGGCGCTCTGGCGCAGGGGGTCGGTGGGGGCCGTGATCACGTGGCCCAACACCACGCGCGAGCCCTGCAGGCGGGGGCGCAAGCTGGGACGGCTGACCGGCACCCCCAGCAGGCGGGCGGCCAGCCAGTGGCTCCCCTCGTGGACGAGGGTGCCGGGCAGGAGCAAGAGGGCGTAGAGCAGGTAGGTGAGCCGGTCATCGCGGGTGAGCAACCAGAAGAGGAGGAGCATCTGCTGGGTCACCAGCCGGTCCAGCAGGACGACCAGCAGGAACACGAAGGTGAAGAAGGCGAGCAGTGCGAACATGAGCGCCCCGCACGTGACTGTGACGCGGCCGGGCCGCGCCCATCTCAACGGCGGTTGCGTTGCCAGATGAGGAAGAGGCCATCGACGGTGAGCTCCTGGTCCACCACGTGGATGGCCTCGGTCTGCTCGGCCAGGAGCTCGGCCAGCCCGCCGGTGGCCACCACGGTGGCCGGCTGCCCGAGCTCGGCCACAACCCGCCGCGTCAGCCCCTCAATGAGGCCCACGTAGCCCCAGAGCAGCCCGCTCTGCATGGCCGTAACCGTGCTGTGGCCGATGACCGCGGGCGGGAAGCGGTACTCGACCTTGAAGAGGCGGGCGGCCCGGCGGAAGAGGGCCTCGGCCGAGAGCTCGAGCCCCGGCGCGATGACCCCTCCCACATAGGCCCCTTCCGGGGAGATCACGTCGAAGGTTGTGGCCGTGCCCAAGTCGATGACCACGCAGGGGGCGCCGTAGCGGTGGAGGGCGGCCACGGCGTTGACCAGGCGGTCGGCGCCCACCTCTTCGGGGTTGACGTGGCGGATGGGGATGCCCACGTCCACATCGGCCCCCACGACAAGAGGGCTCACTCCCACGTAGGTGCCCACCATCTCGGCCACGGCGGCCGTGGCCGGCGGGACCACGGAGGAGATGATGGCGTCGCGAACGTCGGAGAGGCGAAGCGACCGCAGGGCCAGGAAACGCTCCACCAGCACGCCCCACTCGTCGGCCGTGCGCTCGTGGTCGGTGACGGCACGCCAGCTCGCCAGCAGGCGGCGTTCTTCCACGTCGAAGAGGCCGAACTTGGCGTGGGTGTTGCCGATGTCCACCACGAGGAGCATGGGCGCTTCACCCTCAGAGCACGTGGACATCGTGGGGCTTGCTCTCCTGTAGGCCGGCCAGGGTGATGGGCACGAACTCGGCGTTCTCCTGGAGCTCGGCGATGGTGTAGGCGCCGGCGTAGCTCATGCCGCTGCGCAGGCCGCCCACGAGCTGGCGGACAATCTCCACGACGCTGCCCCGGTAAGGCACCATCGCCTCCACGCCCTCGGGGACGATCTGGTCAGGGTCCACGTCGGCGCTGTCGTGGCGGCTCATGTTGGCCGAGAGGCTGGCCATGCCGCGCACCAGCTTGAAGCGCTGGCCGTTGCGCTGGACGGTGAAGCCCGGGCTCTCGCGCGTGCCGGCGAAGAGGCCGCCGATCATGACCGTCTGGGCGCCGGCGGCCAGGGCCTTGGTGAGGTCTCCCGACGTGCGAATGCCCCCGTCGGCGATGATGGGCACGCCCACCTCGCGGGCGGCGCGGGCACACTCCAGGATGGCGCTGAGCTGGGGCACCCCAAAGCCGGTGACCACCCGGGTGATGCAGATGGAACCCGGCCCCACGCCCACCTTGACGGCGTCGGCGCCGGCTTCGGCCAAGTCGCGCACGCCCTGGGCCGTGGCCACGTTGCCGGCCACGATCTTCACCCGGCCGCCGAAGGTGGCGCGCAGGCGCTTGAGCATCTCGATAGCGTGGTCGCTGTGGCCGTGGGCGATGTCAAGCACCAGGAGATCGACGTCGGCCGCCACCAGGGCCTCGGCCCGCTCCAGCTCGCCCTGTTTCACGCCGACGGCCGCGCCCACGCGCAGGCGGCCTTTCTCGTCCTTGGTGGCGTGGGGGTATTGCTCCCGCTTGACGATGTCCTTGGCCGTGATGAGGCCGGCGATGCGGCCGTCCTCGGTCACGAGGGGCAACTTCTCCACGCGGGCGCGGTGGAGGATGCGGCGCGCCTCCGCCAACGTCGTGCCCGGGGGCGCGGTCACCAGCCGCTCGCGGGGGGTCATCACCTCCCGCACGGGGCGGCTTCCGTCGTCCTCGAAGAGCACGTCGCGGGTGGTGAGGATGCCCAACAGGTGGCCATCGGCGTCGCTCACCAGCAGCCCGCCGCTGTCCCACTCCTCCATGAGCTGGCGAGCTTGGGCCACGGTGGTCTCCGGCGCGATGGTATAGGGGTTCTCCACCACCAGGTTCTCGGCCCGCTTGACGCGGGCCACCTCGGCGGCCTGGCGCTCAACGCTCATGAAGCGGTGGATAATTCCCAGGCCGCCGAGCCGGGCCATGGTGATGGCCATTTCGGACTCGGTCACGGTGTCCATGTTGGCGCTCAGGATGGGAATGTGGAGTCGAATGCCCTCGACGAGCAGGCTGGAGGTGTCCACGTCGCCCCTGGAGCGCACGGGCGAACGGCGGGGCACCAGCAGCACATCGTCGAAGGTGAGTCCGGGTTGGCTGCGCACTCGCATCGGTCGTCCTCCTCGGCAGAGGATGGTGTCTCAGAACAAGTGTCAGGCTGTCAGGCCGTTGGCACCTTCGGGCCCCTACAACAGCGCATCAACGCAGACGGCCAACAAGACGAGGCTCAAGAAGATGTTGGAAGCGTGGAAGACCATCCAAGCGTTGCCGCGCTCAGGGGTGAAGACCAGGCGGAGGCCCAAGAACATGAGCATCCCACTGCCCACAAGGGCCGGCACGGCGTAGAGCCAGCCCAGGGCAGGGTGCAGCACGAGGGCCAGCCCGGCCACCACGGCCGCGGCCCCGTGGAGCAGCCCCCACAGGGCGGCCTGGCGGGGCGTCGTGTGGACCGGCAACATGGGCACGCCGGCCCGGCGGTAGTCCTCGCGGCAGGCCAGGGCCAAGCTCCAGAAGTGGATGGGCGTCCACAGGAAGACGAGGAGGGCCAACACGATCACCCCCGGGTCCTGCCAGGCGCCCACAGCGGCCCCGCCACTCATGACGGCGGCACTGCCGGCCGCGCCGCCAATGACGATGTTGAGCAGCGTGCGGGGCTTGAGCCAAATGGTGTAAATGACCACATAAATGAAAGCTCCCAACAGGACGAAGAAGGTCAACGAGGGCTTCCACAAGACCACGGCCAGCGAGGGCAAGAAGATCATCGCCGCCCCCAAGGCCGGCACCCAGACGGGCTCGGGGAAGAGGCCCACCACAAGTGGGCGGTGGCTCGTGCGCCGCATGAGGGCGTCCTGGTCCCGCTCCAGGTACTCGTTGATGGCCGACGAGCCCGCCGCCGCCATCCCGCCCACGAGGATCAGGACGAGCAAGTTGAGCGCCCCAGGCCACCCGCCGGCCCCCAGGAAGGCGCCGGCCACGGCTGCGAAGAGCAAGAGCGCCACCACTCTGAGCTTGAAGAGCACGAAGATGGTCTTCAGGGAAAACAACGGCCCCACCGCCACGGCCACCTGATCCGAGAAGCGTTTCACCGCCATTGGTCACCTCCTCTGGGTCCACTCGACACGGAATTGACGTCCCCCCTCACGCCACTATAATCTAGCCGACGTCGGCCTTTGCCGTGTGCGCGGGAGGGGAACGTTCGCCGACCCAATGAGGGCCGTGGCCGGGATACTGCCTTCGCCCCCGAGAACCCGGCCCCAGCACCCCAAACATGAGACCGGACACAAGGGTACGACATGGCCCAAAACACGTGGCAATCCCTCGAAGAACAGATCGAACGCCTGCTCGAGCGCCCCTTCTTCCGGCTCTTCGGCGGCCAGCTCCAGCCGGCCGACATCGCCAAACGGCTGGGCCACGCCATGGACGACGGGCGCGTGCTCTCCCCCGCCGGCAAGATGCTCGCCCCCAACCGGTACATCGTCCGCCTCAACCCTGAGGATGTACGAGCTTTCGAGCCCTACCGGGAAACTCTGGAACGGGAGTTGGCCGATTACCTCTGCGCCCTGGCCGAGAAACGCTCGCTGGTCATGCTCGGACGCCCAACTCTTTTGATCGAGGCAGATGAGATTGTACCACGGGGGAGCATCAGCGTCAAAGCCTCTCTGGAGGACCGGGTTGCCCGCGACCAGACGATGGCCTTCACCGCCCCCATTCCCGCACAGGGAACGGAGAGCCCGCCGGCCCCCGGGGCCCTGCTGCGCCTGGACGACCGCATTGTTCCCCTGGAGGGGCCCTTCGTGACCATTGGCCGCAGCTTGGACAACGACATCATCCTGGAGAGCGAGGACGTGAGCCGTCACCACGCCCAGATCAAGTGGCGCCAGGGGGTCTACGTGCTCACCGATCTGGGCAGCGCGAACGGCACTTGGGTCAACGGTCAGCCGGTGCGCCACGAGTGGGTGCTCCACCACGGCGACCGCATTCGCTTCGCCCACGTGGAGGCGACCTTCGAGCTCCCGGAAGCATGGCAGAAAGCACGCTCACGCTCATGATCTTCGCCGCCAGAATGGCGCTGTTGGCCCTGCTCTACGCCTTCTTGGGGCTGGTGGCCTGGCTCGTCTGGCGGGACGTGTCGCGCGGTGAGCCCGAACAGGCCGAGCCCTCTGCCCGGGCCGGGGCCCGCCTCGTCGTCGTGAGGGGGGAGGAGAGCGGGCTCCGGGCCGGCCAGACTTTCCTCCTCCAGACGGTGACCACCATCGGCCGGGACCTGGAGAACGACATCGTGGTGGCCGATACCTACACGTCGGGCCGCCATGCCCGCATCGAACGGCGGGACGGCCGCTGGTGGCTGGAGGACTTGGGCGCCACCAACCCCACCCGCCTCAACGGCCACCCGCTCCCCCCCATGGACCCTGTCCCCCTCGATCCGGGCGACGTGATCCGCGTGGGCCTCACGGAGTTCAAGTTCCGCCCATGAGAAAAGGGCCTCTGGGACGCCCCAGAAGCCCTGTTGGTCCGCGAGCAGCGAGCAGTGGGTGGGAAGCAGAGGAGGGTTCCTGACACCTCCTCGCGCTCACACCACCACAACGGCCCGCAATGCCTCGCCCCGGCGCAGGGTGTCGAAGGCGGCGTTCACCTCCTCCAGGGGGAAGCGGTGGGTGACCAGCTCGGCCACGCGGATGCGCCCCTGCCGGGCCAGCTCGATGACGCGCGGGTAGTCGGCCAGGCGGCAGCCCAGTGAGCCCACGACCTCCAGCTCGCGGAACATGGCCCGCCCCGAGTTGAGGGTCATGGCCTTGGGGCTGTAGCCCACCAGCACCAGCCGGCCGCCGGCGCGCAGACAGGCGAGGGCCTGCTCCTGGGTGCGCGGGTTGCCGATGGCCTCGAAGGCCACGTCCACGCCGCCCTGGCCCGTGAGCCGGCGCACCTGCTTGTCCACGCGCTCCACCTCGTTGGCGTTGACAGCCTCCACAGCGCCCAGCTTGCGGGCCCACTCCAGCTTGGCCTCCACGATGTCCACGGCGATCACGCGGGCGCCCAAGGCTGCGGCCACCTGCACCAGGTTGAGGCCAATGCCCCCGCAGCCGATCACCACGACCCAATCCCCCGGCGTCACCCGGCCCCTGTTGACCACCGCGTGGAAGGGGGTGGTGATGGCGTCGGCGATGATGGCCCCCTCCACCAGGGGAATCTCCTCCGGGAGGTGAAAGATGTCCTTGGCCGGAGCTACCACGTACTCGGCGAAGCCGCCGTCCACGTGATTGCCGAACATGCGCAGCCGCTCACAGATGTTCTCCCGCCCTGTGCGGCAGAGGAAACAGGTGCCACAGGTGAGCACGGCCGGCAGCAGCACGCGGTCCCCCTCGCGAAAGCCCTCCACGCCGGGCCCCAGGGCCGCCACCGTGCCGGAAATTTCGTGGCCCAGGATCAGCGGCGGCTTTTTGAAGGTGGGCGTGCCGTGGTCCGTGTAGTGCAGGTCCGTGTGACAGACGCCACACGCCGCCACCCGGACCAGCACTTCGCCTGGGCCGGGCGTGGGCGTGGGCACCTCTTCGACCCGCAAGGGCTCGTTCGGCCCGTAGAAGAGCGCCGCTTTCATCGGTTGACCTCCTTTTCTGTCCGGTTGATCTCTCCGCTGCCCGGAGGCCACTTTCAGGGGCGGGCGCGGGCCCCCTGTGGGGCCCGCGCCGTCCCCAGTCCCCGGAGGAGAGGAGCGCGCGCCTATCCGGCACTCGCGTGGGAGCGCCGGCGGGGCGGTCGAACGGGACCGAAGGTGATGGCCCGCAGGTATCCGGCCTCCAGGATCAGGTAGGCTTTCTGCAGGGTGCCGGCGACCAGGAGGGCCAGGCCGGCGACGAGCGCGAGCAGGCGCCCCGGGCCAGCGCTCGCCCCCGTGGCACCGGCCACCACCAGGAGAACGAAGGGCAGGGCGTGGCCCACGCCCATCACCCAGAGCATGGCCGCCGGTTGCCGCAGGGCGGCCACGGCCCGCTGGAACTCCTCATCAGGTCGCTGCAGGTAGTGGAGCCACACGCCGGCGTTGACCAGCACGAAGAGCACGCCCGCCCACCAGAGCCACGCCGGCACGGCGAATCCGCCGGCCGCCGCGAGGAGGGTCACCAGCCCGAAGCCGGTCATGGGGCCCGAGGTGACGAACATGACGGGCACGTGGGGCACGTACCAGGCCGTCACCGCCCGCCCACGGTAAGGGATGAAGCCCTGGGCCACCATGAAGAAGAGGGCGGCCAGCCCGGCCAAGCCCTGCACCAGGGGGTTCGGGAAGAGCCAGTCGAACACGGCCAGCGGCATGAAGATGCCGGCGGCCACCGCCTCCCGGGACATCCACGAGCGGCGCACGTGGCGCCACAGGTTGTAGCCCCGCAGGGGACGGCCGGCCTCGTGGGTCAGGGAGAGCAGGCCCAGGGCCACCAGGAGCGGGCCGCCCACCTTGAAGGCGAAGGGGGCCGGCAGCTCCCCCTGGAACCAGCTCCAGAGCAGCCCCCACAGGTAGAGCCCGGCTCCCATCCCGCCCAGGCTGAAGTTGATCACGGCCGGCCAGCGCCAGACCGTCTGCTTCTTCGGGGGTATGAGTTCCATGAGTCTCCCTCCTTCTCGTCACCCTGCCACCGGGGCGTGCTCGGCCAGCTCTTGGGCGCTCTCGGCCCCGTCGGCGGAGACGCCCGGCGTGCCGTCCACGATGTAGTAGACAGAGGGGTCCAACCCCATGCCCTCGAGGAGCCGCACGGTGTAGTTCTCGTCGATGAGCCGGGCGACCGGGCTGTTGGGGTCGTCCAAGTCGCCGAAGGCCATCGCGTTGGCGATGCAGGAGATCACACAGGCCGGCGTGGCCTCGGGGTCCACTCCCGGCTGGAGGCCGTTCTGGAGCCCCTCGTCCACGCGCGGGAGGCAGAAGGTACACTTGGTGCAGACGCCGGTGCGGTCGTCGTCGTAGAGCACCTCCTCGGGCGGGATGAAGCCCGCGTCGCCGAAGTAGGGGGTGTTCTTCTCGATGAGCGTGCGGGCCAGGTAGGGGCAGGCCACGATGCAGTAGCCACACCCGATGCAGAGGTCGTAGTTGATGTCCACAATGCCGTCCTCGCGGCGGTACGTGGCCGTGGTGGGGCAGACCTCCAAGCAGGGCGGATCGCTACAGTGCATGCAGGCCATGGGAAGGAAGAGGCGCTGAACGTTGGGGTACTCGCCCAGCTCGGTGTCCACCACGCGGCGCCAGAAGATGTCGGGCGGCACGGCGTTCTCCACCTTGCACGCGATGGTACACGTCTGGCACCCCACACACTTGCGCAAGTCGATGACCATCCCCCAGCGAGCCATGAATCGCCTCCTTCAAACACCACACCTTTGCGCTATCTTCCCTCAGCTTGCCCTCAACGCGCGGAACGGTCCGCGGCGAAGCGGGCACACCCCTCGTTCTGGTGCCCCCCTCCCGCGCGGGGCGGGAGGGGGGCGTTTGGAGGGGGGCAGGTGGCTACGCCTTGGCGGCGGCCAGCTCGGAGAGGGAGACGACCGTCTCCCCGGCGCCGGCCTCCTGGCCGTTGCGCGGCGGCTCGGCCTTGTAGACGCGCACGCGGACCACGTCGGCCCCGCTGCCGGTGGCGTCCGTCAGGGCCAGGTGGAGCGGGGCGAGCTGGTTGAGGTTGGGCACGTTGAACTCCCGTGCCACCGGCGTCACCCAGTGGCCGAACTGCTGGATGGTGAGCACCACGTTGGGGTGAACCCCCTCGCGCAGCACGGCGCGACCGCGCACGCGCCGGATGGGCGACTCGATCCAGACCCAGTCGCCGTCCCGGATGCCCAGGCGCCGGGCCGTCCGCCGGTTGAGCATCACGCCGAAGTGGCCGAGCACATTCTGGGCCACGTCGGCCACCAGCGGGATGCCCACGTTGGAGCCCCAACTGTACTGCATGCTGCGGGTAGTCACCAGCCAGAGGTCGTAGTCCTCGGGGCGCTTGCCGAAGACCTCGGCAATGCGGGCCCAGATGTCGGGGAAATCCTTCCACTTGGGCAGAGCCTGGTACTCCTCGAGCTGGACATCCCACCAGGTGATGCCCTGCTCGTGGAGCCGGTTGGCCAGCTCGGCCCCGGCCCGCATGATGCGCTCCTGGTAGGGCAGCTCATATCGCAACCCCTGCTCGACCATGTAGGTGTGCAAGAACCACTTCTTCTCGGGGAAGGGCACGAAGAAGGCCCCCCGCTCCTTGAACCACTCCAGCCCGTGCTCCTCCCGGCCGCCGCTCAGGCTCATGGTGGCCGCGCGGCAGACGCGGTCCCAGATCTGCTCCACGGAGACATCCTCGTCGGGGGAGAGGGTGAAATCGTAGCCCTCCCCCTTGAGGGGGATCGTGGTGCCCCGCCCCTTGTTGAGGGCCGCGATGAACTTGTCGTAGAGGCCCACCCGCTTGCACAGCTCCTTGGCGATCCAGGTGATGTCCCGCGCGTCCACGGGGGGCTCCACGGCCGGCTGGCGCAGGGCCACGCCCATGTGCTTCCAGAACTGTTCCTGGTACTTGGTGCCGCCGATGCGGTAGAGCTGGAGGCTCTCGATGTCGGTGGCCTCGGGCAGGAGCACGTCGGCGAACCAGTTGGTCTCGTCGGGCGTGTAGGCGAAGGCCACGATGAAGGGGAAGGTGGTGAGCAGCTCGGCCACCGTCTCCGAGTCCCAGTGGGAGATGACCGGGTTGGTGCGGTAGATGATCCACACGTCCGGCACGGTGGGGCGCGGCCAGTTGGGGGGCGGGTTCTTCATGAAGAGCCAGGGCAGGTGGGCCGGCCCCAGCGCGGGCGACCAGGGGGAGTTGTTGGCCAAGGGCACCAGCGTGCGGTAGGCGTTGCGGATGCCCGGGTGGGCCTTCCAGTTCTGGCGGTCCGTGGGGTTGAGGGGCTGGTCCATGAAGCCGTCGGGGCCTGGGCGCACGCTGAGGGTGCGGTCGGAGCCGGGCCGGTTGAGGCGCACGGTGGTGCCGATGGTGCCGCCGGGGACCTCCAGGGCGCCCACCAGCGTGGCCAGGACCGTGCGGGCCCAGCAGCACTCGTAGCCCCCCCAGCCGTTGGTGACCGTCTTGCCCAGGATGATGGCCACGGGGCGGTAGGGGTAGGTCTCCCCCTCGATCTCGATGGTGGCGCCCACGCAGGCGTTCTCCAGGAACTCGCGCGTCACCCGGCGGATGGTCTCGGCCGGCACGTCGGAGATCTCCTGGGCCCACTCGGGGGTGTAGGGGGCCACGTGGTCGATGAGCGCCTGGAAGGCCGGCCGGCACTCGGCCGCCTCGTGCTCCCAGACGGTCTCGTCGGGCCCCACTTCGACGCCGCGCACCCGGTAGGTGCCCGTCAGGGCCGGCTCCTCGACGCCGTCGTCGAAGGGGCGGGGACGCCCCTCGCGCGCGTCCCACATGAGGGGCTTGCGCGTCTCCGGGTCGCGCATGAAGTAGCCGTTGGGCCCCACCAGGTAGGGCGAGTTGGTCATCTGCTTGAGGAAGGGCACGTCGCAGACCTGCTGCCAGTCGTGCTCGTGGAGCACCACGTGGATCATGGCGAAGAGCACGGCGGCGTCGGTCTTGGGCCTGATGGGCACCCACTCGGCGTGGGCGGCGGTGACGGAGAGGTGGGGCTCGAACTGGACGCGGCGCAGGCGGTTGTTGACGCGCGCCTCGGCGTGGCGCCAGACGCCCAGGACGCCCCCGCCGGCGTCGGTGTTGTTGCCGAAGGAGAGGACGTACTTGCAGCGGGGCGTGTCAGGCACCACGATGAAGGCCCGGTGCCAGAACTCGCCGTAGAGGTGTTCCGAGTGGTAACACTTCACCCCTTGGCCCGAGCCGATGCCGAAGTCGATGGGCCCCCAGGCGGCGAAGAAGGCCGGCAGGGCCCCCATGTAGGCGGGGGAAATGCCGCCCGAGCCCACGGTCACGGCCAGGCGGGGATACCCCTCCTCGTCAACGAGCCCCTTCTGGCGCACGTCGCGCAACTTCTCGGCGATGAGGTCCAACGCCTCGTCCCAACTGATCTCCACCCAGCCGGGGTCCTCGTGCTTGCCCTTGCGGGGGTTGGTGCGGCGCATGGGGCGCTTGACGCGGTGGGGGTTGTAGGTCTTCTGGATGAGCCCATACGCCTTGACGCAAACGCGGCCGTTGGCGGGGTGGATGCCGGCGAAATCGCAGTTGGGCTCGATGCTCACGGCCACGCCGTCCTTGACCACGACCTTGAAGAGGTCAGGGCCGGCCACACATTGATAGCAATATTCCGGCACCTTGCGGATCTCGGCCATGCCGCACGCCTCCTTTTCCTTTCCGGGGTTGTTCTGGCCGTCGAGCGCTCCGGCGGGGGGCGGCCTCACCCGGGGCGCGCCTCGGGCCACCGCCTGGGCCGGGTGTAGAGCACGCGGAAGAAGGCCACGGCCAGGCGGCACTCCTTGCACTGCTCCTCCAGCTCGTCGGGGGAGAGGGGCTCCAGGTGAATCTCGTAGCCCAACGAGCGGTAGAGCTCGACGGTCTCCTCCAGGCGGGCCGGCGCGACGACGAAGCGGCGCCGCCACCCCTCGCGCTCCAGCTCCTCCTCGCTCTTGGTTCGCACGGGCAACACGAAGTTCGGCGTCTCGCTCACGGTGACGCTCCTCATCGGTGGGGGGCGGGCTCAGCCGGCCAGGGCCAGAGGCGTCTCGGCCCGCAGGCGCAGGTGTTCGTCCAGGCGCCCTTCGTCGGCCAGCTTCCGGAGCCGGCGCTGCGCCAGGATGGCCGCCCCGATGGCGCCGTTGAACTGCACCAGGTCGTCGGGGAGC
>JALSKA010000120.1 GCA_026989095.1 Ardenticatenaceae bacterium
GCACCATTTTCGAGCTGGTTCAGGAGCTCAACGAGAAGTTGGGCCTCACCGTGCTGATGATCGAGCAGAACGCCCGCCGGGGCCTGGAGGCCAGCCACCGGGGCTACGTGTTGGAGCTCGGGCGCGTCACCTACCGGGGGCAGGCCCAGGAGCTGCTCGACAACCCCCAAGTGCGCCGTGCCTTCCTCGGCGGGCGCTGACGGCGTCGCGGGCCGACGGCCATGAACGCCCTGCGCCACGCGGCACTCACTTGGTTTGTGCGCCGGCGTCTCTTCTACGGCTGGGCTGTGGTGTTGGTCTGCTTCGTGGTCATCTCGCTCCTCTTCAGCGTGCGCCTCTCCTTCGGCATCTTCTTCGACGCCTTCGTGCGGAGCGGAACGTTCCCGTGGGGGCGGGGGGAAACGGCCGGCGTCTTCAGCGTGACCATGTTGGTGGCGGCGGTGGGGGGCGTGCCCGTCGGGTGGTTGCTCGACCGTTTTGGAGCCCGCCGGGTGTTCATGGCCGGCCAGCTTGTCCTCGTGGCCGGGCTCCTGCTCACCAGCCGCATGAACGCCCTCTGGCAATTTTACCTCTACTACGGGCTGCTGGCGGGGGCCGGCATCACGGCATTGGCCCTGCCCGTCCACGCGACCACCATCAGCCGGTGGTTCGCCCAAGGCGGCCGGCGGGGGCTGGCCATTGGGCTGGCCTTCTCCGGCACCGGCGTTGGCGTCATGGTGCTCGCCCCCGTGCTGGAGCGAGTGATCACCCTGTACGGCTGGCGGGTTGGGTATCTCCTCCTGGCCGCGCTCCTGGCCGGCATTTCCCTGCCCCTCACCTGGTGGCTTCTCCAGGACACGCCCGAGGCCATCGGCCTGCGTCCTGACGGCTTTCCGGCGCGGTCCTCGACACGCTCCGCCGGTAGCCTGCCGCCGCGCGCGGCCTCCTGGCGGTGGCGTGAGGCGGCGGGCACGCTGCCCTTCTGGCTCGTGCTGCTGGCCGGCGCCCTGAGCCTCTTCACCCTGCGCATGGTGACCGTCCACCAAGTGGCCTACTTCGTGGACCGGGGCATTGCCCGGCGGGTGGCCGCCACGGTCTTCGGCAGCACGGGGCTGATCACGGCCACCTCCTTTGTGCTCTTCGGCCGGCTGAGCGACCGCGTTGGCCGGGCGCGGGCCTTCCACGTGGGGGCGGCCTTTCAGGTGGCCGCGCTGGTGCTCCTGCTGAACATTCGGGCCCAGACGCCCGTGGTGATGCTCTTCGCCTTCATCCTCCTGTGGGGGCTCGGCGAGGGGAGCCGCAGCGGGCTGCTCACGGCCATTGCCAGCGACCTCTTCCCCGGCCCGGCCCTGGGGGCCATCGTGGGCTCGCTGGGCGCCATGTTCGGCGTGGGCGCTGCGCTGGGAAGTTGGCTGGGCGGCGTGGTCTACGACCTGAGCGGCAGCTACACTCCCGCCTTTCTGCTCGCCCTGATGGCCACGCTGGCGGCCTCGGCCTGCATCGAGGGCGCTGTGCGGACGGCCCGTCGGCCGTCTGGAGGAGGCAGGCGGAGGGTGACGTGCTCCTCCTGATCGGCGGCACGGCCGCTTACCACGTGCGCTTGGAGGCCCACGGCCACGTGGTCGAGACGCGCCACGTGGTCACCCCGTGGGGCATGGCGCCCCCCTTCCGCCGCCTGGCCACGCCTGCGGGCGCGGAGGTGTGGTTTACGTCCCGCCACGGGGAGGGGGAGCTCAAGCGCTCGGCCGCCTTCGTGAACCACCGGGCTCTGCTGTGGGCGGCGCACACCTTGCAGGTGGACGGCATTCTCACGTGGAACGGCGTGGGGGGCATCAACCCGCTGCTGCGTGTGGGCGACTTGGTGGTGCCCGACGACCTGATCGACTGGACTCGCGCGCGCACGGCGCGCACCGGCCGGCGGCCGGCCGCGCCGTGGAGTGGGCCTTTCTGGCCGGCAGGGCGCGAGGCCATTGTGGCGGCGGCCCGTGACGCCGGGGAGGAGCGCCTCTTCGACGCCGGCACCTACGTGGTGACCGAGGGGCCCCGGCTGGAGACGGTGGCCGAGATCGAGGCGGCCGCCCTAGTGGGAGCCGACGTGGTGGGCATGACTTTGGCGCCTGAAGTCTGGCTGGCCGCCGAGCTGGGCCTGCCGTTGGCCTCACTCTGCATCGTGACCAACCGCGCGGCCGGCACGGCCTGGCGGGATGAGCGCCGGGACTTCTCCCCCCGCGTGGCCCAGCGGGCGCTGGGCCTGTTGCTCAGGGCCGCAGACCTTCTCCTCACTCCCCCCTCGTAGCCGTGGGGACCGGCGCCGGCGCCTCTTGTACTCTGAGCTCCTGGCGGGCCGGCGGCGCGTGGACCTCCGGCTCCACCAAGCTCTGCCAGTCCTGGGGGCTGAAGATGAGCAGAGCTGCTCCCACGATCAAGGCCCACCCCAGGCCCACGGTCGTCAGGGCCCGGCGCCGCGCGCGACGGCGGGCCGCCGGCCGCACGAAGTACGCGGCGCCCACGACGGCCGGCACGGTGATCAGGGCGTAGACGAAGAGCGTGAAGTGCCACGTGGGACGTATTCGGCCGACTTGGGGAGCTATGCCCTGGCCGATGACCGTGAAGAGGGAGTCCGGGTCCGTTGACGCCAGGGCCGAACTCACGGCGCTCAGGGGGTTGATCACCAGCCAGAGGCGGGGTGGGGCGTCGTTGATCAAAATGCCGTGGACGATGAAAGCGAAGAAGGGAAGGAGGATCAGGCCGGCCACCGTGAGGTAGCCGGTTACCACGGCCCGGCCTGTGCGCCGCAGCAGGGCCGAGAAGAAAGTACACGTGGCCGTGACCATGGTGGCAATGGCGGCTTGGACGAAGAAGACAACGGCGATGTCCCCCACGGTCACGCCGCCCAGCACGAAGAAGAGGCTTGTGAAGGGCAGGGTGGCAATCATCAGCAGCAGCACGTAACTCAGCGTGGCGCCCATTTTGCCCATCACAATGCCAAGGGGAGGCAGCGGCGTGGCCACCAGCATCTCGTAGGTGCGCGCCTCGTGTTCTTGGCTGATCGTGCTGGCAGCCAGGCCGGGCACGATCAACAACAACAGAAAGGTTTCAAAGAACATCAGGGTGCGAAAGAGGTTTTGGCCGACGGCGACGCCGCTGAGCGTGTTGGGGGGCGTGGCCGGCGATTGGGTGAAGATCACGTACATGATGGCCGAACAACCCCCAAAGCCCAGGAG
>JALSKA010000121.1 GCA_026989095.1 Ardenticatenaceae bacterium
CTTCGACGGCAGCCTGGCTGAGAGGAGCACGGCCCAAGTTGGTGTGGATGACCACGCCGGTGGCGTTGATGGCCGGGTGCAGTGAGGGGGCAAAGCGCTGTGTCAGCGCCTCGACGACCTGCTGGGCCAAGGCGGAGGGGCTTACGTCGGGGGCGTGGCCTTCGCCAATGGCAGCCCGGATGCGGCTCAACGTCTCCCGCACACTTTCCACCACGGCCCGCCGTCCGTAGGCGTCCGCCGCCTGCCGGAGGACTGGCTCCTGGAGAAGGCGGTCTACGCTGGGAATTCGCCGCCAGAGGGCGGCAGGTGAAGGTGTTGGTTCTTCGCTCATCGCCACCCACACCACAGGAGGCGCCCGGCCGCGCGAAGCCGTCGGGTGGTGTTCCGCGCGGCCGGCCCTCTTCCCGTTTTCTCGCCCGCTTGGCCTGCCGGGACAGCCACCTTGCAGAGGCACGCCTTACGTGTCCACGTCCTGGGCGTGGGACGTGGGAGCGGGCACGTCCAGATGGGCGAACAAGTCATCGTGTTGGCCGAAGGGGGCTGGGTAGGCCAGCGTGAAGTGTTCGTGTCGCATGAGCCGGTGGCGCAGCCAAGCCGGCAGCCCGCCGAAACCTCCCCCTCCCTGGCTGCGGTGACAGGCACTGGCCCTATCCTTCACCTTGAGGTACCGGCTCACGTCAATTCGGGCGTGGATTTCCTCCTCCGGCACGCCAACCCGGGTGAGGTCGATGTCCCCGTTCTGCCCGAAGCGGCGCGGGTCCCGGCCCAAGAGGCGCAGGAGCCGAATCAGCCAGCGCACGGGCGCGCGGGGAATGACGGTGTAGTAGAGGCGCAGGGGGTGCCACGGCTCATATCCCTCGGCCCGGAGGTGAGGATAAGCGTGCGGGTCGTTCACCTTGGCCCACGCGCGCCGCACGGCGTGGTTCACCTTGATGTGGTCGGGGTGGAAGTAGCCCCCGGTGGGATCGTGGGTGATCACCACGTGAGGGCGTACTTCGCGCATCACCCGCACCAAGTCCTCGGCCACTGTGTCCAAGTCGGCCTGGTAGAGGCTGGCCGGGTGACGGTTGTCGGGAGAGCCCTCCATGCCGCTGTCCCGGTATCCCAGGATGTGGAGATGGGCTCCCAACTCCTCGCAGGCGCACTCCAGCTCACGGAGGCGGAGCCGGGCGAGCGCCTCGCTGTCGGGAGCGTTCACATCGGAGGTGGGCGATCCGGCCGCGCCATCGGTCACCGTGCAGACGTGAACGTCCACGCCCTCGCGGGCGTACTTGGCCAGCGTGCCCCCTGGCCCAAAGGATTCGTCGTCTGGGTGGGCGAAAATGCCCAGCAGTCTTCGAGTTGTGTGGGGTTTCATCCTGTGTACCACCTGTGAAGGTGCAACCACCTGCATCGCACCCTGGCGTTTTGGCTCATGTGGCTCCTAAGCAGTCGTAGAAGAGGCTCATCAGATGGCCCTCCAGGGTTTCCAGCGAGTAGTGACGGCGTGCGACTTCGAAGTTGTGGTTGACCATCTCCTCGGCCAAGGCGGGATCGTGCAGAATGGCTTTGGCCTGGGTAACACATTGCTCATCCACGAACCCGTCGAAGCCGATGATCATAAATCCTTTTGGCTGAATATCTGTTTTGAAGATTTCATATGTGTTCATCACAATGGGCCTTCTGTAGTAAATTGTTTCCAGGAAAGCATTGCCAAAGCCCTCGATGTCCGACGGATAGGTGACGAGGTCGGCCTGCTGGTAGACGTCGGCGAGTTCGTAGATGGGAGAGCCGTCGGCACGTTGGCCGCGACGGGCGGCCACCCGGTCGGCCGCGAAGACGAGGCGCACGCCCAACAGCCGCGCGTACTCGCGCAGATAGAGGGCATATGTGTCCCCCTCGTCGCCGGAGGCGTGGGAGATGACCAGGGCGCAGGGGAGCTCCAAGCGCTTGGCCAGCTCGATGGCCCGTTCGATGCGCTTGCGGGGCACGATGCGCGTGGGCTGGAGCAGGAAGTATTCGTCGTCGGCCAAGCCCAGTTCAGCCCGCAACGTGCGGGCGTAGTCGTCCACAGGGGGCGGGGGCATTTCGAAGTCCATCACATTGGGAACAATGGTGTACCCTGCGCCGGTCTGGAGGGCGAGCTGGCGGCCGGCGAAGGAGTTGATCACCACGTGGCGCACAGCCGGCAGGGTAGGGGGGAAGGCAGCCCGCAAGTAATCGTGGGCGGCGCTGACGGCGTACCGCCGGCGCTCCCACCAGAAGTCGTGGTGGTGGCCGATGGTGGGCACGCCCTTTTCGGCAATGAACTCGGTGAGGGCCAACCCCAAGGGCACGTTCATGGGCAGGGAAAGGGCGTTCTCGGCCACCAGCAGGTCGATGCCAAACCGGCGCACGAACTGGTACAGGTGGGCCTTGAGGTGTTCTTTGATGGTGCGCACCCGCAGGGAAGTGCCGGCCGAGCGCCGGTAGTCGTCGAAGAGGTCGGCGTTGATCCGGCGAATCTCCGGGTGTTTGAAGTGGGCCTCGGGCACCAACATAGTGCGGTCGGCCGGCCACTCCGACTCGCCCGCGAAGAAGAAGCACTCGTACCCCATGCTGGTGAGCACTTTGACCCACTTGGCCGTCTCCAAGGAGACGCCGTCCGTGCCGGCCAGCCGGGTGGAGACAAAGCCGATGTGTGCTTGGCGTGGTGGCATCATGGCCCTGGTTCCCCGTGGACACGGCTCTTTTCACACGAAGGCCCAAGGGGTATTATAATGAGAACGCCCGAAAGAAGCAATGACTTTGACTGGAGCCACGCCTATGGACGCCTATCAAGCAGCCCTCGACTACGTGTGGGGGCTGGTCAACTTCGAGACGAGGCCGCCGGCACAGCGGGAGCCCTATCGGCTGGACCGAATGCGGGCGTTCCTCGAGCGTTTGGGGAATCCACAGAACGCTGTGCCGGCCGTCCACATCGCCGGCAGCAAGGGGAAGGGGTCCACGGCAGCCATGATCGAGATCGTGTTGCGGGCTGCCGGCCATCGCACAGGGCTCTTCACCTCCCCCCACTTGCACAGCCCCCGTGAGCGCATCCGCGTTGGGGGGCGCATGATTTCCCGCGAGACATTCGTGGACTTGGTGGGCCGGCTGCGGCCCGTGGCCGAGACGCTGGATGGCGTGACGACCTTCGAGTTCTTGACGGCGATGGCCTTCGTTCACTTCGCC
>JALSKA010000122.1 GCA_026989095.1 Ardenticatenaceae bacterium
TTCAGGAGGGAACCTCAGGTTCGTCTGTGAAGTGTGCGCCGGCCGTCTCCTGTGGTGGCCGGCCCTCCTTTTCATCGGCCTCCTTCTGGCGCTCTGGGCGCCGCCCGCGGCCTGGGGCTCGGGGCCGGCGCCCCGGGCGCTCGATGCTCCCCTGCCCCTGGCCCGCTACCCCCGCCCGCCGGGCGACAACGGCTGGGGCGTCCACTTCTCCCCGGCCGCCGCCCGCCTCGAACCCCAGGTGATCGACTACTTCGTCCCCGAGCTGCGCAGCATGGGCATGCGCTGGACTGTGCTCCTCAACGACGGGCTCACCCCCCAGCAGGGGGAGCTGGTGGACCGCCTCGTCGCCGCCAGCATCGAGCCCATTGTGCGCATCTACACGCCCAACGAGCCCCTTGACCCCGACGCCCTCCGCCGCCTTGTGGCCTTCTACGTGGCCCGGGGCGTCCACTACTTCCAGCTCTACAACGAGCCCAACTTGGCCGGTGAGCCCGGCGGCTGGAAGCCGGGCGAGCCCATCTCCGTGGCCCGCATGGTGGACCTGTGGGTGCCCGCCGCCCGCGCCGTGCGCGAGGCTGGCGGCTACCCCTCCACCCCGCCCCTGGCGCCGGGGGGCGACTACGACGACCTCCAGTTCTGGCGCGAGTTCCTCGACCTCATCAAGCAGCGGGGCCAGGAGGATGTTTTCTACGGCGCCTGGATCAACGTCCACAACTACGGGCTCAACCACCCCTTCGACTACCCCGAGGAGCCCATCAACCTCCTGGGCCGGCCTGTGACCCCCGAGGAGCTGGCCTTCTACGGCCTCTCGCCCGATCAGGTCAACGTGGAGGAGCTCAACTTCTGGCGGGCCGTGGACCGCTCCCCCAACCGGCCCGACGGCGGCAAACACAAGGGGGACACCATCCTGGAGGACTCCAACGGCTTCCGCAAGTTCGAGGCCTACCACCAGGAGTTCGTGCGCCGCTTCGGCTTCGAGATTCCCGTCATCGTCACCGAGGGGGGGTGGATCATCGGCGACGCCCAGGACAAGCGCTACCCGCCCGTGACGGTGGAAGCCCAGACCCGCTGGCTCCTGATGGCCTACGAGTACATGTTGGACCGGGCGCCCGACTACCTCTTCGCCTTCAACCCCTGGATTGTGGCCAACTACGCGGCCAACGGGGTGACGCCGTGGTTCGAGCCCCACGCCTGGTACAAGCGGCGGTGTAGCCCGGACCCGGGGCGGCTCCTCAACGTGCGGGGTGAGACGTTGCCCCCCTGCGGCGACGGGGACCTCTTGCCCATCGTCTACGCCCTCAAGGCTCACCCACGGAAGGCGGAGGCACGCCCCAGGCCGGCCGAGCGCTCGCCCGTGGTGGCCGCCAGCCGGCCCGTGCGGCCCACACCGCCGCCGCGGGTGGAGAGCGGCCTGATGCGCTTCGACCTGGAGACGTGGGACGCCGTGGCCACGCTGGCCGCAACGCTGGAGCTCTCGCCGGCCGAAGTGCTCGCACGCCTCTACCCGGACACAGAGTTCGGGGAGCCGACATTGGAAGTGGCCTCGTTTCAAGTGCGCTCGCCAGACCAGGCCATCCAGGTGGAGGTGGAAGGCGAGACGGTGCGGTTGGTCAACGTGACCGACCGGGCCGTGACGGTCAGCGTTTTGGGCCAAGTCTATCAGATCGCGCCGCGTGGGTCCCTGGTGGCCCTCTTGCCGCGCGTGCAGTACGTGGTGGTGCCCACCAAGCGCACGGTGCCGGCCTCGGCGCCGACGAGCCCAACTCCGACCCCGCCGTCCACCTCCCTGCGGGTGGAGTCGCCGTCCCCCTCCCCCACACCGGAGCCCAACGGGTGGCCGGACATTCCGCCGAACGCGCCGTGGGAGGGCCAATGGGTGCCGGGCCGAGGGCGCACGCCCACGGCCACCTGGTCTCCCGCGGACGTGTGGCCCCTGGAGCGGTGGCCCCGGCCGCCCGGGGACACCGGGCTCGGACTCCACTACGTGCCTGTGGGCTACGTCCGGCCCGACGGCGCCGACGTGGAGACCTTCATCGCCGACTTACAGGCCATGCACATGACGTGGGCCACCGTCCTCTACGCCGACGAGAAGGCCCTTCAGGTGGCCGCGCCCCGTTTCCGGCGGGCCAACATCATGGTCCTCTGGCGCCCCGTGTTGCGCCCCTACGAACGGTACATCTACGCCGAGCGGGACATTCGCCTGCTGGAGGAGGCCGGAATGCCCCCCTACATTCAGCTCTACAACGAGCCGGACGTGCTCTCGGAGTGGCGTGAGGAAGATTGGCGCCTCTCGGCCGAGGAGCGCGACGCTGTGTTCATCGACAACTGGATCGCCGCGGCCGACGAGGTGTGGCAGCGGGGCGGGTTCCCCGGACTCCAGGTGACGAGCCCAGATCTGTTGCGCAAGGTGTTGCGTGCCCTGCGCGAGCGGGGGAAGCTCTACATCCTGAACCACACGTTCTTCGTGCCCCATCCCTATGGCTCCAACCACCCCCCTGACTACCCTTACGATCCCGTCAACCAGGCGGAACGGCCCGGCATCACTGTGGAGGATGATTGGACCACGGTCCTGGGGTTCCTGAAGTACGCCCGTGTCTTCCAGGAGGAGGTGGGCTTCGTGCCCCCCATGATCGCCGGCGAAGGGGGGTGGACGGTCTCCACCCTGGAGGACGACCGCTATCCCCGGATTACGCCCGAACTGCACCGGGTGTACCACCTGGCCGTGGCCGAGTGGTTCCGCAGCGGCCGGCTCTCCAACGGCGAGCCCCTCCCAGACTATCTCTTCGCCTTCACCTTCTGGCTCTACAAGGATGCCGGCCGGCTCCAGTTCGCCGACAGCGCCTGGTTCGACTCGCCCCTCTCGGGCACCAAGCGGGCCACTATCGAGGCATTCGCGGCCATGTCGCCCTTCACGCGCCGTTTCTCGTGGACGCCGTGATGGAGGAAGGGGGAGCTCTCAATGGCCGACACCGGGGGCAAGGCGAAGGTGTACGATTATGTGATTGTGGGCTCCGGCTTCGGGGGCTCGGTGGCAGCCATGCGGCTGGCGGAGAAAGGATACTCCGTGCTCGTCATTGAGAAGGGGAAGCGCTGGCGGGATGAGGATTTCGCCACGACCAACTGGCAGGTGCGC
>JALSKA010000123.1 GCA_026989095.1 Ardenticatenaceae bacterium
GCGAGCTTCACAACGTGGAAGTGGTCAACATTGGAACGTTCGAGCCCACGGGACGCTTGCGCCTCCTGTACGGACGACACGTAGTCGGAGACGTGGACATGGCGTTCCTCCACAATGGCCTGCCCCGCCGCCTGCTCTACGCCCGTTGGCCGGCCGACAACTGCGACCACAGGGCACCTCGTCCCGGCCGTGCCCTCACGCCCGCCGACGCTCTGCTGGCCCTGCTGGCCCACCCAAACATCCGCTCCCGCGAGGAGGTTGTGCGCCGCTACGATCACGAGGTGCAGGGCGGCACGGCTGTCAAGCCCCTGGTGGGCGCGGCTGACCACGGTCCTGGTGACGCCGCCGTGTTGGTGCCCCTGGAAGTGGCCGAGCAGGCCAACGGCGAGGCACCCCTGCCCGCCGTCGCCTTGGGCGTGGGGCTTTGTCCCCAGTACGGCCAACTCGACCCCTACGTGATGGCTTGGGCCGCCTTGGACGAGGCCCTGCGCAACGTGGTGGCCGTGGGGGGGAACCCTGACCGCACGGCCGTGTTGGACAACTTCTGCTGGGGCAACCCGGCCCTGCCCGACCGCTTGGGCGCGCTGGTGCGGTGTGCTCAAGGGTGCTACGACGCGGCTGTGACCTATGGCGTGCCGTTCATCTCGGGCAAAGACAGCCTCAACAACGAATACACCGGCGCGGGCGGCCGGCGCCACGCCATCCCGGGCACACTCCTCATCTCGGCCCTGAGTGTGCTTCCCGATGTTCGCCACACGGTGACGATGGACGTGAAGGCGCCCGGCAACGCCCTTTACGTGGTCGGCGACACGCGGGCCGAATTGGCCGGCAGCCACTTTGTGGACGTGGCCGGCGGCCGCTGGCCGGGCGACGACAGGCTGCCGGCTCCGGTGCCACAGGCCCTCGAACGCCTGCGTGCCCTTCACCGAGCCATCCGCCAAGGGCTCGTGAGCGCCTGTCACGACTGTGCCGAGGGTGGGCTGGCCGTGGCCTTGGCCGAAATGTGCCTGGCCGGCCGCTTGGGCGCCGACGTGACGCTCGAGGCCCTGCCGCGGTCATCCGACGTTACAGCCGACGACGTGGCCCTCTTCTCCGAATCGCTCACCCGCTTCGTGGTCGAAGTGCCGGCTACACAGGCACACGCCTTCGAGGCCCTCATGGACGAAGCCGGCGTGCCCGTGGGCCGCTTGGGCACTGTGGCCGCCCACGGCCACCTGCGCGTGCGAGGGCTGGACGGCCGTCCGCTGTTGGACCTGCCCGTGGAAAGCTTGGAGCAAGCGTGGCGAGGTCACATCTCCGCCCCTGTGCGGACATCGCCGCCCACCGTGGCCCAAGGTGCTACGTCGTTCCCAAACGTGACGTTGCGCCGGCCGCCCCGCGTGTTGGTGCTCGTGGCCGAGGGCACCAACCGGGAGCGCGAGGCTGCCTTGGCCTGCGAGCGCGCCGGCGGCTGCCCCGAGATTGTCCACGTGAATCAATTAGTGCGCGGCGAACGCCGTTTGAACGATTACCACATGTTGCTCCTGCCCGGCGGCTTCTCCTACGGTGACGACTTGGGTGCCGGCACCCTCTGGGCCTTGGACCTGGAGCACGCCTTGGGCGACTACGTGCGTCCCTTCGTGGAGAGCGGCAGGCCCGTGCTGGGCATCTGCAACGGCTTTCAGGCACTGGTGAAAGCCGGACTGCTGCCCGGCAGGACATGGCCTCCCGCGTGTGGCGAGCGGGTGGTCACCTTGGCCCCCAACGCCTCGGGGCACTTCGAGTGCCGCTGGGTGTGGTTGGAGCCCAACCCGGACAGCCCCTGCATCTTCACCCGGGGGCTGGAGGCGCCTGTCTACTGCCCCGTTGCCCACGGCGAAGGTCGTTTTGTCGTGCGCCCCGACGTGCGCGATGCCCTCCAAGCTGACGGACTCATTGCCCTCACCTACACGACGCCCGACGGGTCACCCGTCACCTACCCCTACAACCCGAACGGCTCTGAGTTGCACGTGGCCGGCATCTGCAACCCTGCCGGCAACGTTCTGGGCCTCATGCCCCACCCGGAGGATCACATTTTCCCCTGGCAACACCCCCGTCGACATCGGGGCGAAAGGGGCATGGACGGCCTGCGGCTGTTCCAGAACGGGCTGGCCTACGCGCGCCAAGCGTGAAATCGTGTGCCGGGACCAGGACTGAGAGGAGAGGACCAAAAAAACAAAACGTGAAGGAGGTGTTATGCTCTCGCTCGAGGAGCTGATCAACGCCGTTCCCCTCGCCGTCGAGACGGTGGATGTGCCCGAGCTGGGCACCAAGACTCAGGGCAAAGTGCGCGACATCTACCGCCTCGACGGCCGGCGCGTGCTCATCACCACTGACCGCGTCTCCGCCTTCGACCGCGTGTTGGGGGTGATCCCCTTCAAGGGCCAAGTGCTCAACCAGCTCAGCGCCTGGTGGTTCGAGCAGACCCACGACATCGTGGGGAATCACATGGTCGAAGTGCCCGATCCCAACGTTATGGTGGTGCATGAGGCTCAAGCCTTGCCGGTAGAAGTGATCGTGCGGGGGTACATCACGGGCGTGACCAAAACTTCCCTCTGGTACCTCTACGCCCGAGGGGAACGGCGGCCCTATGGCATTCCCCTGCCCGAGGGGCTCCGCAAGAACGATCCCCTGCCCCAGCCCGTGATCACGCCCACCACCAAGGCCACCGGCGGCGCCCACGACGAGCGCCTGACCCGGGACGAGGTGCTGGAGCGCGGCCTGGTGCCTCCCGACCTGTGGGAGCAGATCGAGGAGGTCGCCCTGGCCCTCTTCGCCCGGGGCCAGGAGATCGCCCGCCGGGCCGGCCTCATTCTGGTGGACACCAAGTACGAGTTCGGCCTTGTCGATGGCGAACTGGTGCTCATCGATGAAATCCACACGCCCGACTCCAGCCGTTACTGGATCGCCGAGACCTACACCCCCGGCAGTGACCGGGAGCCGGAGAACTTCGACAAGGAATACCTGCGCGCCTGGTTTGCCGCCCAAGGCTACCGGGGTGACGGCACGCCGCCCGCCATGCCCCCTCACTTCATCGCTCAAGTGGCCCAGCGTTACATCGCCGCCTACGAGAGACTGACAGGCCAGACCTTCGAGCCCGGCGAACAGCCGGCCGCCGACCGAATTGCCCGTGCCCTTCGGGCTTGGGCCGGCGCCACAGCCTAAACGGAAGAGGAGGTCACGCCATGAGCACTCGACCCGAGCCTCTGGTTCCCATCCTCATGGGCTCCAAGAGCGACTTAGAACACGGCGAGGCCATTGCCCGCGCGTTGGAGACATTCGGCGTTGCCAGCGAAATTCGCGTGGCCTCGGCTCACAAGGTGCCCGAGTATCTGTTGGAGCTCCTGCGCGACTACGAGGCCGACCCCCGGCCCAAGGTCTACATCACTGTGGCGGGGCGTTCCAACGCCCTCAGCGGCCTGGTGGACGCCCAAGTGAGCGCCCCCGTGATCGCCTGCCCGCCCATCTCGTCCACCTTTGCCGGCGCGGACATCTTCTCCTCGCTGCGGATGCCCAGCGGCGTGGCTCCGGCGGTGGTGCTGGAGCCGGCCGCGGCCGCGCTCCTGGCGGCCAAGATCCTGGGCGTGGGCGACACGAGCGTGCGCGAGCGCGTGGCAGCGTATCAGAGGGCTGTCGCCGAGAAAATCGTCGAGGATGACAGGGCCGTATCCGCTACATCCTGACACGGCACAGCCAGTACCCAGCGGAGCCGGAAACGAGAAAGGGGAGCGAGACCATGATCGGGGAGCACAGGGTCACCGGGCTGCGGGAAGCATGTGGTGTCTTTGGCGTCTTCGCGCCGGGGCGCGATGTGGCCCGTATCACCTTCTTCGGCCTCTACGCCCTCCAACACCGCGGCCAGGAGAGCGCCGGCATCGCCACGTGCGACGGCCACACGGCCTACATCCACAAGGGCATGGGGCTGGTGGCCCAAGTCTTCACCGAGGAGAACCTGCGCCCCCTGCGGGGCCACATGGCCATCGGCCACAACCGATACTCGACCACCGGCTCCTCACACATCCGCAACGCGCAACCCTATCTGATCGAAACCCTCCACGGCCCGCTGGGCGTGGCCCACAACGGCAATTTGACCAACGCCATCCACCTGCGGCGCCTGCTGTTGGAACGGGGCGTAGGGCTCTCCTCGACCAGCGACAGCGAAGTCATCACCCAAATGTTGGCCGCCCCGCCGGAAGCGTGGTCGAACGGTCACATTCTCTCCGCCAACGGCGACGGTGCCGACGACGAGTGGGTGGCCCGCATCCGTGCCTTCATGCGTTTGGCCCAAGGGGCCTATTCCCTGGTGATCCTCACGCGCCAGGGCATCTACGCCGTGCGAGACCCCTTGGGCCTGCGCCCCCTTTGCTTGGGCACGTTGAACGAAGGCGTGGTGGTGGCCTCCGAGTCGTGCGCCCTCCTCACCGTGGGAGCCTCGTACCTGCGCGAGGTGGCGCCGGGCGAGATCGTGCGCGTTGACGACCGGGGCATCACATCCTTTCAGGGAGTTCGCCCGTCCAAACAGGCCCTCTGCATCTTCGAGTACGTCTACTTCGCCCGGCCCGACTCCATCTTCGAAGGCCAGGTGATCCACGAGGTGCGCCAGCGCATGGGGCGCCACTTGGCCCGCGAGGCCCCGGCCGACGCGGACATTGTGGTGGGCGTGCCCGACTCGGCCACGCCCCACGCCATCGGCTACAGCTTGGAATCGGGCATTCCCTTCACCGAAGGACTGACCAAAAACCGCTACATCGGCCGCACCTTCATCCAGCCGGACGACAAGCTGCGCCGGGAAGGGGTGCGGCTGAAGTACAACCCTCTGCCCGCCAACTTGGAGGGACGCCGCGTGGTGCTGGTGGACGACTCCATCGTGCGCGGCAACACGGCTGGACCCCTCGTCCAGCTCCTGCGCGACGGCGGAGCACGGGAGGTCCACGTGCGAGTGGCCTCGCCCCCCGTGCGTCACCCCTGCTTCATGGGCGTGGACATGGCCACCTACCGCGAGCTGATCGCGGCGCGCATGGACGTGGAGGCCATACGCCGCCACATTGGCGCCGACAGCCTGGCCTATTTGAGCCTGCCCGGCCTCGTGGCCGCCGTGCGCGACGCCCTCAACGCGCCCGCCGGTCACTGCACGGCCTGCTTCTCCGGCGAGTATCCTATCGAGATACCCGAGTGGCTCTTCGCCGAGGACCGCGAGAAGTTGCTCTTCGAGGGCATGTGGGGCAGCTAACAGCGGAGAAAGGGGAGGAACATGGGAACACAGAAACGTGTGCTGGTCGTCGGCTCCGGCGGGCGCGAGCACGCCCTGGCGTGGGCGCTGGCGCGTTCGCCCTACGTGGAACAGGTCTACGTGGCGCCGGGCAACGCCGGCACCTCGTGGCCGGCCACGCCTCGGACAGGCCCTTGGGCGCCAGCCGCGCCCTGTGCGCGCGTGCCCGTGGCCGCCGACGACTTCGACGCCCTCATTGCCTTTGCCCGACAGGAGCAGGTGGCGTTGACCGTCGTCGGTCCCGAGACCCCCTTGGCCGCTGGCATCGTGGACGCCTTTCAGGCCGCTGGCCTGCGCACCTTCGGGCCCACGCGCGCGGCCGCCCGCATCGAGGCGTCCAAGGCCTTTGCCAAGGCCTTCATGGCGCGTCACCACATTCCCACCGGCCGGCACGCCACTTTCACCGACTTCGAGGCGGCCTTGGACCACGTGCGCCGCGCCGAGTACGAGGTGGTCATCAAGGCGTCTGGACTGGCCGCGGGCAAGGGGGTTATCGTTCCCCAGACGCCTGAGGAGGCCGAAGCAGCCCTGCGGCGCATCATGGTGGAGCGGGCCTTCGGCGCGGCCGGGGACGAAGTAGTCGTGGAAGAACGGCTCTACGGCCAAGAGGCCTCGGTTCTGGCCTTCACCGATGGCCACACCATTGTGCCCATGCCGGCCGCTCAAGACCACAAGCCCGTCTTCGACGGCGACCGAGGGCCCAACACGGGCGGCATGGGTGCCTACGCTCCTGCGCCCCTCATCACCCCCGCGCTGATGGACGAGATCGTGCGGACAGTCCTCCGGCCGGCCGTGGACGGCCTGCGCGCGGAAGGCACGCCCTACGTGGGCGTCCTCTACGCCGGCCTCATGGTCACCGACGCCGGCCCCCGCGTCCTGGAGTTCAACTGCCGCTTCGGGGACCCGGAAACTCAAGTCATCCTCCCGCTCTTGGAGAGCGACCTCGTGGAGGTGCTGGAAGCGTGTGTGGAGGGAACCTTGGACCGCGTTGCCGTGCGCTGGCGGCCCGCTGCGGCTGTGACCGTCGTGGCCGCGTCGGAAGGGTATCCGGGGAACTATCCCAAGGGACGCCCTATCAGCGGTATCGAGGACGCCGAGGCCTTGCCGGGCGTGGTGGCCTTTCACGCGGGCACCGAGCTCCAAGGTGGACGGCTGGTGACGGCCGGCGGTCGCGTGCTCAACGTCACTGCCGTTGGCAATGACCTGCACCAAGCCGTGGAGCGCGCCTACGAGGCCATCGGCCGCATCCACTTCGAGGGAATGCACTACCGCAGGGACATCGGCGCCAAGGCCCTCACAGCACGCTGACGGCGGTTCTAGAAAACTCGGGGAGATGGCCCCAGCCGGGGTCCCCACGGCCCTCAAGCCCAGGGCATCCACGATAGCCCGGCCCTTGTGCTGCGGATGAGCAAGGGCATACTTTGCCTGAGGCCGGGATAACAGGTGGCGGTTGAAGGAGGAGCTGGTGTCACGTGTTGTGGCAGACTTGACTTTTCCCCGTACTCGGGTATAATACTTGCGGCATTCCTCGGTAGCTCAACTGGCAGAGCGCCCGGCTGTTAACCGGGTGGTTGCAGGTTCGAGTCCTGCCCGAGGAGCCTCGAAGTTCACGTCAAGGGCAGCCTATCCAGAGGTTGCCCTTTTTACGTTGTCGCGATCTCCTCTCCCGGCGGGAAGGTTCTTTCCCTCACGGCAGTGTGAAGGCGGCCTCGGCGATCATGCCGGGCTTGAGGGCCAAGTCCTCGTTGGACAGGCTCACCTCCACGGCGTACACCAGCCGAGCCCGCTCGTCGGGCGTCTGCACGTTGGCCGGCGTGAACTCCGCCCGTGGGGAGATGTAGGTCACTTTCCCCGCAAACGTCCGGCCTGGCCAACTGTCCACGTACACCGCCACCTCGTCGCCTAAGCGCACGCGCCCATAGGCCGTCTCGGGGAGGTAGACGGTCAAGGTCACCCGGCGCAAGTCGGCCAGCACGAGGATAGGTGCCAGGGGCGGCGCGATCTCGCCTTCAGCAAAGAGGCGGTCCAAAATGACACCGTCGCGGGGCGCGGTCAGCAACATCTTCTCCCGCTGTAGTTGGACCATGTCCCGGAGGCCGAGGGCTGCTTCCAGCAGTGCTTCTGTGCCCCGGTAGATCGCCTCAGCCTGACCAACTTGGGCGTCCAGGGCGTAGGGCTCGTCCCGCATGGCCTCGAGAAGGGTGAGAACCCGTTGCAGGCCCTCTAGGGTGGTCTGCGCCAGTTGAACCTGTGCTGGATCGCCGGTGACTTGGGCGGCTTGCAGTTGGAGTTCAGCGGCGTCCAGTTGGGCCTGAAGTTCGGCGATCTTGAGTTCGATCTCCCGGGGATTGGCCCGCGCGGCTTGGGCTGCCTGCCAGGCTGCTCTGGCCGCATCCCGGGCCCGTTCTAGGGCCCTGATGGCTGCCTCGGCGCGGGCCAAGTCCATCTCCAACATCTCCGCGTCCAGTCGCACCAACATATCTCCCGCTTGGACGGAATCGCCCTTGTCCACGGCGAGCTCCACGATGCGGCCGCCCATTTCCGAGGCCACGTCCACGGTCTCCACCTCAATGGTGCCGGTGGCGCGCACCTCGTGACCGCTGCCGGCGGCTGCGCTCTGTTGGCTCCACCACCACCCTCCGACGACGATCAGAATTGTGCCCACAACGCCGAACACGGCTCTGACTTGTCCTCTCATGGAGATCACCTCTTGTGATCGTTGACAGACATGCGGGTTCTACGCCAGACTCTTGCGGAAGCGCGCCGAGCTCACGCCCAGCAACACCAGCCCGTACACCGCCAACGCCAGCGTTTGGGGCCAGAGCACGTCCAAGCCCACGCCTTTGAGAAAGATGCCGAGCGTCGCCTCCACGTAGTAGCGGAGGGGGCTCAAGTAGGTCGCCCACTGGAGCAGGCGGGGCATGTTACCGATGGGCACCATGGTGCCACTCAGGAAGGCCAGGGGGAACAGAATGAAAAAGGCCAGCATGAGCGTCTGTTGCATTGTGCGGGCGAAGGTGCCCAAGAGCACACCGATGCCGCTGCTGCTCATGAACATGAGTGCGGAGATGGCGTAGAAGAGGAGCACGCTCCCCCGCAGGGGCACGTCGAAGAGCCACAGGGACATGAGCACGCCGATGGTCAACCCAATCAGCTTGAGGGCGATCATGGGGGCGATCTTGGCAACGATCAGTTCGGCGCCGGTGATGGGCGTCATCATCAACTGCTCGAACGTGCCGGCCTCTTTCTCGCGCACGATGGCGGCCGCGGGCACGAGCACGCCCAGCAGGAGCACGGAGATGGTCAACATGGTGAGCATGATGAAGTGGGCGTATTTGAGCTGGGGCATGTACCAGATGCGGATCATGTTCTCCACGCGGGGCACGAGCTGGTAGCGGGCCAAGCCCACCCGTTCCACCCGGCGCACGAGAATTTGCTCGTTGTAGTCCCGCAACAGGCCGGCCGTGATCGCCAAGGCTTGGCCGGCAATGCTGCTGTTCGTGCCGTCCACGACGACTTGGACTTGCGCGCTTCCCCCGGCACGCAGTGTCCGAGCGAAGCCGGCCGGCACGATGAGGGCGAATTGGACCTTGCCGGCGTCCATGAGCGCGTCCACGTCCGAGGGGTCTTCCACCTGGGCCGCGAGGCGGAACCCCTCCAGCCGCGCGAAGGCGTCGACTAGCGCGCGACTCTGGGCAGTGCGGTCGCCGTCGTAGACGGCCACAGGCATGTTGCGCACGTCGAGCGTCAGTGCCCAACCACAAATGGCGATTTCCACGAACGTGTAGAGGATCAACACCATGAGTGCCCGGTCGCGCCAGAATTGAATGACCTCTTTGCGCATCAGTCCCCACAGCCGTCGGCTCATCATCCCACCTTCTTGCGAAATCTCAAGGACGCCAGCACCACCGTGCCCAGCGTGTAGGCTGTGAGCACGGCCAGTTGGGGCCACCAGATCTCTGGCCCCACCCCTTTGAGGAAAATGTCATACGTGATCTTGGTGAAGTAACGTGCCGGAAACAGGTACGAGTAGAGCTGCAATGCCGTTGGCATCGTGAAGATAGGAAACATAAAGCCGGAGAAGAGAAAGGAAGGCATCAGCGTCAGAACAAGCGCCAAGAGCATGGCCGCGAGCTGCGTGCTGGTGACCGTGCTCACCAATAGCCCGATGGCCACTGTTCCCACGACGTAGGGCACGGAGGCGAGCAGGAAGAAGAACAGGCTGCCCTGCAGGGGTACTCGGAACCAGTAGCGGGTCGCCAGGAGGACCAGGAGCAACTCGGCAGAGGCGATCACCAGATAGGGAACGAGCTTGCCCACGATGAAGGCCCAAGGGCGCAGCGGGGAGACGAAGATGTGTTGGATGGAGCCGTGCTCCTTCTCCCGCACGATGGCCAGGGCGGAGAGGAGAGGGGGAAACGCCATCAAGATGACCACAATGAGGCCCGGCACGATGAAATTGGCGCTCCTGAGCTCCGGGTTGTAGCGCACCAGGGGCACGGGCGCCACGGCTGGCGCGGCCAAGTTGCCGGCCACGCGCCGCCACGTCACCAGGCGTTCTCCGGCCACGCGGGCGGTGAAGACATCGTTGACCGCCTCCACGTATTCCAACACCACCCGTGCGGACGTGGGAAATGTGCCGTCTACGAGAGTCTGGACTTGGGCCGTCCGGCCTTGGCGCAGGGCTTGGGCAAAGCCGGCAGGAATGATAAGCACCACCTGGGCTTTACCCTGATCCAACAGGCGCTCGGCCTCTTGGGGCGTGGCTGGACGGTAGGCCGGCACGAAGCGCCCTGTGTTGGCCAGCGCTTGGACATACGCCCGGCTCTCGGCCGAGTGGTCCAAGTCCACGATGGCCACGGGGATGTTCTTCACGTCCAAGTTGAGGGCGTAGGCGAAGAGCAGGAGGAGCACGAGCGGAAGGAAGATGGCCAAACCCAGGGTGTAGGGATCGCGCCAGATCTCCCGCACCTCTTTTTTGAGCACCGACAATACGCCGCTCATCGCTCTCCTCTCGTCCGACGACCTTCCTCTTCCATCTCGATGAAGAGCATAAATAAGTCCTCCAAGGAGATGGGCACCCGGCGGAGAGAGCCGGCCAAGAGTCCGGCCTCGCGGAGAGTGCGTTCCACAGCCCCACGGCCGGCCTCGCTCTCCCGGACCAAAACGTGGAGCTTGTCGCCGAAGACGCTCGTCTGGATGACATCCGGCAGGCCTTCCAGGGATTTGAGTGCCCTCAGCGGGGCCCTGACCGGCACCTCCAGGAGAGCCCCCAACTTCATGTCAGCACGCAGTTGGGCGGGGCTCCCCAAGGCGATCAGCCGGCCCCGGTAGATGAGGCCCAGGCGGTGGCAATGCTCGGCCTCGTCCATGTAGTGGGTGGTGACGAAGACGGTGACACCTTGGGCTGCCAGGGTGAAAATGAGGTCCCAGAAATCTCGCCGCGAGATAGGGTCCACACCGCTTGTGGGCTCGTCCAAGAAGAGCACCTCGGGCTCGTGAAGAATGGCACACCCCAGGGCGAGGCGCTGTTTCCAGCCGCCGGAGAGCTCTCCGGTGAGCAGGTGTTCCTTGCCCTCGAGGCCGGCCATCTCCAACACCCAGCGCCGGCGCGCCTCGAAGCGGTCGCGGGGCAGATCGTACAGGTCACCGTAGAGGCGAATGTTCTCCCCCACGGTGAGGTCGTTGTAGAGGGAGAACTTCTGGGACATGTAGCCGATGTGTGCCTTCATGCGGGCACGTTCCCGGACCACATCATGGCCGGCCACGGTGGCGCGGCCGGCAGAAGGGGGTAGCAGCCCACACAACATGCGGATGGTGGTCGTCTTCCCTGAACCGTTGGGGCCCAAGAAACCGAAGATTTCTCCCCGGCGCACCGTGAAGCTCATGTTGTCCACGGCCAGCACACGGCCGAAGTGTTTGGTAAGCCCCTCGGCCCGCACGGCCACGGCGTTCCCGTCACGGGGAAGGGGCTCGCCAGCCTCGTGTTGGGGAAGGGGAATGGGCGGGCGCTGGCGTTTCTCGGCCACGCGCAGCTCCTCGATGGCGGCGATGAAGACATCTTCCAAGCTAGGCGTGGTGACCTGCACCTCTTCGACAGTGATGCCCTCTTGACCCAAGCGGCGGGGCAATTCCCCGGCCAGTCGATCGCCGTCCCGCAACAGGAGGTGAAGTCGCTCGCCGAAGACCTGCACTTGGGCCACGCCCGGCGTTCGTCGTAGGCTGGCCACGGCGCGCACCTGGGGGCGGGCGATGAGGTCCACGGCCACACCGGGAATCATGCTCTTGAGGGCCTCTGGCGTCTCCAGCGCGACGATGCGCCCTTGCCGCATGAGAGCCACGCGGTGGCAGCGTTCAGCCTCGTCCATGTAGGGCGTGGTGACGAAGATCGTAATGCCTTCGGCCAGGAACTCGTAGAGGAGTTTCCAGAACTCCTGGCGCGAGACCGGATCCACGCCTGTGGTGGGCTCGTCGAGGAAGAGGAGCCGGGGCTGGTGAACGAGGGTACAGGCCAGGGCCAGCTTCTTCTTCATGCCGCCCGAGAGGTGTTCGGCGCGCCGCCGGCGCGCTTCCTCCAAGCGGGCAAAGTGCAGGAGTCGCTCCTTCCGGGCCCGGGCCACATCGGGAGGCACTTGGTAGAGCTCGGCGAAGAAGTCCAGGTTCTCTTCCACGGAGAGGGTGCCGTAGAGGGTAAACCCCTCGGACATGTAGCCAACCTTCCCGCCAAGCGCCTCAGGATTGCGGACCACGTCCACGCCCATCACGGTGACTTCGCCCGAGGTGGGGGTGAGGAGGCCACAGAGCATCTGGATGGTCGTGGTCTTGCCCGCGCCGTCGGGACCCACCAGCCCGAAGATCTCGCCCGGGTAGACTTCCAAGGTCAACTCGCGCACGGCTTCCACAGGGCCCCGGCGGGTGGTGTAGACTTTGCATAATCCGTCGGCACGAATGAGAGGAGACGATGTGCTCATCATGTGGCCCTCCTGCTCGGACAGGTGCGAATGATGTGAGCCCCCATCTTCCGGAAGCAGGCCGCTGTGGTGGCGCAGGGTTGAACGGAGCAATGTCTGGTGGGCGGCGGCCCGGCTCACCGGCCGCACCGCCGCCCTGCTGCCGTCTATTCCTGTCGAAGCACCTCGCCCGCCGGCACCACGGTCAGGAGTTGGGCCCAGTAGCGGTGGCGGCCGTCGTTGCCGGCGCCGGCGACGGCCACCATGAGGTCATCTGGCGTGATGCGCTCGGGATCGTAGGCGGCCAAGGCCAAGCTCTGTTCCAGGATCACCTCGGCCAGGATCACGCCGTCGAGCTGTAGGAGCGCGTTGCGCACGCGCATGGCGCAGCGGGGACATCCCATGCCGCCAACGCCCAGGTAGGCCACGAGAGCCTCCTGAAGGGCCTCGTGGTCAACGGGCTTCTCAACGGGTTCCACGTGGCATTCCTGGTGTTCCATGTTCCCTCCCTGTTGTGTGATGTGTGAGTGTACGTGGGTGGAGTTCAAACGCCCTCCCCGACGTTCACGGGCATGGGCGTTTCGTCCAACGCAAAGGCCCGGATGTAGCGGTCCAGCACGCGCCTGAGCACCGGCGGCAGGGCAACCAGGGCGAAGGCCCCTTGGACGGCCACGAGGGGCGCGCGCGGCAACAGGAGCTGCATCCTGGTGAGCAGGTCGTAGCCACCCTTGCGCCGCAGGACGAGCTGTCGGTACTCCCGGCGAGCCTCCTCCGGGGTGATCTCCCCGTCCAAGGCCATGCGGAGCAGGCGTCCCAAGCGGGTGCCGAAGAAGAGGGCCGGCCGGATACCTTCCCCCGTGAGGGCCAAGCACTGCCCGGCCGCGTCCCCGACGAGGAAGAGCTCGCCGATGAGCGGGTCCCGCAACTGATAGGGGAAGAACCCGCCGTGGAAGCCGTTCTTCTCCACCTCCAAGCGTCCGAGGAAGTGGTTTAGCGTGGACATGAGGCGGGTGTTGCCCAAGTAGCTGCCCACGCCGATGCGGCTGAACTTGCCGATGGGGAAGACCCACGTGATGCCCATGGGCAGGAGGCCCTTCGGGTCGTACCAGAAGTGCAGCCCGTCGTCCCGGTAGGCGGGCGTCGTCTCGATGCCGAAGTTGAGCCGGTCGCGTCGCACCAAGTTGGAGTTCAAAGAGGTGCCCAACGCCGCCCGCCACCCCGAGGCGTCCACGACAAAGCGGCCCGTGAACTCGCCGGCCGGCGTGATCACCGTCTGCCCGTCCACCCCGAGGGCCGGTGTTTCCACAAACTCCGCTTTCCCCTGACTCCAGAGAAGGTGACATAACTTCGGGTAATCGAAGGTGCAGAAGGGTTCCGGCATGGGGTAGACGTATGTCCGGCCGGGTGTGTGGACCACGAGCCGGTCGTGAACTTGGAGGATGGACTCCTCCAGGCCGAGGGCCCGCAGGGTGGAGACGAGCGTGCCACAGGCGGAAGTTTGCCCCTCGCCGATGGGCTTGCGGTCCAGAATGAGGACCCGTCTGCCCCGGAGTTGGGCGGCCACAGCCAGGCCGGCAAAGCTCGCTCCGGCGATGATCACGTCGTACCTCATGGCGTGCTCCTTTCCGCGGGCTTCAGCGGGGCACGTCGCCGCGTCCCCAGGGCCGGCGCCAGGCCCCACCAGGCCATCACGGCGAACGTGCCCCAGACGACTGCCGGTGCCAGGAAAGCTCTCTTCCGCCGGTGGATCCGAAGGTACCGGCGGCCCGTTCGGAGGGCCACGTATCCCTCGGCCATCAACTCCCAAGTGGCCTCGTGGACGACAAAGGCGGCGAGCAGGCGTGCGGCCCGGGGCCAGCTCGCCCCGAACCGGCTCTTCGCCCACAGGAACCACAGGGCGGTCATGTGGAGCAGGGCGAAGGGCAGTGTCTGGACGTGGCCGAATTCGTGCCGGTAGCTGAGGGCGAGGCGCTCCTCGCGTGGCAGGCCCCGGCGCACGATGAGATTGATCAGCGGCGGGTGAGGCACCGGCACCGAGCCCACCTTGACCCAGTGCCAGTAGTCCCCTTCGATGACGATCTCCGCGGGCAGACCATACCAGGCGCGCACTCGGCGGATGCTGTGATGCTCCTGCTCCTGGGCTACGTCTGACCTGCTGTGTCCGCTCTTGTTCATCGTAGCGCTCCAGAAGGGCGGGGCCTGCTTCGCCCCAGTGGGTGTGAGAAAAAAGCGGGCGAGCCGTTTTGGGAGGCTCGCCCGCCGGGGTTGGCGCTTAGGTGGGGCGCTCGGCCGGTTGCCAGGCGCCCTGTTGAGCCCGGCCAGCGGCCTGCTCCTCGCGCATGTAGGTGGGCCGGATGTCCACCTTGCGCAGGCGGTTGGCGTTGGTGACCACCGTGATGGAGCTGGTGGCCATGGCGATCTCGGCCAGGACCGGGTGCATCCAGCCGATGATGGCCAGCGGGATCATGGCCACGTTGTAGAAGAAGGCCCAGAAGAGATTCTGCTTGATCTTGCGGAAGGTGGCGCGGCTCAAGTAGATGGCCTCGACAACGCCGCTCAGGTGGCCGCGCACCAGGGTGACGTCGCTGGCCTCGATGGCGATGTCGGTGCCCGTGCCGATGGCGATGCCCACGTTGGCCTGCGTGAGGGCCGGGGCATCGTTGATGCCGTCGCCCACGAAGGCCACGAGGCCGAACTGCTCCTGGAGCTTCTTCACCTCGGCCACTTTGCCGTCGGGCAGCACTTCGGCCAGCACGTGGTCGATGCCCACCTTGCGCGCAATGGCCTCGGCCGTGCGGCGGTTGTCGCCCGTGATCATGGCCGTCTGGAGGCCCATGCGGTGCAGCTCTTGGATGGCCAGCACCGAGTCCTCCTTCAGGGTGTCGGCCACGGCGATGACGCCGGCCAACTGGCCGTCCACGGCCACCAACATGGCCGTCTTGGCCTCTTCCTCCAGGGCGCGCATCTGCGCCTCGACGGCCGAGGGGTCAATGCCGTGGTCCTGCATCAGCCGGCGGGAGCCCACCAGCACCGACTTGTTCCCCACGCGGGCCACGACGCCCTTCCCGCGGATGGCCTGGAAGTCCTGGGGCTCCTCCAGGACCAGCTCGTCCTGCTCGGCGCGCTCGACGATGGCGCGGCCCAATGGGTGCTCGCTGCCCCGCTCGGCCGAGGCGGCCAGGCGGACGACCTCGGCCTCGTCGAACCCGTTGACGGCCACCACATCGGTGACTTCGGGCTTGCCCTTGGTGATGGTGCCCGTTTTGTCGAAGATGACCACCTTCACGTCCTTAAGGGTCTGGATAGCCTCACCGCTGCGGATGAGGATGCCGTGCTCGGCGCCCATGCCGCTGCCCACCATGAGGGCTGTGGGCGTGGCCAAGCCCAGCGCGCACGGGCAGGCGATGACCAGCACGGCCACCATCGAGACGATGGCCAGGGTGACGACGCCCAAGTTGGGATCGACCCACGGCAGGAAGGAACCCAACTCCACCAGCCGGTACATCACGCCGGGGAAGACGAGCCACGCGACGACGGTGAGGGCCGCGATGGCGATGATGATGGGCACGAAGACGCTGGTCACCCGGTCGGCGAACTCCTGGATGGGCACCTTGGTGCCTTGGGCCTCTTCGACCAGCTTGATCACTTGGGCCAGGAAGGTGTCCTTGCCCACGCGGGTGGCCCGCACCTTGAGCAGCCCCTCCTGGTTGATGGTGGCACCGATCACTTCGTCGCCGGGCCGCTTGTTGACGGGCATGGACTCACCCGTGGCCATGGACTCGTCCACGGCGCTCTCGCCCTCCACGACCACGCCGTCGGTGGGGATCTTCTCGCCGGGGCGCACGATCATGATGTCGCCCACTTGGATTTCCTCGACGGGAATTTCCACTTCCTGGCCGTCGCGAATCACGCGGGCCGTCTTGGCGCCCAGCTCCAGCAGCTTACGGATGGCCTGCGAGGCACGCCCCTTGGCCGTCTCCTCGACGTAGCGGCCGGTCAGGTGGAAGGCCATGATCATGGCGGCCACGCCGGCGTAGTTGGCCACGGGGAAGAAGAAGGATGCCGGCCCGGTGAGCAACGCCACGCCCGTGCCCAAGGCGATGAGCGTGTCCATGTTGGCGTAGCCGTGGCGGATGGGCGCGATGCCGGCCGTGTAGGTCTTGAGGCCCACCCAGAAGAGGACTGGCAGGGCCAACAGGATGATGCCCAAGTTGTAGATCGTCTCGCTGGGCCAGTAGATGCCGAAGAACATCTCCAGGAACATCCAGAGGATGATGGGGATGGTGAAGCCCCAGGCCACCCACATGCGGAAGCGGGCCTCGCGCATCTTGCGCTCCGACTCGTCCTCCTCCTGCTGCTCGCGGGCGGCGGCGTCGGTCGGCACCTCCAACACCTCGTAGCCGGCCTCGGCCACGGCGCGCTTGAAGTCGGCTATGCCGGCCAGCTCGGGAATGTACGTGACTTTGGCCTTCTCCGTGGCCAGGTTAACGGTGGCCTCGATCACGCCGGGCACTTTCTTGAGGGCCCGCTCGATGTGGTTCACGCACGAGGCGCAGGTCATGCCGCCGATGGGCAGGGTGACCGTCTCCGTCACCACGTCGTAGCCGGCATCCCGCACGGCTTGGATGAGATCGGTGAGGGGCACAGCCCCGTTCTCGAAGACGACGGTGGCCCGTTCCGTCGCCAAGTTCACCTGTGCGTCCGCCACGCCGGGCACTTTCTTGAGGGCCCGGGTAATGTGGTTCACACACGAGGCGCACGTCATGCCTTCGATGGGCAACACGACTTTCGTTTGTGCGCTCATGTTCACACCTCCTCTCAGCCTATTCCCCCGTCGCACCCCGATATACTCCCCCGGGGGATAGGGGGTAAATGCACATCTTCATTATACACACTCAGCCGCCGTTGGCAACCGCTATTCCACGGGCTTTCCCTAGGCCATTTGGCGGGGTCTCGATGGGGGCTCACCCTTCGCCGTCGAGGTAGCCGCCCTGGCGCAAGAGTTCCCGCACGCGGGCCATGTTGGCGCCGAACCCCAGGAGCACCTCGCCGTCGATGACCAGCACCGGGGTGATGAAGCGGCCCACGAGAGCCTTGAGCTCGTCCATGTAAGTCTCGTCGGCCGTCACGTCCTTCTCCGTGTAGGGCACGCCGTGTTGGGCGAAGAACCTCTTCGCCATCTGGCAGTCCGCTCAGGTGGGCTGCGTGTAGATGACCACGCCCTTGGGAGATCGTCGGAACAGCTCACGCAATCGTTTCATCGAACACCTCCTTGGGTACCGTGTTGTGTTGGTTGATGAAGACCCGTCTTTGAAAGTCTACTCTGCTGGGCGTCTCCTGAGAAACCTGTCGGTGTTCCCGTTCCTCGGGCGAGGCCCTTAACACGCCGTAAACAGAGTGTTAAGAGTCCGTTAACCAAAGCTTTGGTCCGAGCAGGTAGACTAAGAGTGAAATTCCCGGAGACCAGATGTCGCCGGTGCTCGGAGGAAAGAGGATGGTGCGTCCAATTCGCCCGCTCCTGAGACGGCATTGGCGCCACGTGCTCATCGCCCTGTTCGCGGTAGGGGTGGGCATTCAAGCGATTCCCTACGGCCATTCCCACGAGAACCCGCCGGTGGTGCAGGAGCCCCGTTGGGATACGCCCCAGACGCGGGAACTGGCCCGCCGGGCCTGTTTCGACTGCCACAGCAACGAGACGGTGTGGCCCTGGTACAGCAACATCGCGCCCGTCTCGTGGCTCATTCGCCGTGATGTGGAGGAGGGGCGCAGTGAGCTGAACTTCTCCGAGTGGCACCGCTACCAGGAGGCTGACGAGGTTGTCGAGGTCATCCGGGAGGGCGAGATGCCGCCCCTCTCCTACGTGATTTTGCACCCAAGGGCGCGCCTCTCGGCCGCGGAACGGGAGGCGCTCATCGCCGGCCTGCGTGCCACGTGGCAGCAGGACCCTCCGGGGACGGCGCCCTGATGGCTCAGGTGATCGAAGGCGGTTTGCGACGCTCCCCTCGCATTGTTCGTTTCCCTTCCCCCTCGCTTGGCCGGCACGGGGACTCCCGCCCCCGTGCCGGCTCCTCCCCGCCCCTGACGTGATCCCTTCTCTGTGGAGTGTGTGGGCTTCCGGGGGAAATTGTCAATCGCCCTGTTGTGGCGTATACTCCAAGGAACCGCCGGGAGTTGGCCCTTGGAGCCGGCGGCGCCGCAGACGTCCCTCCGGCTGTTTTGCCTCTGGATGCCTCACACACCGTCGGGTGACAGAAAGATGAAGGAGGATGCACCAATGGCGGATTATCGCATCGAACGCGATTCGCTCGGCGACGTGCGCGTGCCCGCCCACGCCCTCTACGGCGCCCAAACCCAGCGGGCCGTGGAGAACTTTCCCGTCAGCGGCATTCGGTTTCCCCGCGTTTTCATCCGCGCCCTGGGGCTCATCAAGGGCGCGGCCGCAGAGGTTAACCGGGAGCTCGGGCTGTTGGACGATCGGCTGGCCGAGGTGATCGTGCAGGCGGCCGATGAGGTGGCCGAGGGCATGTGGGATGACCACTTCCCCCTGGACATTTTCCAGACCGGCTCGGGCACGTCCACCAACATGAACGCCAACGAGGTCATCGCCAACCGGGCCACACAGCTCCTCGAGGGTGAGCTGGGCTCCAAACTCGTTCACCCCAACGACCACGTCAACATGGGCCAGTCGTCCAACGACGTCATTCCCACAGCCATTCACGTGAGCGCCTACCTGGCCGTGCACGACACGCTGTTGCCGGGCCTGCGCCACCTCCAGGAGACGTTGGAGGCGCGGGCCGCGGAGCTGGACGACGTGGTGAAGACCGGGCGCACTCACCTGATGGACGCCATGCCCGTTCGCCTGGGCCAGGAGATCGGCGGGTGGGCCTATCAGGTGGCCCAGAGCATCGAGCGGGTGGAGTCGTGTCTGCCCCGCCTGGCCAAACTGGCCATCGGCGGCACGGCCGTGGGCACGGGGATCAACGCCCACCCCGAGTTCGGCCGGCGCGTGGCGGCCACGCTGGCCGCGTGGACCGGCCTGCCCTTCGCCGAGGCCGAAAATCACTTCGCCGCCCAAGCGGCCATGGACACGGCCACCGAGTTGAGCGGCCACCTGAAGACGACGGCCTCGGCCCTCATGAAAGTGGCCAACGACTTGCGCTGGATGAACAGCGGCCCCATTGCCGGCTTGGGCGAAGTGGTCTTGCCGGCCCTCCAGCCGGGGTCGAGCATCATGCCCGGCAAGATC
>JALSKA010000124.1 GCA_026989095.1 Ardenticatenaceae bacterium
GTAAAAGCTGGCCCGCGCCATGGCCACCACGCCGTACCGGCGCATGAGGGGCTGTGCGCAGTGGTGGCCGGCCCGCACGGCCACGCCTTCCCGGTCGAGCAGGGCGGCGATGTCGTGGGGGTGGACGTGCCCCAACGTGAACGAGGTCACCCCGCCCCTGTGATCGGCAATGGCAGGGCCGAAAAGGCGCAGGTGGGGCACTTCGCTGAGCGCTTCCAGGGCGTAGGCGGTGATCTCGATTTCGTGCCGGCGCACGTTCTCCATGCCCAAGGCGCTCAGGAAATCGACAGCGGCTCCTAGGCCAATGGCCTCGGCGATGGCGGGCGTGCCGGCCTCGAACTTGTGGGGCAAGTCGGCCCACGTGGACTGCTCGAAGGTGACGCGGCGGATCATGTCGCCGCCGCCCAAGAAGGGGGGCATGGCTTCCAGGAGCTCCTCGCGCCCCCACAGCACGCCGATGCCCGTGGGGCCACACATCTTGTGGCCGCTGAACGCCAGGAAGTCGATGTCGAGGGCCTGCACGTCCACGGGCATGTGGGGCACACTCTGGGCCCCGTCCACCAAGATGAGCGCGCCCACGGCGTGGGCCTTGCGGGCGATCTCCGCCACGGGGTTGACCGTGCCCAGCACGTTGCTCATGTGGGTGACGCTCACGAGCTTGACGCGCTCGTCCAGCAGGCGGTCGAGGGCCTCCATGTCAAGGTAGCCGTCGTCGGTGACGGGCACCACGCGCAGCTCCAAGCCCACGTGGTCCCGGAGAAGCTGCCAGGGGACGATGTTGGAGTGGTGTTCCATCTCGGTGATGAGCACGGCGTCACCCGGCTTGAGGTTGGCCCGCCCCCACGTGTAGGCCACGAGGTTGATGGCCTCGGTGGCGTTGCGGGTGTAGATGACTTCGCGGGAGGAGCGGGCGTTGATGAAGCGCGCGATGCGCTTGCGGGCGCCCTCGTAGGCGGCTGTCGCCTCTTCGCTCAGGGTGTGGACTCCCCGGTGGACGTTGGCGTTGTACCGGCGGTAGAACTCATTCATGGCCTCGATGACGGCCAGCGGCTTCTGGGACGTGGCCGTGCTGTCGAGGTAGACGAGCGGGCGTTCACCCACCGAGCGCTGAAGGACTGGGAATTGTGCCCGAATGGCCTGCACATCGTACATGATAGCCACACCCTGTGTGGTCTCTTCACGTGTCCAAGGGAGCACCGGACGGCGTGCTCATTCCTCCACGGCCTCGAACTCCAAGCCAAGATCCTGGCCTTCGACATCGGGGACGCGCTCGGCTTCGATCTGGGCCAGGAGGCGTTCCACCTCGTACTTGCGCACCGCGGCTTTGGCCGTGTGGATGCCCAAGGTGGCACAGCGAAGGCGCGCGGTCACCACCTCGCGCCCCAAAGTGTCGATGAGGTCATCGGCCTTGAGCGCCTTGACCTGCTCCAAGGTCATGCCCTGCACCATTTCCGAGGCCAAGGAGGCCGCTGCCTGGCTGATCGTACACCCCTCACCTTCCCACTTGACGTCAACCACGCGCCCGGCCTCGGGGTCCACCTTCAGGTAGAAGGTCACCACATCACCACATCCGGGGTTCCCCCCCTTCATGATCACATCAGCGTCGTCGAGGCGCCCCCGGTTGCGCGGGTTCTCGTAGTGGTCCAGGATGAACTCGATCTGGGCCTGACGGTCGAGCATGGCTCATGCCTCTGCTGAAAACGTGATGGCTCTTTTAGTTTATCGCACATCCCGACAAAAGGCCAAACCCCGTCGTGTCAACCGGGGGCGCCAGAAGGCCACGGTGAAGGGCCGGCGCCCAGACTTCAGTACCCCAGCCGCTCGTGGATGACCGTGCGCAGGCGGTCACGCACTTGCCGCAGGGGAATGCGGTCCAGAACGGGCGCGAAGAAGCCGTCCACGATGACCCGGGTGGCCAGCTCCCGGGGAATACCACGGCTCATGAGGTAGAAGAGCTCCTCCTCGTCGAGCTGGCTGATGGTGGCGCCGTGAGTACAGCGCACGTCGTTGGCCTCGATCTCCAGCATGGGGATGCTGTCGGCGTGGGCCTTGGGGCTCAGGATGAGATTGCGGTTGGCCTGGTAGGCGTCGGTCTGCTGCGCGCCGCGGTCCACCCGAATGAGCCCCCGGTAGACGGTGTGGGCTTGGCCGATGAGCGCCCCCTTGTAGAGCAAGTCGCTGGAGGTGTGCGTGCTGCGGTGGTGCTGCAGCGTGTGGTTGGCGATGTGTTGCTCGCCTTGGGGGAAGTAGATGCCCTGCAGAAAGGCCGTCGCCCCGTCTCCCTCGAGGCGCACCTCCGTCTCGAAGCGCGTGAGGGTGCCGCCGAACTCGCCCGTGCTCCAGTTGAGCATGGCGTTGGCGTGCAGGCGGGCCCGTTGGGTGGAGAGGTGATAGACTCCCTCGCCCCAGTTCTGGATGCCGAGGTAGGTGAGCGAGGCGTTCTCGCCCACCACCAGCTCGACGGCCCCGCCGACGAAGGAGGGGGCGTCGAGGTCGTGGGAGAGGTACTCATCCAACACGGTGACGCCAGCGTTGCGGCCGGTGACGACCAACACGTGGGGAAACCCCATCACGCCGGCGCTGTCGAGCCAGTGGACGATTTGGAAGGGGCGTTCCACGATCACGTTGTCCGGCACGTAAATGACGACGCCCCCGCTCATCATGGCCGCGTGCAGGGCCTGGAAGCGCCCCTCGTCGGCCTGCACCACGGACGAGAGGTGGGCCTGCAGCACTTCTCCGTGTTCGCGCAGGGCCGTCTCCAAGTCGGCGAAGACCACGCCTTGCTCCACCACGTCCTGGTCAACGTCGTAGAAGACCAAGCCGCCCTCGCGGCGGACGAGCAAGCCGGCCCGTTGTTCGGCACCGCGCAGGATGGCCTGCAATTTGTCGGGCAACGCCTCGGTCGTGGTCACCGATGCCGGCGTGGCCGTCACAGGGGTCGCCTTGGCCAACACCTCGATGATGGGGCGCACATCGGTCTTGCGCCATTCCTCATCGCGGGCGCTGTCGGGCCACGGCGTGTCCAAGAAGAGCCGCCACGCCTCCTGTCGGCGTTGGCGGAACCAGTCCA
>JALSKA010000125.1 GCA_026989095.1 Ardenticatenaceae bacterium
TCGGCGGAGCTGTTGTGCCGCGAAGGTGAACTCGCCCCGGTGGTAGATGTAGGCTGTGTTGGCCTGGATGGCATAGGCCGCAATAATGATGCCCTCGATGAGCTGATGGGGATTGTACTCGGCGATTTCCCGGTCCTTGAAGGTGCCCGGTTCTCCCTCGGCGAAGTTGCAGACCAAGTATTTGGGAAAGACATCCTTGGGCACGAAGCCCCACTTGACGCCGGCCGGAAAGCCGGCGCCCCCGCGGCCGCGCAGGCCGGACTGCTTGACCAGCTCGATCACCTCGTCGGGTGAGCGCTCCAAGGCCGCCCGCAGCCCCTCGTAGCCGCCGTGGGCCACGTAGGTGTCGTATTGGTCTATGTCCGGGATTTCCCGGTGGCGCAGGACGATGTACACCTGTTCCATGGTGTGCTCTCCGTTTCCCTTTTCCGGGCCGCCCGCGCCCCTACTGGTGTTGCGGGCGCGGGGCGAAGTGAAGCCCCTTGCCGTTCGGCGGCAGCCCTTGGGCGCGCACGAGGGCAATGATCTCGTCGATCTTCTCGCGGGTCAGGTGCTCGAAGTACTGAAAGTTGATCTGCATGACAGGCGCCGTGCCACATGAGGCCAGACAGACGGCCTCTTGGACGGTGAAAAGCCCGTCGGGCGTGGTTCCCCCATTCTCAAGGCCCAACTTCTCCAACAGGTACCGGTAAAGCTCCTCAGCGCCCACGAGCGCACAGGGCAGATCAGTACAAAAGCGAATGACGAATTTGCCCACCGGCTCCAGGTAGAAGAGCGAGTAAAAGCGGGCCACGCCGTACACGTCAGTGGGGTCCAGCTCCAGGATGTCGGCCACCTCCTTAATGGCCTGGGGGGTGAGATACCCGTATTCCTCCTGGGCCATGTAGAGGAGGGGGATCATGGCAGCCCGCCTCTCGGGATAATGGCTGAGCACCTCCTCGATTTCGGCGGCACGCTTCTGGCGCAACACAGCTTCCTCCTCGCCGCTAGCGGTCAATTTCTCCCAGCACGGGGTCCAAGCTGGCGATGATGGCAATGAGATCGGCCACAAGGCTGCCCTCGGCCATGTGGGGCATGGCCTGCAAGTTGGCGAAACTGGGCGCGCGCATGTGAACGCGGTAGGGGCGCGCGCTGCCGTCGCTCACCACGTAGAAACCCATCTCGCCGCGGGGCGACTCCACCCAAGCATACGCCTCGCCAGCCGGCACACGCATGCCCTCGGTCCAGAGCTTGAAGTGGTGGATGAGGGCCTCCATGGAGAGGTAGATCTCCTCCTTGGGTGGCGGTGCGACCTTGTGGTTGTCCACGCGGAAGGGGCCGCCCGGCAACTTCTCCAGGGCCTGGCGAACAATGCGCACGCTCTCCCGCATCTCCTGCACGCGCACCCGGTAGCGGTCGTAGACATCCCCCCGGCTGCCGACGGGCACGTCGAACTCGAACTCGGGGTAGACGGAGTAGGGCATGGTCTTGCGCAGGTCCCACGCCAGGCCCGTGGCCCGCAGAATGGGGCCGGTGACGCTCAGGCTCAGGGCCGTCTCGGTGTCGATGACGCCCACGCCTTGGGTGCGCTCTTTCCAGATGGGGTTGTCGGTTAACAGGCGCTCGTAGTTGTCCACCCGCTCGGGGAAGAGCTCGATGAAGTTGGTCACTGCCTCCTCGAAACCGTTGGGCAAGTCCCACGCCAGGCCGCCGGGGCGGAAATACGAGGCCATCATGCGGGCGCCGGAGACCATCTCGAAGATGTCCAGGATCATCTCGCGCTCGCGGAAGCAGTAGAGGAAGACGCTGAGCGCGCCGATGTCGAGCGCGTGGGTCCCCAGCCAGACGAGGTGGCTGGCAATGCGCTGCAACTCGCCCAGGATCACCCGGGCGTATTCGGCACGGGGCGGAATTTCGATTTCGAGCAGCTTCTCCACCGCCATGCAGAAGCACCAGGTGTTGAACATGTTGGAAAGGTAGTCGAGGCGGGGAGTGAGCGTCACCCCCTGTTCGTACTTCTTGTGCTCGAAGGTCTTCTCGATGCCCGTGTGGAGGTAGCCGATATCGGGCTCCACGCGAACCACCGTCTCCCCGTCCAGCTCCAGGAAGAGGCGCAGCACGCCATGGGTCGAGGGATGCTGAGGGCCCATGTTGAGCAACATGCGCGGCCCTTTTTCCCCCTCCTCCCAAGTGGGGATGAGCATCTGCTCGATGCGGCGTTGGCGTTCCTGCTCGATGTGGGCCACGTCGTCGGGCATGTCACGGCCTAGGAGCCACTTGATGGTGTTCTGTACCAGTCCCATGGGTGTCCGCCCCCCTACTGCTTGGCGTAGGGCTTCTTGCGCTCGATCTCGTCCACGTTGTGGGTGAACTGCACCGGCTCGTAGCCGAGGGGAAAGTCCTTGCGCAGCGGGTGGCCCTCCCAATCCTCGGGCATGAGGATGCGCTTGAGATTAGGATGCCCCTCGAACGTGATGCCGAACATGTCGAAGACTTCCCGCTCGTAGAAGTTGGCGCCCGGCCAGACGGCGGTGACCGAAGGCACTGTGGGGCGCTTGCCGCCCACGGGCACCTTCAGGCGCAGTCGCTGGCGGCGCGAGACGGAGAGCAGGTGGTAGACGACGTGAAACCTCGGCTCCTGGGGCCAGAAGTCCACGGCCGTCACGTCCACACAGAGCTCGAAGTGCTGTTCCTCGCGCAACCAGCGGGCCACCTCGGGGAGCGCGTCGGCCTTCAAGACCACGGTGGCTTCGCCGAGGCGGTGGTGGACAGCCTCCACGGCCTCGGGAAAGGTCTCCCTCACCCGCATGGCCGGCGAATCGGCTTGGGTTGTGGATTCTGCTGGTGTGTCCGCCATGACGCTCACTCCGTTCGCGCACCCGGCGCTCTCGGCAAAAAAGGGGCGCCACCCTCTCCCGGACGCCCCCTTGCCCCCTTATCCCTATCGCCTGAACGTGGACCGAACTGCTGTCAACTCCTTGCCTGCAGCACGACTACGATCCGGTGCCTAAGGCCTGCCCCTGGCGCTCCGCCATGATCTTCTTCTGGAGCTGCATGATGCCGTCGATCAGCGCCTCGGGGCGG
>JALSKA010000126.1 GCA_026989095.1 Ardenticatenaceae bacterium
GGAGCGTTTCCCAATCGGCCGGCAGTGTTGGCACCAGGTAGACGCGGTTGCCGCGCACCAGCCAACCCCGCTCGGGGAAGGGGAGGCGCAAGGTCGCCTCCCAGAAGGCCCGGACCGGTGCCTTCAGGTGGGCGGGCAGCGGCGCGCGGCCGGCCGGGGGGAGCAGGGGCGATCCCGTGCCCTCTTTCTTCAGCAAGGCCAGGAAGTGGCCGGTGCCGGGAGCGCGGTGGGGCCACAGGCGCACGCAGCGCTCCAGCGGCAGCCCTCTGGCCAGCTCCGGGGGGATCCAGTCGGGCCGGCCCGGCGCGAAGCCGGGCAGGGCAGGCGGGGGAAGGAGCGCGAAGTCGGGGTGTGTGCGGAGAAAGCGAGCCACGACGGCCTCGTTCTCCTCTGGGGCGAAGGTACACGTGGCGTAGAGGAGTCGGCCGCCGGGCCGCACCAGGCGCGCAGCTTGGCCCAAGAGGTGCTCCTGCCGGCGAGCGCACCCGCGAACGGCCTCAACCCGCCACTCCTGACGAGCCCTTGGCGATTTGGAGAACATCCCCTCGCCCGAGCAGGGGGCATCCACCAGCACGGCGTCGAAGCCCGCGGCCCAGATGTTGGCCAGCCGCTCCGCCCGGGCCGAGGTCACGAGAGCTGCCCGCACGCCCATGCGCTCCACGTTCTCCACGAGCGCGTGCGCCCGCCGGCGAACCACTTCGTTGGCAACGATCAGCCCGCTGTTCTCCATGAGCGCGGCCAAGTGGGTGGCCTTGCCCCCGGGGGCCGCGCAGAGGTCCAACACCAGGTGGCCAGGCCGGGGAGCCAGGAGAGGGGCTGCGGCCATGGCGCTCGGCTCTTGCACGTAGTAGAGGCCGGCCGCGTGGTAAGGGTGGCGCCCCGGACGGACGGTTTCGGGCTCGGAGACGATGAATCCCTCGGAGCACCAGGGAACCGGCTCCAGGCGAAAGGGCGCCATGCGGCGAAAGACGTCGGCCGGGACCTTGAGCGTGTTGACGCGCAGCCCGACGGGCGGCGGGGCGCACAGGCTCTCGAAGAAGTCGGCGGCCTCGGCGCCCAAGAGGGGTCCCATGCGCTCGACGAAGGCCGGCGGCAGCGGGGGCCACGCTGCCGGGCTCACGCTCTGCTCCTCCCTCTGCTCCTGTTTGGGACAGGCATTACTCGATTTCCGTCTCCGGCCGCACGACGAGCACGGGCACTTGGCCTGCCCGCACGATTCGGTCCGTCACGCTGCCCATAATGAGGCGGGTGAGCCCTTCCCGGGCGTGGGTGGTCATGGCCACGAGGTCGGCCTCGACGCGCTCCACGCAGGCTAAAATGGCATCGGCCACGGGTTCCCGTCCCACGTCGTAGCGCACGGTGAGCCCCTGTTGTTGGAGCGAGCCGGCCACGCCCTGGAGGTAGGTTTCGGCCTCCTCTTGGGCCAAGTCCCAGTAGTGGGCCTCGACGACCATGCCCGCGTCCACGCCCACGCCGGAGAAGGGCAGGGTGACCACGCGGAAGAGCACCAGTTCGGCGCCGTAGGCCCGGGCCAAGTCGGTGACCGAGGGCAGGATGTGTTCGGCCAGGCGGGAGCCGTCAAGGGGCACGACGATGCGCTTGAGGGCCGGCAGCGTTTCCGGCAGGGATGGCGTTTCCTCGGAGACCTCCGAGGGGCGCACGATGATGAGGGGGCGCCGGGTGAGGTGGAGCACTCTGTCCGTCACGCTGCCCAAGGCCCACCGGGAGAGCCCTGTGTAGCCGTGGGTGGCCATGACCACGTAACCGGCGTGATGTTCGTCGGCCACTTCGGCCACACCCTCGGCCGCCGTGCGCGCGGTGACGACGATGCCCTGAACGGGCACGCCGTAGCCCTTTAGGCGCTCTTCGACCTGGCCCAAGGAATCGCGGGCGCGCTCCCGCATGGTCTCCAGCATCTCCTCAACGGGGAAGACGCCGCCCGTCTCGGCCAAGGCCGTCTGGGTGGGCACGGGCACGACTCTGAGCACCAGGAGCTCGCGGCCCGTGTGCCGGGCAATGCTGAGGCCCAGGGGAAGGGCCTGCTCGGCCAAGCGCGAACCGTCAAGGGGGACGAGCACTGGTCCGTTCGTCATCGTTGACTCCTTTCCACACGTGTTCGAGTTGAACACCCTTGTCCTGTCCCTTCAATCTTATCACATTCCCCGACGACGTGCCATTGTCAACCGTCACATCGTTGGCCCGGTGTCCCTCACGTCGGGGGTTGAGACTCCTTGCCGGACAAGGTATACTTCTGTCGGGACAACTGGACGGACGGGAGGGAGAGTGCTATGCGAGTGACCGTGCGCTTGTTCGCCGCCTACCGGGAGGCGGCCGGCACGTCGGAACTGGAGCTCACGCTCGAGGATGGCGCCACCCTCCAGGAGGTGTGGCACCTGTTGGTGGAGCGGTTTCCCGGGCTGGCCACGTTCCGCCACCGCATCGTGGGCGCGGTGAACGCCGAGTACGTGAGCCCCGAGACCCCTTTGCAGGACGGCGACGAAGTGGCCTTCATTCCCCCTGTGGCCGGCGGGGAGGATTACTTTGCCGTGGTGACTGACCCCATCGACGAGAGCGCCATCCGGGCCCGCGTGAGCCATCCAGGAGCCGGGGCCGTGCTCACCTTCGTGGGAACCACCCGCAATCAGACCCGAGGGCGCCGGGTGGAATACTTGGAGTACGAGGCCTACGAGCCCTTGGCCCTGCGTCAGATGGAGCGCATTGCCGCCGAGGTTCGCGAGCGGTGGCCGGAGGTGAAGGGAGTGGCCATCGTCCACCGCGTGGGCCGCCTGGAAATCGGCGAGGCGAGCATTGCCATCGCGGTGAGCAGTCCCCATCGGGCCACGGCCTTCGCGGCCTGCCGCTACGCCATCGACCGGGCCAAGGAGAGCTTGCCCATCTGGAAAAAAGAGGTGTGGGAGGGCGGCCAGGAGTGGGTTGAGGAAGGGCCGGCCAACTACGGGTAGTAGCAGATTCCTATTGGCGGGCACGTTGAGGTTGTGGTACTATTACGGTCAACTATGGGCGGAACACTCGGACGATCGAAGGTGATCCAGGGCGGCGGAGAGAGCCAATGAGCCACCGGGAGCGAGAAGGCACATCACCTGTGCGCATCCTCCTCATGGAGGACGAGGACGATCAGCGCCGGCTCTACGCCCGGGCCCTCGCACAGGCGGGGTTCGACGTGGAGCAGGCGGCCACACTCCAAGAAGCCCGTGACTTCCTCGCCAACCATCACTTCGATGTCTTCATCTGCGACATCCGAATGGGGAACGAGCGGGGCACCGATTTGCTGCGGGAACGGGGACAAGAGCTGATGTGCCAGGGCACGGAGATCATCGTCCTCTCGGCCCAAGAGCAATATCGGGCCCTGTGCGAGGAGCTGGGCATTGACTTCTTCCTCACCAAGCCCGTCTCGCTGGCCGGGCTGACCACGTTGATCAAGCGCCTGACAGGCCAGGAGCAATGAGCGAGGCAAGCACCACGTCCCGTTCCTCCCCACAGACGATGCCCGCGCCGGACGCTGCTCGGCCGACCTCCGGCTCCATTGCGGAGTGGTACGAGCGTCTCTTGGACGCCATCCTGCAAGTCGCGCTCGTGCTCGGGGGAGGGATGGCCATTCTGGGCAGCCTGGCGGCGTGGCGTGCCGGGGAGCCACGCCAGATGCTCTTCTACGGCCTGGTCATCGGCCTCATGGCCCTGATCACCTTCAGCCACGCGGTGGAATATTTCATCCGGGCCGGCGTCTTCCTCCTCTTCCTCTACATTCTGGGCTTTCTCTCCCAGACGCGGTATTTCGGCGGGATCGGGGGCAACGGCCAGTTGGCCTTCCTCACCTTCAGCGTGCTCAGCGCCGTGCTGTTGGGACGGCGGGTGGGCTTCATGGCGTTGGCCCTGAGCGTGGGCACGACCCTGGTGTTTGCGGTCCTCTACGCGAGCGGCTTGGTGCCCCCACCACCTCACCTGGAGAGCAACGTGACACTGCTGGCCTGGTTGACCGTACCCCTCCAGCTCTTTGTCTTCGGCACGGGCATCATTGTGCCGGTCAGCTACTTGTTGGAGAGCTTCCGGGCCGCTTTCGTGGAGTCGGAGCGGGCACGTGTCGAGTTGGAAGCTCACCGCAGACACCTTCGTCACATGGTCGAAGAGCGCACGGCCCACCTGGAGCGGCGCACCCGTGAGCTGCAAGTGGCCGCAGAAGTGGCCCGGGATGCGGCCTTGGCCATGAACTTAGACGACCTGCTCGAACAGGCGGTGAACCTGATCCGCGATCACTTCGGCTTCTACCACGCCGGCCTCTTCCTGGTGGACGAGCGGGGCGAATACGCCGTACTCCGCGCGGCCACGGGCGAGGCCGGCCGGAAGATGTTGGCCGAGCACCACAGGCTCAAGGTGGGCGAAATCGGCATCGTGGGGTACGTCACCGCCACGGGCGAGCCCCGCATCGCCCTGGACGTGGGCGCCGACGCCGTCCACTTCAAAAATCCCCTCCTCCCGCGCACCCGCTCGGAACTGGCCTTGCCCCTGAAGGTGGGCGATCGCGTCATCGGTGCCCTGGACGTGCAGAGCGAGCACCCTGAAGCCTTCGACGATGAGGACGTGGCCATCTTTCAAGTCATGGCCGATCAGCTCGCCGTGGCCATTGAGCGCACGCGCCTCTTTGAACAGATGCGCGCTGTGTTGGAGCGGCGCCTCGAGACGGTCATCTCCAACACGCCCATTGTGCTCTTCACCGTGGAGGCAGACGGCACTATCTCCCTCGCCAGGGGCAAAGGGCTGGAGCGGTTGGGCTGGCGCCGCGCGCGCCTGGTGGGGCATCCTGTTGAAGAAGTCTTTGCGGAAACGCCGGCCCTCGTGGCCGCGTTCCGGCGTGCCCTCGAGGGGGAGTCCTTCGGCGCCCTCATGGAGCTCTCCGGCAGGTTCTTCGAGTGGTCGTTCACGCCCCTCGTGGGCGATGACGACACCGTCGGCCAAGTGCTCGCCGTGGCCATGGACGTGACCGAGCTCAAGGCAGCCGAAGTGGCCCTCCACCGGCGCAACAAGCTGCTCACGGCCCTGCACAAGACCTCCGTGGAGATCATGGGCCACTTGAAAATGGAGGATTTGCTCCGGGCAATTGTCACCCGCGCCGCGGAGCTGGTGGAAACCGCCCACGGGTATGTGACGCTCGTGGAGCCCGATGGCTCGACCCTTGTCACCCGCGTGGGCGTGGGCATCTTCGCCCACCGCATTGGAGACCGCCTGGAGCCGGGCCAAGGCGTGGCCGGGCGCGTGTGGCTGGAACGTCGGACGGTGACGCTCGACGACTACCAGCGAGTGCCCAACCGCGTGCGCGGGCCGGACATAGACCGCGTTCGTTCCATCGTGGGCGTTCCCCTGCTCGCTGGGGAAGGGCTTGGGGGCGTGATCGGCTTGGCCAGAACAGAAGTGAGGCCCTTCACGCCGGAGGAGGTAGAAACTCTCGAACAGTTTGCCAGCTTGGCCGCCATTGCCATCGAGAACGCGCGCCTCTTCCAGGAGGTGCAACAGACGGCCGAGCGCCTGCGCGAGGTGGACCGCCTGAAGAGCGAGTTCCTCATGCACGTGAGCCACGAGCTGCGCAGCCCCCTCAGCTCGATCATCGGCTACGCCGAATTCCTGCTCATGGGCCAACAGTTTGATGAGGAAACCCGCCAGGACTTGGAGGCCATCTTGCAGAACGGCCAGCGGCTGCTCCACATGATCAACGACTTGCTCGACTTGGCCAAGATTGAGGCCGGCCAGCTCACCGTGAACATCGAACCCCTGAGCGTCGAAGAGGTGATCCAGGAGGTGCGCCGTACCAACGAGGGGCTCTTCAGGCGTGGCCGGAAGCCGGTGGACTTCGTGGTGATTGTGGAGGAGCCGATCCCGACCATCTACGCCGATCGCGTGCGCCTCAACCAAGTGCTCACCAACCTCATCTCCAACGCGCACAAGTTCACCGAGGAGGGCACCGTCACCCTGCGGGTCTACCAGTCTGACCACCACGTGTGCTTGGAGGTGCGTGACACGGGGGTGGGCATTCCCCCCGACGCCCTCGAACACATCTTCGAGCGGTTTCAGCAAGCCCACCACACCGGCGGACGGGAGGGTGCCGGCTTGGGGTTGCCCATCGTCAAACACTTGGTGGAGCTCCACGGCGGCACCATCGAAGTTCAAAGCGAAGTGGGCAAGGGCAGCGTCTTCACCGTCCGCCTGCCCCTCGTCCCCCACGCCGAAGCTCGTCCCCGTCCCCAATCTGCGGTGTAACCCTCCCCGGCGGCGCTTTGCTTCGTCTTCCCGCCCGTGTTACAATATCCGCGCCTGTGGACTTCTCACTGTCCCTTGCTTCAGCTCTTCAGCGGTGGGGCCATAATCGATGGTAGACGTAGGCGTTGTCATCGTCAACTACAACACCAGGGAGCTGTTGTTGGCGTGCCTTGACTCGGTGTACAAGAACCGGGGCGAGATGACCTTCCGGGTGCTCGTTGTCGATAATTGTTCCACGGACGGCAGCGTTGAGGCCGTGCGGGCCGCCTTTCCCCAAGTCGAGCTCATCGAGAGCGCCTACAACGGGGGCTATGCCTATGCCAACAACCTGGCCTTGCGCCGGCTGGGCTTCTGGGACCAGCCCGGCCGAGCCCCGAAGCCAGATGCGCCCAGGTACGTGCTTCTCCTCAACCCCGACACCCTTCTGCCCCCCGACGCGCTGGCCCGCATGGTGGCCTTTCTCGACGCCAAACCCCAGGCCGGCGCCGCCGGCCCCAAGCTGGTGCGCCCCGATGGTCGCTTGGACAAGGCATGCCGGCGCTCCTTCCCCTCCCCCGAGGTCAGTTTTTGGCGCCTGACAGGGCTGAGCCGCCTCTTCCCACGGAGCAGGCGCTTTGGCCGCTACAACTTGACGTACATCGATCCAGACCTCACCATCCAGGTGGACTCGGTCGTGGGAGCCTTCATGATGATACGGCAGGAGGCCATTCGGGACGTGGGGCTCCTCGACGAGGGCTTCTTCATGTACGGGGAAGATTTGGACTGGGCCTACCGCATCAAACAGGCCGGCTGGCAGATCTGGTACTATCCCGAGGTGACCGTGCTTCACTACAAGGGGGCCAGCAGCAGACAGCGGAGCACTGAGTCCATCCGTGCCTTCTACGACGCCATGCGCCGTTTTCACCACAAGCACTACCGGTCTCAGACACCCTGGGTGGTCAACTGGCTCATCGAGGTCGGCATTACGGTGTTCTACTACCTTGAGCTGGGCCGCAACGCCCTGCGCCCGCCCGGACGGAAGGGGGTGGCGTCGGCTGTATGAAGATGCGATATCCTGACCCGATCCAACACGTGACCGAGGGGCAACACGCCCGGCCGCCTGTCGCCGAGCGGGAGCCCCTCTCTTCGGCGACGCCCGTTGACGTCGAACGCACGCACGCCGACCGGGAACGTCGCCGCCGGCGGGCCTTTCTCTTCCCCGTGTCCCTCATTGTCATAGACGCCATCATGATCGCGGTCGCCTTTTACGTGGCCTATTGGCTGCGCCTCACTGTTGAGTTCCCGCCCCCGGTGGCCATTCCTCCCTTCAGAGAGTACACCGGCATGTTGGGCATCCACGTGGTGGCGTTGCTGACCACCTACTTCTTCCACCGGCTTTACAAGCGCAAGCGCGCCCTTTCCCACATCGACGAGTTTGCCCGCGTAGTGGCGTCCACGTCCATCGGCATTGTTCTGGCATTGGCCGCCACCTCCTTCATTTACAAGAACTCGCTCGACTACCCCCGCCTGATGATCATCTACGCTTGGGCGCTCACCATCCTCCTGGTGACCGTCGGGCGCGTTCTCCACGCCCGGGTGCAGTGGGCCCTTCAAGGGCGCCACTTCGCCCCCGAACACGTGCTCATCGTGGGGGCCGGCGAGACGGCCAACATGATCCTGCGGGCCATCCAGCGCTCGCCCGGGCTGGGATACCGGGCCGTCGGCGTGGTGACGGTGAGCGGGTATCCTGTCCTGGAGGACCTCTCCGCGCCGCTGTTGGGCACGACCGACGACTTGCCCCGCCTCATTGACGCCTACGGCGTCGATGAGGTGATCATTGCCGTGCCCGAGGCAACACACAGGGAGATTGTCCACATTATCGGCAAGTGTGAGCGGGAGAAGGTGAGCATCAAGGTGTTCCCCGACCTCTTCCAGTTCATGGCCGGGGAGATGAGCATCAGCGACTTGAACGGCCTGCCCCTGCTCACCGTGCGGGACATTGCCCTGCGGGGCTGGAAGCTGGCCGTCAAGCGGCTGGTGGACATTGTGGTCAGCGCCACGGCGCTCGTGCTCCTCTCGCCGCTGATGCTCCTCATCGCCATCCTGATCAAGCTCGAATCTCCCGGGCCCGTCTTCTACACTCAGGAGCGCATGGGCTTGGACGCCAAGCCCTTCCAGATGCTCAAGTTCCGCTCCATGCGCCAGGACGCCGAGCGAGAAGGCCCCGGGTGGACACGCCCCAACGACCCGCGCCGCACGCGCGTGGGCGCCTTCATCCGCCGCTACAGCCTGGACGAATTGCCCCAGCTCATCAACGTGCTCCTGGGCGAGATGAGCATCGTGGGCCCCAGGCCCGAACGCCCCGTCTACGTGGAGCAGTTCCGCCGCTACATTCCCCGCTACATGGACCGCCACCGCGAGAAGGCCGGCATCACCGGCTGGGCCCAAGTCAACGGCCTGCGGGGCGACACCAGCATCGCCGAACGCACCAAGTACGACCTCTGGTACGTGGAGAATTGGTCCCTGACCCTCGACTTCAAGATCATGCTGATGACGTTGGTGCGCATCTTTACCGACCGAAACGCCTATTGACGTGGAAGAGATCGGTGAGCGAAACCCGCGATGGGGCCAAGCGCGTGAACACCCCGAGAGTGAACATCCCAAGGCGGTTGCACTGCGTCAGACGCGCGCGCCCGGCCATGTTAGTGGTGCTCGTGGCCCTGGTGAACGTGGTGCTCATGGGCCACGTGGGACGGGCAGCCGCCGGTGCCCCCCCTTCCCGTGCCTTCTGGGTGCTCCTCGACGGGCGGCCCAATCTGGAGGCCATCGCCGCCATCCCCGACCCGACTGTCCGCCGTGCCCGGCTGGTGGCGGCCCTGCGAGCCGTGGCGGCCCGCTCCCAAGCTCCCCTGTTGGCCGAGCTGCGCGCCCGGGGTGTGCCGGCGCGCCCTTTCTGGATCGTCAACGCCGTGTTCGTCGAGGGCTCGCCGGCCTTGGCCCGCGAGCTGGCCCGGCGCCCCGGCGTTGTGAAGGTCTTCGAGGAGGTGACCGTGCGCGCTCCCCTTCCCTCGCCGGAACCGGCGCCCCGGCGCCGGGGCGCCGGGGTGGAGTGGCACGTGCAGAAAGTGCGCGCCCCCGAGGTGTGGGCCGGGGGTACGCGAGGCGAGGGCATTGTGATCGCCGTCGCCGACACCGGTGTGGACTGGGACCACCCTGCCCTGCGGGAACGGGAGCGGGCCGTGCCAGGGGCTGCTCCCCACGAGTATGCCTGGCGCGACGCCTACTCGGACACGTCGTCCGCGCCCTTCGACGACCTCGGGCACGGCACCCACGTGGCCGGCATCGCCGTGGGCGAGGACGGGGCCAACCAGATCGGCGTGGCCCCAGGTGCCTCTTGGATCGCGTGCCGCAACATGAAGGACGGCTACGGCTCGCCGGCCAGTTACTTGACCTGTTTCGAGTGGTTTTTGGCCCCCACCCGGCTCGACGGCCAGGACCCCCGCCCGGACTTGGCCCCTGACATCGTGAACAACTCGTGGGTGTGCATCCCCTCGGAAGGGTGTACGGACGACCAGATCAACGTCCTGTTGGAGGCCGTGCGCACGCTGCGCCTGGCCGGCATCCTCGTGGTGGCCTCGGCCGGCAACGAGGGCCCGGCCTGTGGCACAGTGAAGTACCCGCCGGCCATCTACGGCGAGACGTTCAGCGTGGGGGCCTCCACGGCTGACGACCAACTGGCCTCCTTCAGCAGCCGGGGGCCGGTGACCCGGGACGGCAGCCGGCGCCTCAAACCCGACGTGGTCGCCCCGGGCTTTGCCGTGCGCAGCAGCACGCCCGGCGGCCAGTACGCTTCCATGAGCGGCACCAGCATGGCCTCGCCGGCCGTCGCCGGCGTGGCCGCCCTGCTCTGGAGCGCTGTGCCCTCTCTCCGCGGCCGTGTGCTCCTGACCGAGCGGCTGCTGCGGGCCTCGGCCCGCCCCATCACCGACACAGTGTGCGGGGGCGATGCCGACGCACATCCCAACAACAGTTGGGGATGGGGCCTCGTGGACGCGGCCGAGGCCGTGCGCTTGGGAAACACGTGTCCGGCCTGGGACTGGGATGAGGACGGAGCGGTCACGGGCGCCGAGGTGGCCGCCGTCCGGGCCCACGTGGGGCAGGCCGTGACCGACGCGACCCGCCCCTTCGACGTGGACGGCAACGGCGCGGTGGACCAGAAGGACGTGGACTTGGTCGTAGCAGCCTTGGACGCCCGGTGTGAGGGGCTCTTCACCCTCCGCCTCACAGGGCTCCGCCGGGGCCCTTCCGGCTCCTCCACCTACACGGTGACCAACACAACGCCCTTCACGGTGACCATGTGGCACACCTTCTACAACGCCGACGGCTCGCTGGCCGCCACCGGCTTTCGGAGCACCTTGGGACCGTCGGCGACCATCACCGTGCCCCTGTGGAGATACCCCCTGCCCCTCACCTACACCGGTCAAGTAACCATCACCGTGGCCTTCTTTCCCGACGCGGGGGAGACGCCGGTCGTGGCCTCCACGGGCGAGGTGAACGTCCACGCCTTCTGGTTGCCCCTGGTAGCCCGCTGAGGTGACACATGGCGAACGGGTTCTGGAGAGCAATCGGGCCGGCCGTGTGGGCGCTTGTGGTTGTGCTGGCCGGCTGCGGCGGGCCCCAAGGGGCGCCGCTCTCCCCTCCCCCGCCCCCTCCATCCCCGACGCCCTTGCCACCTCCCACCCCGTCGCCGACGGCCGCACCTGCTCCGCTCCTCCCGGAACTCCTCTCCACGCCGTCGGAAGCGGCCAACGTGGCCTGGCCCTATGTCCTCCACATCCAAGATACGCCCGATGACTTCCTGGCCGACACCCGGTACACTGGCCCGGTGACCCTGGAGGGCCTGGCGGCCACACGCCCCGATGTGCCCGACTTGGCCCGACGCCTGGAGCGCTGGGGGTTCGTGGAGGGCTACCGGACCGTCTACACCAGCGCGCGCCTGGAGGACCCGGTGGGCATTCTCATGGTGCAGAGCTGGGCGCTGGTCTTTCAGAGGCGGTGGGGAAGCGCTCGCTTCTTCGACTTCCTGGCCGAGGAGTACCGCAACGACCCCACGACCGTGCAGGAGGTGGACGTGCCGCCGCTGGGCGATGAGGCGCGCGGCTACCACCTGGTGCGCCCGGTGGGAGGGGAGGAGTGGACGGTTTTCCTCGTGTTGATGCGCCGCGGCAACGTGGTCGTGCGCCTGGACACCACCTCCCGCTCGGCCACTATGCTGGAGCCCACGCTCGACTACGCCCGGCTTCTGGCCGGCCGGCTGCCTGAGCCGTAGCCGAGCTCACCCTGTGGATTCGTCACTCGCCGGAGCAGGTGCGTCCTCCCAGAGTAAGAAGCGCCCGTCGCGCATGAAGAGCTCCCCGTCAACGTAGACCTCGCCCTCCCGGCGCAGGTCGCAGATCAGGTCCCAGTGAATGGCGGAAACGTTGCGGCCGCCGGTTTCAGGATAACTGCGGCCCAAGGCCATGTGGACAGTGCCGCCGATCTTCTCGTCGAAGAGCGTGTTGCGGATGAAATGCTGGATGTTGAAGTTGGTGCCGAAGGCGAACTCGCCCAAGTAGCGGGCACCCTCGTCGATGTCCAACATCTGCAACAGGAACTCCTCGTTGTGCGCGGCCTCCGCCCGGACGACCCGCCCCTCCTCGAACCAGAGGCGCACGTCGCGCACCTCGCGCCCGCCGTGGACGGCCGGAAAGGTGAACGCAATGTGGCCTTCGACCTGGTGCTCGACGGGCCCGGTGAAGACCTCTCCGCCGGGGAAGTTCTTGTCCCCCCGGTCGTTGATCCACGTGCGCCCTTCCACTCCCACCCGCAGGTCGGTGTCCGGCCCCAGGACGTGAATCTCACGGGCCTGTTGGAGCACGTCGATGAGACGCTGCTGGCGGTCTACCTGTGCCTGCCAGTGGGCCACGGGATCATCCTCGTTCAGGAAGCAGGCTTGGAAGACGAACTCCGCGAACTCCACCAGGCCCATTTCGGCGTTCTGGGCGTAGGCCGGCGTGGGAAAGAGCGTGAGGCTCCAGAGCAACTCGCCGCTGGCCGCGCGGTTCATGAAGAGCTCGGAGATGGGCTGTCGGGCGCGCTGGAGGCGCACGGTCTTCTGTGGGTCCACGTTGGTGAGCGCGCGGGTGTTGTCCTCGCTCAGCACGTGGATGACCACGTCCACGCGCTGGTACTCGAGGTGGATGAGTTCTGGGAGGCGGTCGAGCACGCTGTCGGGGGCGTAGCGGTAGAAGTATTCGCTGGTTGTAGGCGGGGAGAGGCGCACGTGGGGGATGCCCTCTCGTTCCAGCACCGCGCGCACCAGCTCCAGGGCCAGGGGCTCGGCCAGCGTGGTGCCCCGGATGACCACCTCGTGCCCCGCGCTGACCGGCGCGCTGTACGTCACCAAAATATCGGCCCACTTGCGGATTCTGGCATCGTACATGGCTCTTTCCTTTCTTCAAAGTTGGTGGGCGTCCGCCTTACTCTTCGCGAAAGGCGCGCACGGTCTCACGCCAGAACGCCTCGTCTCCGTCGATGAAGGCGGCATAGTAGGTGATGCGGTCGGCCAAGCCGGCGTAGCGGGCCTTGACGGCCTCGGCCAGCCGGTCGTGGGGCGCGACCACGGCAAAGGTCTCCAGCATTTCGTCGGTGATGAGGGCGGGCATCTCCTCCCAGCGCTGCCGGGCGGCCAGCCGGCTCAGCTCGGCGGCCACGTCCGCCCACCCGTGGAGCTCGAAGACCGTGCGGTACGTGGGCGTGGAGGCGTAGAAGGCGATCTGCTCCCGCACGGGCGCCTTGGCACGTTCGATCTCAGCCTCGTCCTGGCCGGTGACGACGAAGACCGTCACGCTGATGGCCACGTCCTCGGGCTTCCGGCCGGCGCGCCGGGCGCCCTCCGCGATCCAGGGGCGCACGCATTCGCGCACGTACTGGGCCGAGTTGAGGGGGTGGACGTGGAACCCGTCGGCCACTTCGCCGGCCAGGCGGCAGAGCCCTTCGTTGACGCCGGCGATGTAAATGGGAATGTCGGGGAAGTCAATGGGGCCGGGGTTGAAGAAGGGGCTCATGAGGGTGATCTTGTAGAACTGGCCCCGGAAGTTAAGCCGTTCGCCCGTCTGCCAGGAGCGCCAAATGGCGCGCAGGGCCAGAATGTACTCGCGCAGCTTGGGCACCGGGGGGCCCCACGGCATGGAGAAGCGGCGTTCGATGTGGGCCTTCACTTGGGTGCCCAGCCCGAGGATGAAGCGCCCTCGGCTGAACTGGGCCAAGTCCCAGGCCTGGTAGGCCATGTCCATGGGGCTGCGGGCGAAGGCCACGGCGATGGAAGTGCCCAGTTGAATGCGGCGCGTGTGCTCGGCCGAGAGCACCAGGGGAAACATGGGGTTGTGTTGGGTCTCACTGGTCCACAGGGCGTCGAACCCCAGGGCCTCAGCCTTCTTGGCGGCCGGGATGATGGCGTCCAACGTGGGGGCGAGCAGAGCAGTGTCGATTTTCATGGGTTGACTCCTTTGTCCTGAATTCGCCAACGGTGACAGCACCGGAAACGGTTGGCCCTTTCGGCGCGAACGTGTACAATGAAGGTGCTCCTCCGGTGGAGGCGCGGTCCTGCACGTCGCGACGTTTGGCCGGGCCCGGCTCCCGGCTTCTGCCGGGCGGAACGCCGATCGCAGTCTCGCGGCATTCACCGCTATTAAAACAAAAAGCGGCCAAGAGGCCAAGTTGGAGGTGAGTATCATGGGCCTGCCCATTCCCCTGGAGACCTTCGAGCGCGCCATCGCCCGCCACATTCGGCCGGCCACCTTTCCCGTGGCCGTGCGCATGATGCGGGCTGGGGAGCCCTTGCCCCCACGGGTGAAGCGGCCGTGGCGTGACTTGGGCATCAAGGTGGCCATCTGCCAGGCCGTTGCCTTTGCCCGCCGCTACGGCTGGGCCATGGCCGTGGGCGCCGAGGACCTCTCCTGCCCGCTGGCCAAGGCCGTCTTCGGCTTTGCCCCCATGCTCGACTACTACGAGGAGGGCCACGCCTGTGCCGGCATGTACACGGCCACGCCCCAGGCCGGGGCGGCCACGGAGGCGGCTGTGGCCAAGTTCCCCCACCGGGAATATGAGCTGCTGGTGGCCGCGCCCCTGCACCGCACGGCCTTCGAGCCCCACGTGATCGTCATCTACGGCAACTCGGCCCAAGTCATGCGCCTGGTGACGGCGGCCCTCTGGAAGAGCGGGGGGCGCCTCACGTCGAGTTTCTCGGGCCGGATTGATTGCTCCGACAGCGTCATCGTGCCCCTGCAGAGCAACAAGCCGGAAGTGATCCTCCCCTGCTACGGCGACCGGGTCTTCGCCCAGACCCAAGACGACGAGATGGCCTTCTCCCTGCCCGCTTCCTGGATGGCCGACATCGTGGAGGGATTGGAGGGGACACACAAAGGGGGCATTCGCTATCCCATTCCCAACTGGCTCCGGTACACGGGCCAATTCCCGGCCCACTACGAGAAGATGAACGAGCTGTGGGGCCAGATGGAGGGGTGACGTCACCCCCTCGGGGATGAGTGCCGGCGGCCTGTGGCCTGCTCGTAGCCCTCGATGGTGCCCAGCAGCACTTGGTTGAGGAACCGGTCGATGCGGGCGTGGAGGTGGCGTCGTTCTGCCTCGTCGCCGGGGCGAGGAAAGGAAGGGGTCTGGAAGGCCATCTCCATGATCTGGCTGCGGAAGAAGAGGAAGGCTTCCACCACTTCCAGCAGCGAGAGGCCCGTTTGACCAATTGTTTCACCGTAAGCCCGGCCCACCTGGCGCCCCTCGCGGAGGTGGCGGCGGTCGTCACCCTGGCCGGCAATGTGTTGGAGCAACAAACCCAACAGCCGTTGGCCCAGCTCGCGCACCCGAGCGCGCTGGCGTTCGTCGAAGGCCTCCGTCCACGGCGGCGTGCTCTCGTCGGGCGACGGCACCGGCGGCCCGGCCTCGGCCTTGGGAGGACCGCCCTGGATGTAGGCCTCCAGCGCTCGGCGGTGGAAGCGACGGTGGCCGCCCGGCGTGCGCACGAAGGGAATCTTGCCGTCGTCGCTCCAGCGCCGCAGGGTCGAGGGGTGAATGCCCAACAGTTCGCTGGCTTCCCGCAGGGTAAGCCATTCTTTGGCCATCGCCTCCCTCCTCGACATCTGGGCCGTCCACAGAGATGGACGAGGACCTCCTCGCCGGAGGCGGGATAAGTCAGTTCGTCCCGCAGTCTCCTCGACCTGATCCCGAAACGGCGAAGACTGAAATGCACCCCGTGAGTGCCCCCATTGTACTGCTTCTGGAATGATCGGTCAACCGCCTTGGCGGGTGAGGGTGCGTGGCCGCACGGTGAGTCGGGAACGCCGGCCGACGGGGGACAAGGGGGCTCGAGGAAGGCGTGCGCAGTGCTGGTGTGGTCGGCTCCCCCCTCAGAAGGGCGTTCCGAGAGGGGAGCCCGGCGTTTCAGAAGAGGCCGGCCACCAGATACCAACCCTGCGCAACGAGGAACGTGACGAGGAAGCCGATGGCCAAGGGCATGAGGGCGCCCACCGTGGCCCACTTGGCGCTGCGGGTCTCCTTCCAGATGGTGAGGATGGTGGTCGAGCAGGGGTTGTGGAGCACGGCGAAGAGCATGAGGGAGATGGCCGTGAGCAGCGTCCACCCGGCGCCGTCCACGAAGAGGGTGCGCAGTTCGGCCAGGCTCTCGGCCTCCACCATGGCGCCGGCCCCGCTGTAGACCATGATCATGGTGGGCACCACGATCTCGTTGGCCGGAATGGCGATGATGTAGGCCAGGAGGATGACGCCGTCCAAGCCCAGCAGGCGGCCGAAGGGGTCCAGGAAGGAGGCGATGTGCTGGGCCAAGGACGCGCCGCCCACGTAGACGTTGGCGAGAATCCAGATCACCCCGCCGGCCGGAGCGGCCATGACCACGGCGCGCCACAGCACGAAGATGGTGCGGTCGATGAGGGATGTGTAGAGGATGCGCTTGATGTCGGGGCGGCGGTAGGGGGGCAGCTCCAGCGTGAAGGCGCTGGCCTCGCCCCGCAGCAGGGTGCGGGAGAGGAGCCACGAGGTCACGAAGGTGAAGAAGATGCCCACGACCACGGCGCCCACGACCGCGCCGGCCGCGATGAGGGCCGAGAGCTCCGGCGGAAAGGCCGCGGCCACGAAGATGGTGCCCAGCATGATGAGCGTGGGCCAACGGCCGTTGCAGGGCACGAAGTTGTTGGTCAGGATGGCGATGAGCCGCTCACGTGGCGATTCGATGATGCGCGTGGCGATAACGCCGGCCGCGTTGCACCCGAAGCCCATTGTCATGGTGAGGGCCTGTTTGCCGTGGGCGCTCACGCGCTTGAAGAGCCAGTCCAGGTTGAAGGCCACTCGGGGCAGGTAGCCCAAATCCTCCAGGATGGTGAAGATGGGGAAGAAGATGGCCATGGGCGGCAACATGACGCTCACCACCCAAGCCAGCCCCCGGTAGACGCCCTGCCAGAGAAAGCCGGTGATCCACCAGGGCACACCCAGCCGCTGGAAGAGGGCAACTCCCAGGTCCTCCAGTATGAACAGGTAGCGGGCAAGGAGCTCGGACGGGTAGTTCGCCCCCACAATGGTGATCCAGAAGGCCACGGCCAAGCCCAGGAGCATCAGGGGGAGCCCCCAAATGGGATGAGTCACCAGGCGGTCGATGCGTTCCTCCCACGAGGTGGCCGCGCTCCCCTCCGCGCGCACCACTGTTTGGGCGATGCGGGTGGCCTCGGCGTAGATGGCCTCCACAAGGCGGTCCCGGAAGTCGGTGGCCAGGGCACGCCGAAGCTCATGGGCCTGTCGGACGAGGGCCTCGCCCTCGGGCACGTGGCCGTTGCCGTTCTCTTCCCGCCCTGCCGGCACAGTGCCCGCCCCGGTGGGCTGAGGAACACGTGGGACCGGGCTCCCCAATTGGCCAGCCCGAACGGCCTCTTCCACGGAGAGATCGCCGTCCAGCAGGCGGATGGCCACCCAGCGGGGCACGGTCACGTCCGGGAAGAGCGCCTGCACGCGGGGGACAAGCGCTTCCACGGCCTGACTGAGAGCCGGGTCGAGCGAGACACGCCGTGGCCGGAGGGGCACCCGGCCCTCGGCCACGTCCTCGACGGCCTGCATGAGGTAGCTGATGCCCTCGCCGGTCCGGGCCACGATGGGCACCACGGGCACGCCGAGCTCGCGGGCGAGCCGGCGGTGGTCCACGTGGATGCCCTTGCGCTTGGCCTCGTCCATCATGTTGAGGGCCACCACGACCTTGTCGGTGATCTCGAGGACCTGGAGCACCAAATTCAAGTTGCGCTCCAGGGCCGTGGCGTCCACCACGATGACGACCACGTCGGGGTGGCCGAAGAGCACGAAGTCCCGCGCCACCTCTTCCTCCACCGAGGCCGAAAGAAGGGAGTAGGTGCCCGGCAAGTCCACCAGCTTGTAGCGCTTGCCGTTGAACTCGAAGCCCCCTTCGGCGCGGGTGACGGTCTTGCCCGGCCAGTTGCCCACGTGTTGTTTGAGGCCGGTGAGCCGGTTGAAAAGGGTGCTCTTGCCCGTGTTGGGGTTGCCGGCGAGGGCCACCAGGTAATCCCAGTGGGTCAGGTCAACCCCGAGCCGGTTCACGTGGAGGGGGCACGCTTCACAGTCATGGACCAACATGGCGCGCACGCGCGTTCGGGTGGGCGTGGGCGTGCTCATGGTTTTGTTCCTCCTCGGGTTCGGAAGTTTCTGGTTCGGCGAGGGTGACGAAGATGTGACGGGCCTGATCGCGGCGCAGGGCGATGACGGTGCCGCGCACCCGGTAGGCCGTCGGATCGCCCCGGCCAAAGGCGCTGCGCAGGATGGGCTCCACCACGGCTCCCCGGGTGAACCCCAGGTCGAGCAGCCGCCGGCGCAGCAGGCCGCGCACTTCGGGGGAGATGCCCACCACACGGGCCGGAGTGCCCTCGGGCACCTCGGCCAAGGTCAGGGGCGCCGCGGCCGTTTCTGCCTCCTCGGGCGCCGGGGCCACGTGGATGTGGGCCGCCAGCACCGCGGCCAGCCAGACCTCGTTGCCGTCGGCCCGCAGGCGAATGCCCTCGTCTGTTCGCTCGACGACGACTACGGTGGTGCCCGGCGTCAGCCCTTCGGCCAGAATGTGGGCGAAGAGGCTCTCGGGCTCGTCCTCAATGTGGACGATGCACGCCGGCTGGCCCACGGGCCAGGCGGTCAACGGGGTGCCCGGCCGGCCCACGTTGTGGCCATCCTCCCCGGGGATAGGGTCCCCGTGGGGATCGTGGCTGGGGTATCCCATGCGGGCCTCCAGGCGGCGCACGTCGTGGGGGGAGAGGCGGTGTTCGGCCTTCTCGGCCAGGCGGTGAACGTCCTTGAGGGGGACGGCGGCATCGTCGGAGAGGTAACACTCCCAGAGGCGGTGGGCTCGCAGCACGTGGAGGGCCAGGGCGCGCCCCATGGGCGTCAGGTGCACCTCCTCGCCCTCCACGCGCACAAGGCCCCGTTCGCTCATGAGCTGCACCAGGCGCAGCGTGGCCCGACGGGAGAGGTGGAGCCGGCCGGCCAGCACGTCCGGCGTGCGCGTTCCCGGCCCCTCGCCCAGCTCCAGGAGCACTTTGAGGGCATCTTCCACTGTCTCCCGCCGGCGCAGGCGGTACTGCTCCCTCAGCCACATGAACGCCGGCACCGCCACGAGAGCGAGCACCACCATCTCCACGAGCACCATGCCAGGTGGCATCTGTTGCCTCCTCTCCTGCTTCGGTCTCTTCTCCCCCGGAGCTGTTTTAGGCTAATCTAAATTCTGTTTTTATTCTAACCTAAAAGTCGTGTGATGTCAACCCCCCGGAAGTCCTGGCCGCACGAGGTCATGGCACGAGGGAACCCCAAGGCGGCAGAGCGTG
>JALSKA010000127.1 GCA_026989095.1 Ardenticatenaceae bacterium
GCACGGGTGTGCTCGACGGCGTGGGGCTCGACGACGGCGACGGCGTGGCCGTGGGCACGGGCGTGCTCGACGGCGTGGGGCTCGGCGACGGCGACGGCGTGGCCGTGGGCACGGGCGTGCTCGACGGCGTGGGGCTCGGCGAAGGCGTGGCCGTGGGCACGGGCGTGCCCGACGGCGTGGGACTCGGCGACGGCGTGGCCGTGGGCACGGGCGTGCCCGACGGCGTGGTGCTCGGCGACGGCGTGGCCGTGGGCACGGGCGTGCTCGACGGCGTGGGACTCGGCGACGGCGTGGCCGTGGGCACGGGTGTGCCCGACGGCGTAGCTAATGCGGTGGGCGTGGCCGTCGGCGTGGTCTGTTGGCGTGTTTCCAGGCCAGTGGTCGGGGCGAATCCTGCGGCCAATGCCCAAATGACAGCCCCCCACAAGATGGATTTGCCCGTGAACGTCGCGCGCATCATTGAAACTCGCCCGTGTTTCGTCGAGGGATGTTGCTCACATCTTACCCTCATCCTTCCAGTTTGCCCAAGCGGCGGCCGGCCGCGGCAAATTTTTCAAGCAAAGGCCGTTGTGGACCATTGGCGGCTCCCACGGGGCTGCCGGAAGAGTCAGAACCCATTCGCCCTTGACCACCTGTGCTATAATACCTTAGACACCGGCGGAGAATCAGCACCCGGCGGGAGGAACCATGAGCGAGCTGCGTGATTTGGAGCACATTGACGTCATCGTCGTGGGCGGGGGGTTGGCCGGTTCCGAGGCAGCCTGGCAACTGGCCCAGCGGGGCGTGCGAGTGGCCCTCTACGAAATGCGGCCCGTCAAGTACACCCCGGCCCACTTCACCGACCGGCTGGCCGAGTTGGTCTGCAGCAATTCACTGGGCTCGGCCCTGATCGACCGGGCTTCGGGGCTGCTCAAGGAGGAGATGCGCCGGCTGGGCTCCCTCATCTTGGCGGCGGCCGACAAAGCCAAGGTGCCGGCCGGCGCGGCCTTGGCCGTGGACCGCGAGCGCTTTGCCGAGGAGGTGACACGCCTCATCGAGGCCCATCCCCTCATCGAGGTACGCCGCCAGGAGGTGACCCGCGTGCCAACCGAACGGCCCGCGATTATCGCCACCGGCCCGCTGACCAGCGAAGCGCTCACCGAGGACATTCGCCAGCTCACAGGGGAGGAATATCTGTACTTCTACGACGCGATGGCCCCTATCGTGGAGGCCGATTCCATCAACATGGAGATCTGCTTCCGGGCATCCCGCTACGGGCGCGGGGAGCAAGAGGAGGGCGATTACATCAACTGCCCCATGAACGAGGAGGAGTATCGCCGCTTCGTGCGCGCCTTGGTGGAGGCGGAGACAATCCGCCTGCGTGACTTCGAGCGAGAGGACGAACGCTTCTTCGAAGGGTGTCTGCCCATCGAGGTGTTGGCCAAGCGGGGCGAGGAGGCGCTGGCCTTCGGCCCGCTGCGTCCCGTGGGGCTCGTGGACCCGCGCACGGGCGAGCAGCCCTACGCGGTGGTGCAGTTGCGCCAGGACAACTTGGCCGGTACTCTTTACAGCATGGTCGGTTTTCAGACCAACCTGAAGTGGCCGGAACAGCGGCGGGTTTTCCGCATGATTCCCGGCCTGGAGAATGCTGTCTTCGTGCGGCTCGGCCAGATGCACCGCAACACGTTCATCAACGCCCCCGTGTTGCTGGAGCCCACTATGCAGTTCCGGCGCCGGCCTGACCTCTTCTTCGCCGGCCAGATCACGGGCGTGGAGGGGTACGTGGGCAATGCCGGAACGGGCCTCGTGGCGGGGATCAACGCCGCGCGGGTGCTTCGGGGCCAGGCGCCCATTGTGCTGCCCCGCGAGACGATGTTGGGAGCCCTCTGCTGGTACGTGACACACGCTGAGCCCAAGACATTCCAACCCATGAAGGCCAACTTCGGCATCCTGCCTCCCCTGCCCCGCCGCATCCGCCCCAAGGCCAAGCGCAACCGGGCCTACGCGCAGCGGGCCTTGCGGGCACTCGAAGCCGTCATGTCGGAGATCGAGCCCGTGCCGGCCGACGACGTCGCCCTGCCGGCGTGAGGTTCCCACTTCCTTGGGAGCCTCACATCTCCTTGGGAGCGCTCATGCCCAGGAGCTCCAGAGTGCGGGCCAAGGCAATCTGGGCGGCCTTGACCAGTTTCATGCGGGCGGCGATAAGCTCGGGCGTCTCAGCGGTGAGCACGGGACAGTCGCGGTAGAAGATGTTGAAGGCACGGGCAAGGTCACGGGCGTAGAAGGTGAGGTGGTGGGGCTCTAGGCGGAGGCTGCACTGGACCAACACTTCGCTCAAGCGCACGATCTCGCCGATGAGCGCCTTCTCGGCCGGGTGCGTGAGCAGCGTGACGTCTGCGTCCGGGTCGAAGACAATGCCACGTTCAGGCGCCGTGCGCTCCAGAATCCCGGCCGTGCGCGCGTGGGCATACTGGACGTAGTAGACGGGGTTCTCCTCCGATTGGGCCTTGGCCAGCTCCAGGTCGAACTCCATTTGGGCGTCGTGGGAGCGGCTGACCATGAAGAAGCGCACGGCGTCGCCTCCCACCTCGTCAATCACCTCGTCGAGGGTGACGAAGTTCGCCCGCCGCGTGCTCATCTTGACCACGTTGCCGTGGCGCACCAGCGTCACAAACTGGTAGAAAATGGGCCGAATACGGTCGGCGTCGTAGCCCAGGGCACGCACGGCATTCATCACGTCGGGCATTTCGGCCACGTGATCGGCGCCCAGCACGTCCACGATCAGGTCAAAGCCGCGCTCGATCTTCTGCACGTGGTAAGCGATGTCGGGAAGACGGTAGGTGGGCTCGCCAGTGGACCGCACCAACACGCGGTCCTTGTCGGCCCCGAAGGCTGTGGCGCGAAACCAGACAGCCCCGTCCTTCTCGTACGCATATCCTTTGTCCTTGAGGGCCTCCACCACGCGCCAAATGCTGCCGTCCTCG
>JALSKA010000128.1 GCA_026989095.1 Ardenticatenaceae bacterium
CCAGAGTGTTTCCCGAACAGCGGTGCTCTTGTGTTCTGCGGCCGTGCTTCCCTCGAACGGGGAGTCTAGCAAGGTGCGCACGCTCGTGCTCCGCCGGTCCGCTGCTGTTGCAAGGGCGCAAAGGCCCGCATCACGTGGCAAGCGCGCGGGTTCCACGTCTCCCGCGCGCTCGTTCTCACCGTTCACTCTCAGGCGTCAAGGCACAAAGCTACCGTAATTCTATGTGTCCTCCCTGAAAGCACAAATCAAAACTCTACGGTCAAAACTCTACGGGCGCGGGGGAAAGTTCACGGGCGTGTGCCGTGTTGACCTAGGCCACAGTTGCAAAACCCTTCTAACCGGGTATGATAGGAACACCAGGGTGGGCGCTTGATCCTCCGCCGGAGCGCCTCGAGCGCGTAGAAGGGCAACGACAGGTCCATCAGCTCGAATCTCGTCTCGGACTCACACGTGCCCCCCAGCAGCCGACCAATCCGATCTTTCACAAAGGAGTGAGTCATGCACGAGTACCGGAACCTGGAATACCGCAATTACATCGGTGGCCAATGGGTCCCTGCTCAAAGCGGCGAGTGGATGGAGTCGATCGAGCCGGCCACCGGCCAGGTGATCGGCCGTGTGCCCAAGAGCGGCCCCGACGATGTGGCCGCCGCCGTTGAGGCGGCCAAGGCGGCCTTCGAGTCCTGGCGCCTGACGCCGGCTCCCAAGCGGGGCGAAATTCTGTTCCGCGTGGCCCGCCTGCTCGAGGAGCGCAAGGAGGAACTGGCCCGCTTTATGGCCGTGGAAATGGGCAAGGTGTTGCCGGAAGCCCGCGGCGACGTTCAAGAGGCCATTGATATGGCCTACTACATGGCCGGCGAAGGGCGCCGCCTCTTCGGCAAGACGGTCCACAGTGAGTTGCCCAACAAGAGCTGCTGGTCTGAGCGGGCGCCCATCGGCGTTGTGGGCGTCATCACGCCCTGGAATTTCCCCATTGCCATCCCCTCGTGGAAGATCTTGCCCGCGCTGATCTGCGGCAACACGGTGGTCTTCAAGCCGGCCAGTGACACCCCCATGTTGGGGGCCGAGTTCGTCAAGATCTTCGAGGAGGCCGGCCTGCCCCCGGGCGTGCTCAACCTGGTGACGGGGCCGGGCGGGCGCGTCGGCCAGGCGCTCGTGGAGCACCCCGACGTGAAGGTGATCTCCTTCACCGGCTCGACGGAGAGCGGCCGCCAGGTGGCCACAGCGGCCGCCACGCAGCTCAAGAAAGTGGCCCTGGAATTGGGCGGCAAGAACGCCATTCTCGTGATGGACGACGCGAATTTGGACTTGGCCCTCGAGGCGGTCATCTGGAGCGCCTTCGGCACCACGGGCCAACGGTGTACTGCTTGTAGCCGGCTCATCCTTCACCGGGCCATTAAGGACGAGTTCACCGAGCGACTTGTCGAGGCCACACGGCGCCTGAAGTTGGGCCACGGTTTGGACCCGGAGACGGACGTGGGGCCGGTGATTAATGCGGCCGCCCTGCGCAAGATTCACGCCTACACGGGCATCGCCCAGCAGGAGGGGGCCACTGTCCTGGTGGGTGGTCGTGTCTGGGAGAACGGCGGCGGGTTCTTCTACGAACCCACACTCTTCGACGGCGTGGCCCCGCACTTCCGCGTGGCCCAAGAGGAAATCTTCGGCCCTTGCCTCTCCATCATCACGGCCGACAGCCTTGAGGAGGCCATCAAGATCAACAACAGCGTGGCCTACGGCTTGTCCAGCTCCCTCTTCACCCAGGATGTGAACCGCGCCTTCCAGGCCATCCGCGATTTCTCGAGCGGCCTGGTCTACATCAACCACGGCACCATCGGCGCGGAAACGCATCTGCCCTTCGGCGGCACGAACGATACGGGCAACGGCACCCGCGAGGCGGCGTGGACTGCTCTGGACACTTTCAGCGAGTGGAAGACTGTCTACGTGGATTGGAGCGGCCGGCTCCAACGCGCCCAGATCGACACACATGACGAGGCGTAGCCCGTCCACCGGATAACGGCGCCGGGCCGATGGTGGGTCGGCCCGGCGACATCCGACCCGTGAGTGTGATATGATGGCCACAGACCACCGGTTGTCTGCCCTTCGGTCCGTCATGGCCGAGTACGGGGCCGACGCCTTTCTCATCAGTAACGCCTACAACCGGCGCTACTTCAGCGGGTTCACCGGCTCCAGTGGCCTCCTGCTGATCACGCCCGAGCAGGCCCACGTGATCACCGATTTCCGCTATTACGAACAGGTGCAAAATGAAGCACCCCACTTCTCCCTGCACAGGCAGACGGGCCGGCTGGAGGAAGCCCTTGGCGAGTTGCTGGCCCGCGTGTGCCCCCGCCGCATAGCCTTCGAGGCCGACGACGTGACGGTGTCCGCCTTCGAGCGGTGGAAGCACGTGGCCCCGGAGACTGCCGAATGGGTGCCTACCGAGGAAGTGGGCAAACGGCTGCGGGCTGTTAAGGACGAGTCGGAGTTGGCCCTCCTGCGCCGCGCCCAAGCGCTGACCGACGCGGCCTTCGAGCGTTTCCTGGTTGAGGTGGAACCAGGCCGCACCGAACGGGAGTTGGCCTGGCGGCTTGAGGTCATCCTGCGCGAGCTGGGGGCCGACGACGTGAGCTTCGAGATCATCGTGGCCGTGGGGGACCATGCCGCCCTGCCCCACTATCACCCCAACCCGGGAGAGAGGGCCGTGCGGGAAGGGGACATGGTGTTGGTGGACTTCGGCGCCCAAGTGGGCGGATATCACGCTGACATGACTCGAACGTTCGTCGTCGGTGAGCCTGACGAGATGTTCGCCCGCGTCTACCGGGCGTGTCTGGGAGCGCTCGAGGCCGTGGAGGAGGCCGTCCACGCCGGCATGAGCTGCCGCGAGGCCGACCGGGTTGCCCGGGCCTCCCTGGAAGCCCAGGGGTTCGGCGAGCACTTCGGCCACTCCTTGGGCCACGGCGTGGGGCTCGAAGTCCACGAGCGCCCCTACCTCTCGTTCCGCGCCTCCGACGACGACACGATTCCGGCCAACAGCGTGGTGACCTTGGAGCCCGGCGTGTACATTCCCGGATGGGGTGGCGTGCGCATTGAAGACTTGGCCATCGTGCGTGAGGACGGCCTTGAAGTCCTCACCCAAGCGACAAAAGCCATTGATGCCTGGCTACGCGCTCGTGGTTGATGAGCAATTTGAAGATGGCGTTGGCCCCCGTTGGGTGCGCCTCATTCACGGGTACGGCGATCAGATGTGGTCGCCGGGATGCCTGCGCCTTCGACTGCGTCCGGGGCCGGCACGCCCGTACAGCCTCTCCCAACTGGACGACTACCATCATGTGAGGGAGCGCCGCCGTTACCCGTGGCGCCCGTCCTTGCGCCTCACTGTACGAGCGCGCTTCAGCCACCGAGAGGAAATGGTGGGAACGGCCGGGTTCGGCCTGTGGAACGCCCCCTTCTCCGGCGAGCTGGCCCGTTCCCCCACGACGACGCCCCAAGTTGCCTGGTTCTTCTACGCCTCACCCCACAACAACTTGGCCCTTTCGGGCGGGTGGCGTGGCCACGGGTTCTTCGCCCAAGCGGTGCGTGGGCCGTCCGTTCCTCCACCATTGCTCGCCGCCGGGTGGTGGCTGGCCCGGCTTCCTCTCGTGGGCCGGTTGGCCTGGAAAGCGGGCACGTCCACGCTGCCGGCCGGCGAAATTTCCCTGGACCACGTGGACCCAACGGTGTGGCACACGTACCGGTTGGAGTGGACTTTGAAGGGTGTACGATTTTCCGTGGACGGTGAGGACGTGGGCCATGTGCCTATTCCCCCGAGGCCGCCGTTGGCCTTTGTGGCCTGGGTGGACAACCAATACCAAGATCTCGCTTCCGGGGAGGCTGGGCTGATCCCCATTCCCGAGGAGCAATGGCTTGACTTGGCCCGCGTGCGCGTTGAAGTCGCGTAAGCGAACGCGCAGTCGTGCAGAAGTGTTCATGGCAAGTCGTAGGAGGGGCTTATGAAGACTATTGTAGCGCTTGTGGCCGACCTCTTCTTCTCGGTGCGTATCGAGACGGCTCTGAGCAAGCGCGGGTATGAAGTGATCGTGGTGGACACGGTCGAGGGGGTGCTGAGGGCATCTCAGGAGAGGCCGGCGCTGGTCATTGTGGACATCGGGGATATGGGGCTCGACTGGGAAGAGGCCATTCGCGCCGTGCGGCGCGTGTGGTCGGCCGTGCCGGTGTTGGCCTTCGGCTCCCACGTGGACTTGGACGCCCGAAGCCGTGCATTGGCAGCCGGGGCCACGCGGGTGGTGGCCCGGTCCCGCTTCGTGCAGGCGTTGCCCCAGCTTGTGGCCCAACTGGCGGCCTGACACGGAACGGCCATCACGGCCGGGTGGAATAGGCCTTTTGCCCCATTGCCGGTGTGTGGTGTTCTCTGATAAAGTGGTGACGTGACACGTGGCAGTGCAAACTAGTGTATGAGGAGCACACCATGCGGTTGGTGGAAGAGCTGGCGCGGCGACTGCGCGAAGTGTTGGAGCGTTTGGGGGCTTCCTCCCGACAGCCGCTTCCGCGGCCTGTGCCGGTTGACCCCCGGCGACGTTCGTGATTTGTGAGCCGCGATGGCCTTGTTGTCATGATGATGGCCCTGGGCCTTGCACAGGGCCTTTCAACGCTGTGGGTCGAGCAGCACCTTCAATACGCCCCGTTGGGCCGCCCGTTCGTAGGCTTGTACGCCCTCGCTTAACCCCTTCTGCTCGTCAATGAGGTCTTCCACACGGACCAAGCGATGTGCCAGCAGCCGCAGCGCCGGCGCGAAGGGGCCACAGCGCGAGCCCACGACGGTGATCTCGTCCACCACGAGGCCGGCCAGGTAAATGGGCGGCGATTCCCGGTAGGTGCTCTTGAGCACTAAGGTGCCCCGTGGCTTGATCAAGCGCCGGGCTGTCTCGAACCCCGAGGGGTGACCGCTACACTCCACCACGACGTCGGCCCATCGGCCCGGCAGTTGGTCCTCGTCACCGGGGGAGACGCGCTTCGTGGCAATGCCCTGGCGTGCCAACACGTTGAGCTTGCGGGCATGGCGGCCCAGCACGAGGAGTTCGCAGCCGGTGAGCGCCAGGACTCGGGCGACGAGCAGGCCCAACTTGCCGTCGCCCACCACGGCCACGCGGGCTGTGGGCTCGAGGTGCACTTGTTCGAGGATCTCACACGCGGCGGCCAGCGGTTCGACGAAGACTGCTTCCTCGTCGGAGATGGCGTCGGGCACGACGTGCAGGTTCTCCTCGGGGAGCGTGATGTATTCGGCGTGGGTGCCCGGGCGTCCCAGAATGCCGAGCACCGTGCGGTGAGGGCAGTGGCGGCCCAATCCGCGCCGGCAGAGGGCGCATGTGCCACAGGCGGCGTTGATTTCACCCACCACGCGCCGGCCGATCAAATCCTCCCGCTGGCTTTGTACCACTTCGCCCACGAACTCGTGTCCGGGAATGCCCTCGAAGTCCATGTAGCCGGCCTGCAAGTGCAAGTCAGTGTCACAGATGCCGGTCAGGCGCACTCGGATGAGCGCCTCGCCCGGCGGCGCTTGGGGGACGGGAAGGTCTCGCAAGGAGACGTGGCGGGCAGCAATGTAGAGGGCGCGCATGGGCGTGCTCCTTGTTTACGCGGCAACTCGCTTCTCTCGCTTCCGCCGGCCGGGCAGCCAGCGGGTCAACTCGCCGTTTTCCCAGGCGACCAGGAGGGGGGCGGCGTTACAGATGGAGCTGTACGTTCCACTGACCATGCCGACGATGAGCCAGAAGACGAACTGCTTGATGGTCACGCCGCCGAAGAGATAAAGGGCTGTGAGCGTGAACAGGGCGGTTAACTGCGTGTTGATTGAGCGGTCCAGCGTCTGCACGATGCTCCGGTTCACCACTTCCTCAAAGGGGAGCCCCTTGTACACGTGCATGTTCTCCCGAATGCGGTCGAAAACCACAATGGTGTCGTGGACGGAGAAGCCGATCACCGTGAGCACGGCAGTGAGGAAGAGGGCGTCCACTTGCCATCCGAGAAAACGGCCCAAGATGGCCGCCGTTCCCAACACGATGAAGGTGTCGTGTAGCAGCGCAATGATGGCACAGGTGCCATAGCGGAAGGGGTGGGGCACGTTGCGAAAGGCCAAGGCCATGTAGAGCAGGATGCCCACGGCCGCCGCGGCCACGGCTATGATGGCTCGCTGCGTGACTTCTCGGCCCACCACAGGCCCGACGGACTCGAAGCGCAACTCCGTTGACGGGCCGTACTCCGCCTCGAGGGCGGCCTTGATTTGTTCCTTCTCCTCGTTGGTGATCTCCCGGAGGCGGATGATGACGCTTTTCTCTTCAGTCGTCTGCACGATGGGGCCAGCGTATCCCATGCCTTCGAGACGTGCGGTGACTTCGCCGGGCGGCGGAGGTGCGGCCGCTTGGTCGAAGCGCAGCTCCAACAAGGCGCCCCCGGTGAAATCTATGGCCAAATTCAAGCCCCACAGGAGGAGGGCCACAATGCCCGGCAGCAAGACGAGGGCTGAGAAGCCGAAGAACCAATATCGTTTTTGGACGATGTTGAACACCGTTTCACCCCACTTCCCGTTGATGGAGAGGTACGTTGGTCGGTTTTGACCTCGTATTACAGGGCGCGTTCTGCCTCAATGCGACCGGGCGTGGCGCTCCGTTGCGGCCACGCCCGGTGGGAACGGTTGATGGGTTCCACGCCTACACGTTGTTCCGACTTTCGGCAGTCCACTCCCGCTCGCGTGCCGGATATCTGTCGAGCAAAATCATCTGGTCGGCAACGAGCTCGACGCGGTAATGGCGCTGGCCCTTCTCGTCCTCCCAACTGCGTGTCTGCAAGCTCCCTTCGATGTACACGCGGCGTCCTTTGCTCAACATCTGGTTGCAGATCTCGGCCAGCTCGCGCCACGCCACGACGTTGAACCAATCCGTGGCCTCACGCCGTTCGCCTGTAGAAGTCGTCCACTGACGTCCTACGGCCACGCTGAAATTCACGACCGGAGTTCCATTTGGGGTATATCGAAGCTCCGGGTCCCGCCCTACGTTACCGATGATCATCACTTTGTTCAAACCGCGTGCCATAACTTCCTCCCTCTGTGTTCGAGCCGTCCCCTCAGACGCCAAACCACCAGCGGTTGCGCACGAGTCCTGAATTCATCACGGCTTGCAGGAACGTGCGCGTGACCATGACGGCGGTAAACAGGGAGACCATCACCCCAAGCGCCAAGGTGACGGCAAAGCCCTTAACGATGCTGGCGCCGAACGTGGCCCCAAACCAGAAGAGAATCGCACAGGTGATCAACGTGGAGACGTTGGAGTCACGAATGCTGGGCCACGCGCGCCGAAAGCCAATGTGAACGGCCGCGACAAGGGACCGACCTGCCCGGAGTTCCTCTTTCATGCGCTCGAAGATGAGGATGTTCGCGTCCACGGCCATGCCCACGGAGAGGACGAACCCGGCAATGCCGGCCAAGGTGAGTGTGACCGGGATGAGCTTGAAGAGCGCCAAGGCCATGGCACCATAGATGGCCAGCGCCACGTTGGCCAACAGGCCGGGAAGCCGGTAGTAGAGCAACATGAACACCGCCACGGAGAGCACGCCGATGATTCCGGCCCGCACGCTGCGCTGGATGGAATCCTCGCCCAACGTGGCCCCCACAGCCCGCACTTGGACGATTTTGAGGGGGACGGGAAGCGCGCCGTACCGGAGCTGGATGACCAGAGCCTGGGCTTCCTCCAGCGTGAAGTTCCCCTCGATGACGCCGCGGCCGTCGGGAATTTCGTCCCGGATGACCGGGGTGCTGATGACCACCTTGTCCAGCGTGATGGCCATGATTCTGCCCACGTTGTTGCGGGTGAACTCGGCCAGCCGGCGGGTGGGTTCGCCGGGCTTGAACTCGAAGGCGATTTGGGGTTGGTTGGTGTTCGGGTCAAAGGCGATCTCGGCCGAGCGCAGGTCGGCGCCCGTGAAGACCGTGCGGTAGACGCGCACGTTGGCCGTGTCGGTCACGGGCGTCTGTTCGCCGAAGTCGGTGACGACTCGCTCGCCCACCTGTGGGGCCTCGCTGGGCAAGCCGGCGTCGATGAACTCCAGCAAGCCTGTCTCGCCGAAGGTCGCAATGGCTCGGTTCGGGTCCTCGATGCCCGGCAGCTCCACGATGATGCGGTTGTTGCCGGCCAACTGGATGACCGGCTCCGTCGTGCCCAAGGCGTTCACACGTCGCTCGATGATGTCGCGGGCCGCTTGCATTCGTTCCGCGTCCACCTCGGTCCCCGGCGGCACGTCGGCCTCGAGCACCACTTGTAGCCCGCCTTGGAGGTCGAGCCCGCGCCGGTAGTCGGTATCCCGTTCAACGAGGGGCTGCCCGGTAAGAGGGTTGACGATGCGGATCAACGTGGTGGACGGGAGGGCAATCCAAAACGCGACGACGGCCAGCACCGTGATAGCCAACAGTTGTGCGCCGAGATGTCGTTGCATACCTCAAACTTCCCCGTGGTGTGATGAAAGTGACGCCAACAAGGGGGCTTCTCCCGTGCTCAAAAACAGGGTGTTGGAGAGATGTCCCCAACACCGCCATCGTCACCGGAGGCTCTCAATGTTGTCTGGCGCCGTGAAGCCACGGCGATTATAGGGGACACTTCACCAGGTGTCAAAAGTAGACGAGCCCCAAGGGGCCATGTGGTGAAAAGTCCGCTTTGACAAATGGGCGGTTTTTTTTATACTGTGGCACAATACTCGGACGGCACCCTGTTGTTGGGCTCGCGAGCCCGGTGATGGAGGGGGAAAAGCGAGAATTTTCTTGAAGGAAACCCGCCATGAGGGGAGCCTCCTCACCTCTTTCCGTCACGGCGGGCCTTTGGTCTTTTTAAGACAGGCGGTGTTGAGGCGAGGCACTCCATAGCATGTTTCCCCAAAGGGTAGCAACCTGGCGCGGACCTTCCCCGCTTCTGCACGTACCACTTCGGCACTGCACATAACTGGGACGACAACAAAAAAGCAGGGCGCAATGGCAAGCGAAGTCGAGAAGGTGTAATAGGCGCAGTATCGGAAAGGCCACGCTTTTCCGAAGTGGCTTTGTTATGTCGTCGTGAGAAGGGCAAAATCTTAAAAGGAGGAGAGTGATGAAGCGTTTTACCATATCCTTGTTCACGCTGTTCGTGGCGCTGTTGCTCATTACCGCTTGCGCCCAGAACCAGGCCACGCCCACGACGGCCCCCACAGAGCAGACGGGCGCGGTGACCGAGCAGCCAGCCCCCACACCTGTACCCGCTCAGCAGGAGCAACCTGCTGCTGAGGGCAGCTTGCTCGAGGTGGTGAAGCAGCGCGGCAAGCTCATCTGCGGCGCCAACGCCAACTTGCCCGGCTTCGGTTACTTGGACCAAGAGGGCAATTACGCCGGCTTTGACATCGATTTCTGCCGCGCCTTGGCGGCGGCCATTTTTGACGATCCTGATGCCGTCGAGTTCCGCCCCCTGACGGCGAAAGAGCGCTTCACGGCCGTCCAGACGGGTGAGGTGGACGTGCTCATTCGCAACACCACGTGGACGCTGACTCGCGATGCTTCCGTGGGCATGGACTTCGGCGTGGTGACCTTCTACGACGGCCAGGGCATCATGGTTCGCAAAGCCGATAACATCACCAAGCTGGAGGACCTCCAGGGTGCAGCCATCTGCGTGACCACGGGCACGACGACCGAGCTCAACTTGGCCGACCAGATGCGAGCCCGTGGCATCGAGTACACGCCCGTGGTCTTCGAGACGGCCGACAATACCTTCGGCGCCTATGAAGAAGGGCGCTGCGACGCCGTGACGACCGACAAGTCGGGCTTGGTCTCCCGCAAGTCGCTCCTGAAGGACCCCGAGGCCCACGTCATTCTCGACGCCACTCTCTCCAAGGAGCCCCTTGGGCCGGCCGTGCTCCAAGGCGATCCCATTTGGCACGATGTGGTCATGTGGACCGTCTTCGCCACCATTCAGGCGGAGGAGTTCGGCATTACTTCCGAGAACGTGGATGACTTCCTCAACAGCGAAGACCCCGGCATCCGCCGCTTCTTGGGCTTGGAGGGCGAGTTGGGCGAGAGCCTGGGGTTGACCAATGACTTCGCCTACCGCGTCATCAAGAACGTGGGCAACTACGGCGAGATCTACGACCGCAACCTGGGCCCTGGTACGCCCTTCGAGTTGCCCCGCGGCCTGAACGACCTGTGGACACGGGGTGGCCTGCTCTACTCGCCGCCGTTCCGCTAAAAGACCGGGCTTTACGCCGCCACACGGCCTTGAGCTCTAGCTCCTTGGCCGTGTGGCGGTTTCACTCACCCACAAGATGAGGTGTTCTGCTCGGCCTTCCCCGAAGTGCCGGGCAGTTCCAAGTGTGAAACGCCAGCACGGTTAAGACGCGGTCGAGGTGGAACATGGCCACTCTTCCGGTAACCGAGCACACTCGTCCTCCCTTTTGGCGCGATGAACGGGTGCTCACCGTCATTGCCCAGATCATCTTCCTGGTCGTTGTGGTGCTCGTCTTCACGTACCTTTATAACAATGTGCAGGAAGGCTTGAGAGCACGTGGCTTGACCGGCGGTTACGGGTTTCTGCAGCAGCGGGCCGGATTTGACATTGGTGAATCCCTGATTCCCTATACCTCCGACGATTCCTACGGGCGAGCCTTCGTGGTTGGAATCTTGAACACCCTCAAGGTCAGCCTTGTGGGCATCCTGTTCGCCACCCTCTTGGGGCTCCTGAGCGGCATTGCCCGCCTCTCCCCAAACTGGCTCCTGCGCACGTTGGTGAGCGCTTATATCGAGATCATCCGCAATACTCCCCTGCTCGTGCAACTCTTCTTCTGGTACATGGCCGTCATGCTCAAATTCCCCCGCGTGCGCCAGGCTGTGCAACTGCCCGGTCCCGTCTATCTGAGCAATCGGGGGATAGCCATTCCCTGGCTTCAGCCACAGGCCGGCTTTCCCGTCTGGGTTGGCTTTGTGGTGGCGGGCGTGGTGGTTGGCTTGGTCGTGGCCAAGTGGCGCGCCAGATATGAGGAGCGCACCGGCCAGTCAGGGTATCCGATTGTGGCGGCCTTGGGAACGTGGGTGGTGTTTGTGCTTGTAGGTTGGCTCATCGCCCCCGGAACGCCGGCAAGTGTGACCCGGCCTGAGCTGGTCGGCCTGAACTTCCAAGGGGGCACGCGCATGACGCCGGAGTTCGCGGCCCTCTTCACGGGCTTGGTGGTCTACACGGGCGCCTTCATCGCCGAGATTGTGCGCGGCGGCATTCTGGCGGTGAGCAAGGGGCAGCGTGAGGCGGCCAAGGCCCTCGGGCTCAACGATGTGCAGATGATGCGCTACATTATTCTTCCCCAAGCGCTGCGCATCATCATTCCGCCTCTGACGAGCCAGTACCTCAACTTGACGAAGAACTCCAGCTTGGCCGTTTTCATCGGCTACCCCGATCTCTTCTTCGTGGCCGGTACGGTCTTGAACCAGACAGGCAAGTCGCTGGAAGTGATTTCCCTGGTGATGGCCAGCTACTTGACGTTCAGCCTCTTCACGTCCCTCTTCATGAACTGGTACAACCAGAAGGTCAAACTCGTGGAGCGGTAGGCCATGACAGCTCAGGCGAACCTCTCGTCCGACAAGAAGAGTCCCCCGGCCATCCTGGAGTGGATGAAGGAGAATCTCTTCACGCCCTGGTACAACGCCGTCATCACGGTGGCGTTGGCAGCACTTATCTTCGTGGTGCTGCGGGCCCTCTTCCGCTGGGCGCTCTACGAGGCCAAATGGGAGGTGGTGCTGGTCAACCTGCGCCTCTTCGCCGTTGGGCCGTATCCTGAGGAGGCGTTCTGGCGCATCTGGGTGGCCTTGGGCCTGGTGGGCGCGTTGGCCGGCCTGAGCTGGGGCGCTTGGGGAGGGCGGAACTGGGCTCCCAGCGTGGTTGCCGGCGTCTTGGGAGCGATAGTGCTCGTGCTACCCGCCTCGCCCAACGTGAAGTGGCCTTTGATAGGCGTGCTGGCCGCTTTCATTCTGACTCACGTGGCCTCGATGGGGCGATCTCGGCTCCAGCGCCCTCTTGTGTGGGGTTGGGTACTCTCCTTTTTCGTGATCCTCGTCTTGCTCAAGGGGTTGGGGGGGAGCCAAGTGCTGGCCGATGTGCCCACGAGCAAGTGGGGTGGCTTGCTGCTGACGGTGCTGCTGGCCCTCATCGCCATAGTGGCCTCGTTTCCGCTGGGCGTGCTGTTGGCATTGGGGCGACGCAGCGAGCTTCCTGTTGTGAAGCTCTTCTCCATCCTGTACATCGAAACTGTGCGTGGGGTGCCCTTGGTGACTGTGCTGTGGGCGTCGGCCATTATCTTGCCCCTCTTCTTTCCCAAGGGCGTGCGTGTTGACAACCTCATCCGTGCCATGGTGGGCATGACTCTCTTCTCGGCAGCCTACTTGGCCGAAAACGTGCGCGGCGGCTTGCAGGGCGTTCCCCGTGGCCAATACGAGGCGGCTTACGCGCTGGGGCTCAACTACTATCAGGCCATGCGCCACATCATTCTTCCCCAAGCATTGCGCGCCGTTATTCCGGCCATCGTGGGACAGTTCATCGGCCTGTTCAAGGATACGACACTGGTGGCCATTGTGGGCCTGTTGGAGCTGTTGGGCATCGCCCTCAGTGTCATCGCCCAGCCGGAATTCATCGGCTTACAGCGAGAAGTCTTTATCTTCATTGCTGCTATCTACTGGGTCTTCACCTACGCGATGTCGTACTCCAGCCGGCGCTTGGAGGCACGACTGGGGGTGGGCACGCGGTAGTAGTGGATGAGACAGCAGAGGAGGCAAGGAGATGACGATTCAAGAGGCAGCAGCAGTCACCGACGTGCAGCGGGCTGACGTGGGTGACTACATTATCATCCTGGAGAAGGTGCGCAAACGCTTTGGTGACTTCGAGGCGCTGCGGGGCATCACCTTGCGGGTCAAGCGGCAGGAAGTGGTCGTGATCATTGGGCCCTCGGGATCGGGGAAATCCACCTTGGTGCGGTGCATCAACCACTTGGAGAAGCATGACGCGGGCCGCATTGTGGTGGATGGCATCGAGCTCACCCGTGACATTCGCAACATCGAGGCCATCAGGCGCGAAGTGGGCATGGTCTTCCAGCAGTTCAACCTCTTCCCGCACATGACCGTGCTGGACAATGTCACTTTGGCCCCTCGGCTGGTGCGCAAGTGGCCGAGGGAAAAGGCCGAGCGAATTGCTATGGAGCTGCTGGAACGGGTGGGCATTGCCGATCAGGCCCACAAGTATCCCGGCCAACTCTCAGGAGGCCAGCAGCAACGGGTGGCCATTGCGCGTGCCTTGGCCATGCAGCCCAAGATCATGCTCTTCGACGAGCCCACGTCGGCTTTGGACCCCGAGATGATCAAGGAAGTGCTGGACGTGATGCGCGAGCTGGCCCGTTCGGGCATGACGATGCTGGTGGTGACTCACGAGATGGGATTTGCGCGCGAAGTGGCCGACCGCATTGTCTTCATGGACGCGGGGCTCATCGTAGAGGAGGGAACTCCCGAGCACTTCTTCACCAACCCTCAGCACGAACGCACGAAACTCTTCCTCTCACAGATTCTTCACCACTAGCTCAACGACAAGTGTCGGTGTCTTCCCCTCAGAGGTGAAAAACAAAAAACCACAAGGCCCTCTCAAGAGGGAGGACCTTGTGGTTTTGGTTGCGGTGGTGAGAAATAAAGAAAAGGGCGAAGTTGGCAACGACCTACTCTCCCACGCGGCTTCCCGCGCAGTACCATCGGCGCTGGTGGGCTTAACTTCCGGGTTCGGGATGGGACCGGGTGTACCCCCACCGCGAGAGTCACCAACCTCGCCCTTCATGAGCGGAGTATTGGAATGTGGTAAAGATCTCAGAGAAGATCTCAACGGGCAACGTGGTGAATATAGGTGTGGCCCAGAGATCCTGCGCGAACGCGGCGCGTAAGCCCTCGCGCGTTAGTACCGGTAGGCTGCACGGGTTACCCCGCTTCCACCACCGGCCTATCGAACTGGTCGTCTCCCAGCGCGCTTACCCTCTCGAAGGAGGTGGGTGGCCTCATCTTGGGGCGAGTTTCCCGCTTAGATGCTTTCAGCGGTTCTCTCTGCCCGACATAGCTACCCAGCGGTGCCCCTGGCGGGACAACTGGTACACCAGAGGTCGGTCCACCCCGGTCCTCTCGTACTAGGGGCAGCCCCCCTCAAGCCACCAACGCCCGCAGCGGATAGAGACCGAACTGTCTCACGACGTTCTGAACCCAGCTCGCGTGCCACTTTAATGGGCGAACAGCCCAACCCTTGGGACCGGCTCCAGCCCCAGGATGTGACGAGCCGACATCGAGGTGCCGAGCCTCGCCGTCGATGTGAACTCTTGGGCGAGACTAGCCTGTTATCCCCGGGGTAGCTTTTATCCGATAAGCCACGGCCCTTCCACACGGAACCGTGGGATCACTAGGCCCGGCTTTCGCCCCTGCTCGGCTTGTCAGCCTCACAGTCAAGCCCCCTTCTGCCCTTGCACTCAACGGCGGGTTTCCATTCCGCCTGAGGGGACCTTTGGGCGCCTCCGTTACTCTTTGGGAGGCGACCGCCCCAGTCAAACTGCCCACCAGCCACTGTCCCCGGCCCGGATAACGGCGCCGGGTGAGCGCCAAGACATGATCAGGGTGGTATTTCAAGGGCGGCTCCACCGGAGCTGGCGCCCCGGCTTCCCAGCCTCCCACCTATCCTACACAGACCATGCCCCGACGCAATGGCAAGCTGCAGTAAAGCTCCACGGGGTCTTTTTGTCCTGCTGCGGGTAGGCCGCATCTTCACGGCCAGTGCAATTTCACCGGGTCCCTGGTTGAGACAGTGCTCCCCTCGTTACGCCTTTCGTGCGGGTCGGAACTTCGCGTTCTCCCCGTGTTTCCACAGGGCGCAGACTATACCTTCATCTCACCGAGCAACCGTAGGAGGTCATCCTTCGCGTATCGTCGCTTTCCCGATGGATTCATCGAGTAAGCAAGTTCGATAATGTGTCTCAGGTGATCAGGGTTTAGGTGATGTTTGGCATGGACCAGGCGCACAATTTCGGCGAACTTTTGGAAGTCGTCTCCCTTTGCTCCGGCCAGCGGGTATTGCTCGAAGTGTGGGACAACCTTTCGGGCTAGGTCGGCCACGGACCGCACTTCATATTTGTATGTACGGTCAGAGCGGCTGTATCGAATTCCGCCGCACTTGAAGAACGCCCGCAGCCCTTTGAGCACGCCCAAATCCCGCTGGTGGAGTGTCACCGAGAAGGAAGGTTTAGTTTCTATCCCCACGGTAAGCCTCGCACGTCGATTGAAGCTCACCGTGAAGCTTCCCTCCCCTTCCGCGAGCCCGGTCACATACCAGGGATGCAGCCGTATGGTCACATCACCTCCGTTCCTGAAGAATGCCTCCGTAGTTGCCCCCGCTCGGCGGCGGTCATCAGGCCAAAGGGCCTGAGAGGTGAGAGCCGGCGTATTGCGCACCGGAGGTATGTGCGCCTCCCCTTTCGGGTCAGTCGTTACGGGGTCAACCCCACCACGTGATGGGGCGACTTCCCTCGGGATTACCCTCTGGGGCCCGCATATCCCAGGAGGGCTTCCCCGATATGAGCCGGCTTTCATCCATCCCTCACGGGATGGCGGGGCAAGTTTCCTACTTACCCGACAAGGAATTTCGCTCACCTTTTCCCGATGTTTCCACCGGGGGTGGACTATCTCTTCATCCGGCCTGGCCTTTCAGTTCCCTCAGGATTTCCCTCGCTTTTGGCTTATCCGCCCAATTCATCGTCATGGCTATTTCAATGATGTTTATCAGCCCCTCCTTCTCCAAGTGCTTGCCCTCCGCCATCCACCTCACGACGCGGGCGAACTTCTTAAAATCCGCGTTCTTTTTTGTTTTCAGGGGATGGCGCTCGAAGAACGCCACCACCTGCTGTAGACAGGAGAGCTTGCGTATTCGCAACTCGTAGCGGTTCTCCCGATTGCGTCGCACCACTCCGCATCTGAAGAACCGCTTGAGTGCATAAAGCACCTGGATGTCCCTTTCGTGTTGGACGATTCGGAACTCTGGAAGGACTTGATAGCCGAGACTCATTTCCGGGTGGGGGGTTATGCCTACGTAGAAACAACCTTCTCCGTCGACGAACCCCACCACCCAATCGGGCGAGAGCCTCATTGGATCCTCCTTGAGGGCGAAAGCCTGCCGGATGCCCGGCGTATAGTCTCTGAGGATCCCCACCGCGAGGTGGGTTTCCTGCGGGTTGCCCAATCCCTGCCATTTTTACCGGGGAAGGCTTTGCTTCCCCTGGTAGACAGGGCTCTCAGGGGTTTCCCGCATACAGCCGGGTATTGCCCCACAGGTTACCCTGCGGGCAGGCAGCTCGGCTACCTTAGGACCGTTATAGTTACGGCCGCCGTTCACCGGGGCTTCGGTCGGGAGCTTGCACCCCCTTCCTTAACCTTCCGGCACTGGGCAGGCGTCAGCCCCTATACGTCCCCTTACGGGTTCGCAGAGACCTGTGTTTTTGGTAAACAGTCGGGGGAGCCTGGTCACTGCGGCCCCGGCAAGCTCCGGTCGCGAGGACCTTCACCCGCCAGGGCGCCCCTTCTCCCGAAGTTACGGGGCCAATTTGCCGAGTTCCTTAACCAGGGTTCTCCCGCTCGCCTTGGTCTACTCGACCAGCCCACCAGTGTCGGTTTGCGGTACGGGCACCGGCGCTTCATCGCTTAGAGGCTTTTCTCGGCCGCATGGGCTCGGCCACTTCTGGGCATTGTGCCCCGCCATCACGCCTCAGCCTCGGGGGGCGGATTTGCCTACCCCCGTCATCGGCCTACACGCTTGGCACCGGGACGACCACCACCCGGCTGGCCTACCCTTCGGCGTCCCCCCATCGCTCTGCGCCGGTGGGGCCGGAATATTAACCGGCTGTCCATCGCCTACGCCTTTCGGCCTCGGCTTAGGCCCGCCTAACCCGACGCGGACGAACCTTCCGTCGGAACCCTTGGGCTTTCGGCGAGCGCGATTCGCACGCGCTTGACGCTACTCATGCCGGCATTCTCACTTCCGCGCGCTCCAGCCAGCCTCACGGCTGACCTTCACTGCCCGCGGAACGCTCCCCTACCGCCGTCGGCCGAAGCCGACGGCCCGCCGCTTCGGTACCGGGCTTAGCCCCGTTACATTTTCGGCGCAGCGCCACTCGACCAGTGAGCTGTTACGCACTCTTTTAAGGATGGCTGCTTCTAAGCCAACCTCCTGGCTGTCTTCGCGGCGCCACCTCCTTTCCCACTGAGCCCGGATTTCGGGACCTTAGCGGGCGGTCTGGGTTGTTCCCCTCTCGACCACGGAGCTCATCCCCCGTAGTCCAACTCCCCGGCCGATGACGTGGCATTCGGAGTTTGGTTGGGGTTGGTACCCGCAATGGGCCCTAGCCCATCCAGTGCTCTACCGCCACGACACCACAGGCCGGAGGCTCGCCCTCAAGCGATTTCGGGGAGAACCAGCTATCGCCGGGTTCGATTGGCATTTCACCGCTACCCACAGCTCATCCGAGCCTTTTGCATCAGACACCGGTTCGGGCCTCCACGCGGTATTACCCGCGCTTCACCCTGGCCATGGGTAGATCACCCGGTTTCGGGTCTACGGCCTGCGACTTGGCGCCCTCTTCGGACTCGCTTTCGCTGCGGCTCCGGGTGTGCCTCCCTTAACCTTGCCACAGACCGTAACTCGCCGGCTCATACTCCAAAAGGCACGCGGTCACCCGCCCGAGGGCAGGCTCCCACGGGTTGTAGGCGTACGGTTTCAGGTACTATTTCACTCCCCTCACCGGGGTGCTTTTCACCTTTCCCTCGCGGTACTATGCGCTATCGGTCGCCAGGCGTATTTAGCCTTGGGTGGTGGTCCACCCAGCTTCCCACGGGATTTCCCGTGTCCCGTGGTACTTGGGAACCGTCGCCCGGGAGACCGGTCACGTTTCGCCTACGGGGCTCTCACCCTCTCTGGCGGCCCGTTCCAGGGCACTTCGGCTACGCGCCGGTTTTGTAACTCCCTGAGGGGTCCGCAGCCCCCTCCACGACGGCCCCGCAACCCCGACGTTGCAACGGCTGCGGCCTTTCCCACAACGCCGGTTTAGGCTCTTCCCCGTTCGCTCGCCACTACTAGGGGAATAGTCTCTTTTCCTCTGGGTACTAAGATGTTTCAGTTCCCCAGGTGCCCCTCACACGCCTATGTGTTCAGCGTGTGATGTCCGGGGTTTGCCCGGACGGGTTTCCCCATTCGGAGATCCAGGAGTCATAACGCGTGTTGGCCGCTCCTCCTGGCTTATCGCAGCCTACCACGTCCTTCATCGGCACCTGGCGCCTAGGCATCCACCGTACGCCCTTAGTCGCTTACGCGCGCGTTCACGCAGGACTTCTACTCCACACCCATATTCACTTGGTAAGGTGCTCCTCTGTGTTAAGGAAAGCAGGTGGGCCATCCTGGACTTGAACCAGGGACCTCTCCCTTATCAGGGGAGTGCTCTAACCAACTGAGCTAATGGCCCTTACCCGCTGAAAAGTGGCCGAGACTTTGGGCCGACCGGAGTACGCGCATCACCCTAGAAAGGAGGTGATCCAGCCGCACCTTCCGGTACGGCTACCTTGTTACGACTTCGTCCCAGTCGCCGGCCCCACCCTCGGCGGCGCCCTCCCTGGAGGG
>JALSKA010000129.1 GCA_026989095.1 Ardenticatenaceae bacterium
CCCTGACCCCACGCCCCCGCCTGAGCCACCCCAAGCGCCGGCCTCCGACCGGGCTTCCCGGGACGCTCTCCCCGGTTGCTTGGGCCGTCTGTTCCAAGCATTGGGGTGGAAGTGAGAGGATCCTCTCACCCTGAGCGTGGCCAAGGCTGACAGCGGGGGCAAATGTGAGTGCCTCGCCCGCCGACCACCAGTCGCTCCACGGGCGTGTCGCAACGGGGACATGGCTCCCCTGTGCGCCGGAAGACGCGCAGGGCGTCCCGGTTGCGCCCTCGGCGGCCGCTGACGCTGTAGAAGTTGGCCTCGCCCCGTCCCAGCGTAGTCCCCGCGTTGTGGATGCCCCGTTCCAGCACCCGCCGGATGGCGGCCAGCAGCCGGTCGGCCTCCTCGTCGTCCAACGTGTGGGCGCGCCGGCAGGGGTGCAGTTGGGCTTCCCAGAGGGCTTCGTCTGCGTAGATGTTGCCCAAGCCGGCCAGAAAGCGCTGGTCGAGCAGGAGGGGCTTGAGTTGTCGCCGGCGGGCCCGCAGGCGGCGGGCGAAGCGCTCTGGGGTCAGCTCTGAGGAGAACGGCTCCGGTCCCAAGCGGCCGAGGAGTATGTGTGGGTCGTCCAGAAGATACCAGCGCCCGAACTTGCGCTGGTCGAGGAAGGCGAGGTGGCGCCTTCCTTCTAGCTCCAACCGCAGGCGTTCGTGTCGGTGGGGGGTGCTTCCTGCTCCGACCAGGACTAGGTGACCGGTCATCCGCAAGTGAACCAGGAGGGTGCGCCCGTCGTCGAGGGGGAGCACCAAGAACTTCCCCCTCCGCCCGACCTCCCGGATTCGCCGGCCCGTCAGCTCCTGACAGAACCGCTCCGGGGATGGCGTGGCCACAGTGCGAGGCCACAAGACCCGCACCCCGCGAATGAGGGCGCCGACCACGCCACCGGCCCGCAGGTCGCGGGCCACGACCTCGACTTCGGGCAGCTCCGGCATGGGCTACGTTCCACAGTAGGGGCACACGTTCCAGTCGAGCTGCATGAGGCGCTCGCAGTTAGCACACTTGTTCTTGAGGCGCGTCATGCAGTTGGGACAGACGAGGAAGTCGTCCTCAACGGGAATGTGGCACGAAGGGCAGACGCGCCGGCCTTCGATCTCCTGGAGCAGCGCTTCTTCCTCCAACGAGCGCTCGTACTGCTCGGCCAAGGTCTCCCGCGGGCGCAGCAGCAGGTAGAGCAACACGCCCAACACGTTGAAGATGGCGACCAACACCACGGCCAAGAGGACGGCGAAGATGTCGCGCGTGCGCGAGCGAATGTCACGGTAGGTCCAAATGAGCAAGCTCAGCCAGAAGGCCAGCCCAAAGGCGCCCACAAAAGCGAGGAAGACCTGTAAAATGGCGCCGATGTTCACGGTGAGATTCTGGAGCTGTTCCATACGATCCTCGATTGCACCACGTTTTCGGGTTGAGCCGTTGCAACGCCCCACGTGCCGGAGCCGCCCACGCGGCATCGTAGGCTTGTGGGGCACGCGGGTTCCGAAGGGGTAGAGTACCGCAGTTTGGCACTTTGTGCAAGTGAGGAGCCGTGAGCGGGGAGGTCAAATAAGCCAGGCCACGGAAGCACCGTTGACGGCCCGGCACGTGTAAGCACGGGGAACTAGGGAAGTGTGCGCCCGGTAGCAGCGGAGCACGTGCTCGGTAAAGGTGGCGGTCTTTTCCTCGGCCACCAGGGCCACCACACACCCGCCGAACCCGGCTCCGGTGAGGCGGGCGCCGTAGCATCCCGGTGCCTCCAAGGCACATGTGACCATCGCGTCCAAGGCCGGCGAGGAGACTTGGAAATCATCCTGCAGGCTGGCGTGGCTGGCCACCATGAGCTCGCCCACGCGCACGAGGTTACCTGCCCGCAGGGCCTCGGCTGCGGCGAGGACGCGGGCGTTCTCGGTGATCACGTGGCGCGCGCGGCGGCGCACCACGTCGTCGAGGGTGTGGGCGCGCTCGGCGAACATCTCGGGCGTCACGTCGCGCAGTGCCCTCACGCCGAAGGAGATGGCTGCGGCTTCGCACTGCGCACGGCGCTCGTTGTAGGCGGACTCGACCAGCTCGCGCCGTGTGCCCGTGTCCAACACCACGATGGCGGCGCCGGCCGGCCAAGGGACGTGCTCCACCCGCAACGAGCGACAATCGAGCAGGATCGCGTGGCCTGCCCGGCCACAGGCGACAGCCACTTGGTCCATCACGCCACAGGACACGCCCACCCACTCGTTCTCGGCGCGCCAAGCTGTTTGGGCCATTTCCAAGGGGTCCCAGTTGTGGCCTGCCAAGGCCGCGACGGCCCGGGCCACGGCCATCTCCAGGGCCGCGCTCGACGCCAGGCCCGCACCCCGGGGCACGTCGCCGGTCAACAGGCCATCCCAGCCGCAGAGGGGGATGCCGGCCTTGCCCATGGCCCACAGCACACCCTGCACATAGGCAGCCCACCCTGCTGCCCTGCGTTCGAAGGCCGTGATGTCCACGGTGATCTCTTGGTCCAGATCGTGGGCGCGCACGGTGACCTTGGGGGCCGTGTGTCGGCGCACGGCCAGCCAGATGGCGCGGTTGATGGTCACGGGCAGCACGAAGCCGTCGTTGTAGTCCGTGTGCTCGCCGATCAGGTTCACGCGCCCCGGAGCTCGTACCACCAGTGTGGGCCATCGCCGGAAGTGGGCTCTGAAGGCCGAAAGGGCTGCGTTGACGGAAACCACACAGGCGTCCATAGCGCTGTTGGTATCATCCCTTTTGGTGAGATGCCGCTCTCTTCCCCGCCTGATTGCGCCCGATTCGCTTTCATCTGCAGGAAGATATAGCACATCTTTCCGAAAGTTGCCAGCCCGTTGTTGGACGACATCTGTCTCCAGCGGGGTTGCTTTGAGCCTGGTGGGGAGTTTCTGGGAGAAGGCT
>JALSKA010000130.1 GCA_026989095.1 Ardenticatenaceae bacterium
CTCTTGGCCCGACGGGGCAAGCTCTTGGCCGCCCACGAACACGCCCACCAGGCCCTCCGCTTCAACCCGGCCCACGTGGAGGCGCACCTGGTGCTCGCCCAAGTGGCCTTCCGGCTCAACGAGCCCCGCCGGGCCGTGGCCCTCTACCGGGAGGTGATCCCCCTCTTGCCGGCCGACGAGCGACCCGCGGCCCACTTGGCCCTGGCCGAGGGCTATCGCCGCATGGGGCTGCCGGCCCTGGCCCGCCTTCACGCCCGCGTGGCCTTGGCGGGCGAGCTTGCCCCCGCACAGCGCTGGCGGGCCCTCTTCCTGCGGCTCACGAGCCTCCACCGCGCTGTTGGAGGAGCACTCCTCCTGGTCACCGCCACCTGGCTCGTGGCCGCCTGGCTTGGGCGGGTGACGTGGCCCACGGCGCTCTCCGTGCTCATCGGCGCCGTGGGGGTGACGCTGGCCGTGGCCTGGTTCAACACGCCGGCGCCGGCCGAGGAAGAGGAGCGTGCCCCCGGCCGGCGCGCCCACTTGCCGCCACACTGAATTGTGCTAAGGTACGCGCGCACAAGAGGAGTTCGCGCGACGAAGGGCCGCTTCATGCGCCGGGCGTGGGGCGGCCTTTTGTGGACCCGATGAGCAAAGCATAGCCCCGGAACGGGGCCCGATGAGCAAGGAGCAGGAGGGAACCCCATGTGGCCTCACGAGGCACCCCGAGCCCGCCTGGCCCTGGAGGACGGGAGCGTCTGGCACGGGCGCGCCTTCGGCGCCGTCGGCACACGGCCGGGCGAAGTGGTCTTCAACACCAGCATGACCGGCTACCAGGAGATCCTCACCGACCCCAGCTACGCCGGCCAAATCGTGGTCATGACCGCGCCCCAAATCGGCAACACGGGCACCAACGCCGAGGACGATGAGGCCCGCCGTGCCTTCCTGAGCGGCTTCGTGGTGCGGGAGCTCAGCCCGCGCGTCTCCAACTGGCGGGCAACGCTCGACCTGAGCACGTGGCTCGCCCGTCAGGGGGTCGTCGGCATCAGCGAGGTGGATACCCGCGCCATCACCCGCCGCCTGCGGGACAAGGGAAGCATGAAGGGCGTCATCTCCACCGACGAGCACCTCTCCGACGACGAGCTCGTCGCCCGCGCGCGCGCCTGGCACGGCTTGGACGGGGTGGACTTGGTGCGGACGGTCACGTGTGAGGAAGCCTACCACTGGCCCGACCCCACGCCGCCCGAGTGGGAGTTCCGCCAGTGGCAGCCCACGCACCCCTATCGCACCCGGGACCCCTTGCCCCTCCGCTTCCACGTGGTGGCCTACGACTTCGGCATCAAACACAACATCCTGCGCCGGCTGGTCAGCCACGGGTGCCGCGTGACCGTAGTTCCGGCCCATACCACGGCCGAGGAAGTCCTGGCGCTGGCGCCGGACGGCGTCCTGTTGAGCAACGGGCCCGGCGACCCGGCCGCCATCCCCTACGCCGTGGAGGCCACTCGCCGGCTCTTGGGCCGCGTGCCCCTCTTCGGCATCTGTCTCGGCCACCAGATTCTGGGCCAAGCCCTTGGCGGGCGCACCTACCGGCTCAAGTTCGGCCACCACGGGGGCAACCAGCCGGTCAAGCACCTGCCGACCGGCCGGGTGGAGATCAGCGCCCACAACCACAACTTCGCCGTGGACCCCGACACCCTGCCGCCGGAGGTGGAAGTGACCCACGTCAACTTGAACGACGGCTGTTGTGAGGGACTGCGCCACGCCCACTTGCCGGCCATGAGCGTACAATACCACCCGGAGGCCGGGCCCGGCCCCCACGATGCCGACCCTCTCTTTGCCGAGTTCGTCGAGATGATGCGGGCGTTTGCCCGCTCCGCCGGGGGATGACCATGCCGGACCCCTTCTGGCCTCCTGAGTGGCTCTGGCGTCGCCTTTGTTCCGCCCTCGGCGGGCAGGTGGACCCGCGCGTGCGTGCCGCCTACGAGCTGGCCGCGCGCGCCCACGCCGGCCAGCGGCGCGCCGAGGGCACGCCCTACATCGTCCACCCCCTGCGCGTGGCCCTCATCCTGGCCGAGGAGCGGGGCGTTCACCGGGCCGACGTGGTGGCCGCGGCCCTGCTCCACGACGTGCTCGAGGACACTGATGTGGCTGCCGGCGACATTGCCCGGTGTGCCGGCGAGCGGGTGGCTGCCTGGGTGCAGGCGCTGACCAAGCCGCCGGCCACAGGCGTGGACAAGGCCGAGCGCGACGCGGCCTATTTCCGTGCCCTCCTCACGGCCCCACCTGAGGCCCGGCTGATCAAGCTGGCCGACCGGCTGGACAACGTGCGCTTTCTCCACCTGGTCCGGGACCCTGCCCGGTGCCGTGATTACCGGCGGGAGACGCGCCGGTGGCTCGTCCCCTTGGCCGAGCACACCGACAGGTGGTTCGCCCGCCAGTTGGCCTCCTTCGCCGGGGAGACGTTGCGGCCCTGGGAAGTGCTCGACGCGCGGCCGCTCCTGGAGGCCCCGCCCTGGCTCAGCGTCCACGCCGAGCGGGTGGAAGTGGACCCCGCTGCGCCGGCCGTGGACCCCTTTTACCGGGTGGAGATGCCCGAGTACGTGGTCATCGTGCCCCGCCTGCCCGACGGGCGGTTCCTCGTGCTCAAGGGGTACAAACACGGCCCCCGGCGAATCGTCTACCACGTGCCGGCCGGGTACGTGGAGCCTGACGAGGCGCCCCTGGCAGCAGCCCGCCGCGAGCTGGTCGAGGAGACCGGCCACCGTGCCGGCGCGTGGCGCTTGCTGGGCCGCTTCGTGGTGGACGGCAACCGGGGCGCTGGCCACGCCCACCTCTTCTTGGCCCAGGAGGTGGTGCCGGACCACGCGCCGCCCGCCAACGATGACTTGGAGCAGCACGAAGTGCTCGCCATGACCGCCGGGGAGATCAAGGCCCTGCTGGACGAGGACCTGCTCGCCAGCCTGAGCATGGCGGCCGCCCTGGGGTTGGCCATGTGGGCCTTGGCCGAGGAGGGGAGCACCGGCACTTGACCCGAAGGCGCGGACAGGCTATCTTCATCTACTACCGGAGGGAAGAGGAGCACAATGCCCAAGCGCACGGACATCGAGAGCATCCTGATCATCGGCTCGGGTCCCATCGTGATCGGCCAGGCAGCCGAATTCGACTACAGCGGCACCCAAGCCGTCAAAGCCCTCAAGGCCGAGGGATACCGCGTCGTTTTGGTCAACAGCAATCCGGCCACGATCATGACCGACCCCGAGCTGGCCGACGCCACCTACATCGAGCCCCTCACCCCCGAGGTCGTCGAGGCCATCGTTGCCCAAGAGCGCCCCGACGCCCTCCTGCCCACGGTGGGCGGCCAGACGGGCCTCAACTTGGGCGTCCACCTGGCGGAACAGGGCGTTCTCGACCGGTACGGCGTCCAGCTCATCGGCGCCAGCCTGCGGGCCATGCAGCTCGCCGAGGACCGGCAACTCTTCCGCGAGACGATGATGGCAGCCGGCCTGGAGGTGCCTTTGGGCCGGCTGGTGGGCTCCCTCGACGAGGCCCTGGCCGTGGCCGACGAGATCGAGCAACGGACGGGCCGGCGATACCCGCTGCTCATTCGTCCCTCCTTCACCTTGGGGGGGAGCGGCGGCGGCATCGCCTTCGACGAGGACGAGTTCGTGGACAAGGTGGAGTTCGGGCTGCGGGAGAGCCCCGTTCACACGGTGCTCGTCGAGGAGAGCGTGCTGGGCTGGAAGGAGTTCGAGCTGGAGGTGATGCGCGACCGCCACGACAACTTCGTGGTCATCTGTCCCATCGAAAACCTCGACCCAATGGGCGTTCACACGGGCGACAGCATCACCGTGGCCCCGGCCATGACCCTCACCGACCGCGAGTACCAGCGCCTGCGCGACATGGCCCGCGCCGTCATGCACGCCGTGGGCGTGGAGACGGGCGGCTCCAACGTCCAGTTCGCCGTCAACCCGGCCGACGGGCGCACGCTGGTGATCGAGATGAACCCGCGCGTGAGCCGCTCGTCCGCGCTGGCCAGCAAGGCCACCGGCTTTCCCATCGCCAAGATCGCCGCCCTGCTGGCCGTGGGCTACACCCTCGACGAGATCCGCAACGACATCACCCGCACGACCGTGGCCGCCTTCGAGCCCAGCATCGACTACGTGGTGACCAAGATCCCGCGCTGGGCCTTCGAGAAGTTCCCCGGCGTGGACCCCACCCTGGGCCCCCAGATGAAGAGCGTGGGCGAGGTGATGGCCATCGGCCGCACCTTCAAGGAGTCGCTGCTGAAGGGGCTCCAATCCCTCGACCTGCCGAGGCCGTACTACCCGACGCCGGCTTACCGCGTGTGGAACGGCCGGCTCGAGAGCCTCGGCACCCCCAGGGCCGAGCGCCTCTGGGCCGTGTGGGAGGCCCTGCGCGCCGGCCACACCCCAGACGATGTGGCCCGGGCCAGCGCCGTGGACCCCTGGTTCTGTGCCCAACTGGCCGACATCGTGGCCCTCGAGCGGGCGCTGGCCGCCTTCTCCTCCCCCGACGAGCTGCCGCCGGCCCTGCTCCGCGCGGCCAAGCGGGCGGGCATGAGCGACGAGCATGTGGCCTGGCTCCTGGCCGTCGGCGACGTGACGAAGGACGATGCCCCCGCCGGCCGCGTGGCGGCCCTGGCCCGCGGCGTGGAGGCCCACCGGCGGGCCCTTGAGGTGCGGCCCACCTACCACGTGGTGGACACCTGCGCGGCCGAGTTCGAGTCCTACACGCCCTACCTCTACAGCTCCTACGAACAGGAGAGCGAGGCCCCGCCCACCGGACGGGAGAAGGTGATCATTCTGGGCGGAGGGCCCAACCGCATTGGCCAGGGCATCGAGTTCGACTACTGCTGCGTCCACGCCGTGTGGGCTGTGCGCGACGCCGGGTACGAGGCGGTCATGGTCAACTGCAATCCCGAGACGGTGAGCACGGACTACGACACCTCGGACCGCCTCTACTTCGAGCCCCTGACGCCCGAACACGTGCGCCAGATCTGTGAACGCGAACAGCCCCTCAAGGGCGTGATCGTGCAGTTCGGCGGCCAGACGCCCCTCAACCTGGTCAAGCCCCTGGTCGACGCGGGGGTGCCCATCCTGGGCACGCCGGCCGATGCCATCGACATTGCCGAGGACCGGGGGCGCTTCGGAGCCCTCTTGAAACGGCTGGACATTCCCAACCCGGCCTGGGGCGTGGCCCGTTCGCCGGAGGAGGCCCGCCGGGTGGCGAAGGGCGTGGGCTACCCGGTGGTGGTGCGCCCTTCCTACGTGTTGGGCGGGCGGGCCATGGCCATCGTCTACGACGAGGAGCAGTTGGCACGGTACGTGGCGGCCGCCTTCGAGGCCGCGCCGGGCCAGTCGGTGCTCATCGACCATTACCTGGAAGACGCCTACGAGGTGGACGTGGACGCCGTGGCCGACGGGCATCGCGTGGTCATCGGCGGCGTGATGCAACACATCGAGGAGGCCGGCGTCCACAGCGGCGATTCGGCCTGCGTGCTCCCGCCCTACAAGATTTCCCTCTTCCACCTGAGCCAAATTCGCGACTACACCGAGCGGCTGGGGCTCGCCTTGGGCGTGCGCGGCCTGATGAATGTGCAGTACGCCATCAAGGAGGACGTGGTCTACGTGCTGGAGGTCAACCCCCGCGCCAGCCGCACGGTGCCCTACGTGAGCAAGGCCACCGGCGTGCCCCTGGCGCGCTTGGCTGCCCTCGTCATGGTGGGCTTCACGCTGGACGAGCTGGGGTTCACGCGCGAGCCCGACGTGGACGGCTTCTACGTGAAGGAGGCCGTGCTCCCCTTCCGCAAGTTCCTGGGCGTGGATGCCGTTCTCGGGCCCGAGATGCGCAGCACGGGCGAAGTCATGGGCCACGGCCGGCGCTTTGGCGAGGCCTTTGCCAAGGCCCAACTGGCAGCCGGCGATCGGCTTCCCCTGGAGGGCACGGTCTTCATTAGCGTCAACGACTTCGACAAGAGCGCGGCCCTCAAACTGGCCCGCGACTTGCACCGCCTGGGCTTCCGCCTGGTGGCCACCCGGGGCACGGCCGCTTTCATCGCCCGCGCTGGCGTTCCGGTGGAGCCGGTCAACAAGGTCAGCGAGGGGAGCCCCCACGTGGTGGACCTCATCCGCCGGGGCGAGATTCACCTCATCATCAACACGCCCTACGGCCCCGTGGCCCACAGCGACGGGGCGGCCATCCGCACGGCGGCCGTCCGCTACGGCGTGCCCCTCTTGACCACGCTGAGCGCGGCACAGGCGGCCGTCAACGGCATTCGCACCCTGCGCCAACAGGCGCGGTGGCATGTCCAAGCCCTCCAGGCCCGTCCCGCGCCCGCGGTACAGGCGGCCGTGGGACGTGGCCAAGTCCGAGAGCACCAAACGTCAACGAGCACCAAGGAGGAGCATCCATGTCCGGCCACGAGCAGCCCGTGAACAAGGTGGTGTTGGCCTACTCCGGCGGCCTGGACACGAGCGTGATCGTGCCCTGGCTCAAGGAGACGTTCGACTGCGAGGTGATCTGCTTCTGCGCCGACCTGGGCCAGGAGGAGGAGCTGGAGGGGCTGCGCGAGAAGGCTCTGGCCAGCGGGGCCAGCAAGATCTACATCGAGGACTTGCGCGAGGAGTTCATCACCCAATACCTCTTCCCCATGATGCAGGCCGGGGCCGTCTACGAGCGCAAGTACCTGCTGGGCACCTCCGCGGCCCGCCCCCTCATCGCCAAGCGGCAGGTGGAGATCGCCGAGATGGAGGGGGCCGACGCGGTGGCCCACGGCGCCACGGGCAAGGGCAACGACCAGGTGCGCTTCGAGCTGACCTACATGGCCCTCAACCCCAAGTTGCGCGTCATTGCCCCGTGGCGTGACCCCCGCTGGACCATTCGCAGCCGCGAGGACGCCCTGGCCTACGCCCGCGAGCGGGGCATCCCCGTGCCCCACACCGAGAAGAGCATCTACAGCCGCGACCGCAACATCTGGCACCTGAGCCACGAGGGTGGCCCTCTGGAGGACCCCTGGAACGAGCCCGACGAGGAGATGTACCAGCTCACCGTCGCCCCTGAGGCGGCGCCCGACGAGCCGGAGTACATCGAGCTCGACTTCGTGCAGGGAGTGCCCAAGAAACTGAACGGCCGCGCGCGGGGCCCCGTGGAGCTCCTCAAGGAGCTGAACGAGATCGGCCGGCGACACGGCATCGGCCGGGTGGACTTGGTGGAGAACCGCCTGGTGGGCATGAAGTCCCGCGGCGTTTACGAGACACCCGGCGGCACTATCCTCTACACGGCCCACCGCGAGCTGGAATCCCTCACCCTGGACCGGGAGACCATGCACTTCAAGGACATGATCGCCGTCAAGTACGCGGACCTGGTCTACAACGGACAGTGGTTCACCCCCTTGCGGGAGGCCCTCGACGCCTTCGTGCGCGTGACCCAGGAGAACGTCACCGGCACGGTGCGGCTGAAGCTCTACAAGGGCAACGTCTTCGTGGCCGGCCGCAGGGCGCCGCGCAGCCTCTACCGCGAGGACTACGCCTCCTTCGGCAAGATGGACGTGTACGACCAGACCGACGCCACGGGGTTCATCAATCTCTTCGGCCTGCCCATGAAGGTCGAGGCGCTGGTGGACATGGAGGGAGGAGCTCCCAACAAGTGGCGCTCGCCCGACTACAGCAAGTTCAAGCGGGATTGAGATGATGGTGCGCTTCATCACCGATGTGCCCGGCTTCCGCGCGGCCGGCGTCCACGCCGGCCTCAAGCCCCACGGCGCGCCCGACGTGGCGCTCGTGGTGAGCGAGCGGCCGTGTGTGGCCGCGGCGACCTTCACGCAGAACGTGGTCAAGGCCGCCCCTGTGCTCTACGACCAGGCCCTCCTGGCCCAAAACCGCACGGCCATCTGGGCCGTGGTCATCAACAGCAAGAACGCCAACGCCGTCACCGGCCCCCAAGGGCTGCGCGACGCCGAGCGCATGGCCCAGATCACGGCCGAGGCGCTTGCCCTGCCCCACGGCGCCGGCGTCTTCGTGATGAGCACCGGGGTAATCGGCGTGCCCCTGCCCATGGAGAAGGTCGAGCGCGGCATTCGCCTGGCCGCCCAATCCCTCTCGCCCGAGGGCGGGCCCGATGCCGCGCGGGCCATGATGACCACCGACACGCGCCCCAAGCACTCCGGCCTGGCCGTGGAACTGGCCGGCACCAGGGTGTCCGTGGCGGGCATGGCCAAGGGGGCCGGCATGATCCACCCCAACATGGCCACTATGCTGGCGGTCATCGCCACGGACGTGGCCGTTCTCCCCCCGGTGCTTGACGCCGCGCTCCACTACGCCGTGGAGCGCTCGTTCAACTGCATCAGCGTGGACGGCGATACCAGCACCAACGACACGTGTCTGGTGCTCGCCAACGGGCTGGCCGGAAACACCCCCCTCCAGGAGGCCGAGGGCGAGGCGTTCGCCGCCTTTCGGGACGCGCTGACGGCCGTCTGCCAGGACTTGGCCCGCCAGATCGCCTTCGACGGCGAGGGGGCCACCAAGCGGGTGACCATCACCGTCTACAACGCCGGCAGCTTCGAGGCCGCGCGGCAGGTGGGGCGCACCATTGCCACTTCCCCCCTGGTGAAGACGGCCCTCTTCGGCCGTGACGCCAACTGGGGGCGCGTGCTGGCCGCGGCCGGCCGTTCGGGGGTTGCCTTCGACCCCCAGCGCACCAACCTCTGGTTTGGTGACCTCCAAGTCCTGCGCCACGGCCTGCCCGTGCCCTTTGACGAGGCGCGGGCGTTGGAGATCCTTTCCGAGCGCGACATCTTCATCGCCCTCGACCTGGGGAAAGGGCCCGGCCAAGCCACGGTCTGGACGTGTGACTTCTCCTACGAGTACGTCACCATCAACGCCGAGTACCGCACGTGAGGGCCGTGTCGGCCGGCGCCACGGTGGGAGTGACCACGACAAACGTCAACAGAAGAGGTCCCTGTGCTGGAGACCAACGTGGAGTGAGGTGGTATGGAGTATCGCACCCTTGGCCGAACTGGCTTGCGCGTTTCCCGCATGTGTTTGGGTTCCGTGCAATTTGGCTGGCAGGTCCACCAGCAGACGGCCTTCGACATCTTGGACGAGTTCGTGGCCTCGGGGGGCAATTTCATCGACACGGCCAACATCTACTCGATCTGGCACCCGGGCCACCGGGGAGGGGAGGCGGAAACCATCATCGGCCGCTGGCTGAGAACGCGCGGCCGCCGCGATGAGCTGATCGTGGCCACCAAGGTGGGCGGCCGCATGTGGGAGGACGCTCACGGCGAGGGGCTGAGCCGCAAGCACATCATGCGCGCCGTGGAGGACAGCCTGCGCCGCCTCCAGACCGATTACATCGACCTCTACCAAGCCCAGTGGTTCGACCCCGTCACGCCCATCGAGGAGACCCTGCGCGCCTTCGACGACTTGGTCTGTCAGGGCAAGGTGCGCTATGTGGGGGCCTGCAACTTCCCGGCCTGGCGGGTGGTCCGCGCCCTGTGGAGCAGCGACGTGAACCACTGGGTGCGCTTTGAGAGCCTCCAAGTCCACTACAACATCGTCCACCGCGAGGAGTATGAACGGGAGCTCCAGGAGCTTTGCCGGGAGCACGACTTGGGCGTCATCGCCTACGGCTCCCTGGGGGGCGGCCTGCTGACGGGCAAGTACGAGCAGCGCACCCCGGCGCGCTGGTCGGCCAAGTCCCAGGGCGCCGAGCGGCGCGACCAGATCATGGCCCACGTGCGCGCCGTGGCCGAGGCCCGTGGCGTCAGCATGGCCCAAGTGGCCCTCCGCTGGCTCCTCGACCACGCCGACATCACGTCCGTCATCGTCAGCGTTGGCAGCGTGGAGGAGTTGCACGAAGTTCTCCGCGTGCCCGAGTGGACGTTGGCGCCCGCCGAGCTGGAAGCACTCGACGAAATCAGCGCATGGCAGTGAAGTGAAAGGAGCAACCCGATGGAATACCGCACACTGGGACGCACCGGACTGCACGTTTCCGAACTCTGCTTGGGCACCATGCAGTTCGGCTGGACGGCCGACGAGGCCACATCCTTCGCCATCTTGGACGCCTTCTTCGAGGCTGGCGGCAACTTCATCGACACGGCCGACATCTACTCCGCCTGGGCGCCCGGCAACCCGGGGGGCGTCTCCGAGGAGATCATCGGCCGCTGGATGAAGGCCAGGGGCAACCGCCGGCAGATCGTGCTGGCCACCAAGGTACGAGGGCGCATGTGGGCCGGCCCCAACGGCGAGGGGCTGAGCCGCAAGCACATTGTCGAGGCCGTGGAGGACAGTCTGCGCCGCCTCCAGACCGACTACATCGACCTCTACCAGGCCCACGCCTTCGACCCCACCACGCCCATTGAGGAGACTATGCGCGCCTTCGAGGACCTGGTGCGCCAGGGCAAGGTGCTCTACGTGGGCGCTTCCAACTACCCGGCCTGGCGGCTCGCCGAGGCCCTGGCCGTCAGCGAGCACCACGGGTGGGTTCGCTACGAATCCCTGCAACCCCACTACAACTTGGTCCACCGGGGCGAGTTCGAGCGCGAGTTGAAGCCCCTCTGCGAGCACCACGGCCTGGGCGTGATTCCCTACAGCCCCCTGGCCGGCGGCTTCCTGACGGGGAAGTACCGCCGCGGGGAGCCCCTGCCGGCCAGCGTCCGGGCCGACAGCATCCGCCGCCGCTACTTCGAGAGCGAGACCGCCTGGAACGCCCTGGAGGCCCTGCGCCGCATCGCCGACGAGCGGGGCAAGACGCCGGCCCAAGTGGCCTTGGCCTGGCTCCTCTCCCGGCCGCCCATCACGGCGCCCATCGTGGGAGCCAACACCGTGGCCCAACTGGAAGAGCTCCTGGGTGCGGCCGGCCTGCGCCTGACGCCCGAGGAGGTGGGCCTGCTGGACGCCGCCAGCGGCGGCACCTTCGCCTGGAACGACTAGGGGCGATGGGCGCGCCGGCTCCCGTCGCCCAAAGCCCGGAGGGCCGGAGGTGGAGCATGTGGATGCGCAAAGGCCAGGAGCAGGCTGAAATGACCAAGAGGGCGTGGGGGCACAACGGCCGAGGGCGGTCTGTCGAGGAGCTGCTGGCCGCCCGGCTGGCCGGGGAGCCCCTCCCGCGAGAGGCGGCTTACCGCCTGATGGAGCTCGAGGGGGACGAGCTGCTCGAGCTCTTCCGCGCTGCTGCCGCCCTGCGCACCCAGGGGCGCGGCACCGTGGTCACCTTCTCCCGCAAGGTCTTCATCCCGCTCACGAACCTGTGCCGGGACAAGTGCGCCTACTGCACCTTTGCCCGTCCCCCCAGTGACCCCAAGGCGCACACCATGACGCCGGACGAAGTGCTCGCCGTGGCCCGCCGTGGCCGGGAGCACGGCTGCAAGGAGGCGCTCTTCAGCCTGGGGGACAAGCCCGAGCTGGTCCACGCCCGCGCGCGCGAGGACTTGGCCCGGCTGGGCTACGCCACCACGTTCGACTACCTGCTCGCCATGAGCCGCCTCGTGCTCGAGGAGACGGGGCTGCTCCCCCACATCAACGCCGGCATCCTCTCGGCCGAACAGATGGCCGCCCTGCGCCCTGTCAGCGCCAGCATGGGGCTCATGCTCGAGTCGGTCAGCGAGCGGCTGCTCCGTCCCGGCGAGGCCCACTACGGCTGCCCGGACAAAGTGCCCGCCGTGCGGCTCCGCATGGTGCGCGAGGCCGGCGAGCTGCGCATCCCCTTCACCACGGGCATCCTCATCGGCATTGGCGAGACCCCGGCCGAGCGGGTGGACGCCCTCTTCGCCATCGCCGAGCTCCAGGCCGAGTACGGCCACATTCAGGAGGTTATCATCCAGAACTTCCGCGCCAAGCCGGACATCCGTTTCCGCCACCGGGCAGAGCCCTCGGCCCTCGACATGATGCGCACCATTGCCGTGGCGCGGCTCATCCTGGGGGGCGAGATGAACATCCAAGCCCCGCCCAACCTGACGCCCGACGCCTACGGCATGTACTTGCTGGCCGGCATCAACGACTGGGGAGGGGTCTCGCCCGTCACGCGCGACCACATCAACCCCGAGGCGCCGTGGCCCCACCTGCAAGAGCTGGCGGCCACTACACGAGCCTTCGGCTTTCGCCTGCGGGAGCGCCTGGCCATCTACCCCGAGTTCGCCGCGCGCCCCGAGTTCGTGGACCCGACCCTGCGCCAACGCATTGCCGACATGATGTGCCTGTGTGAGGATTTCACCTGAGTAAGGGAGGGAGTGCATGTTGACCCGAGATGATGTGGCCGGCCTGGACCGCCTGTTCTCCCACATCCGCCCGGAAACGGCCCGCATCCTCGACAAGGCCCTGAGCGGCGGCGAGGTGACGGTGGAAGAGGGGATTCACCTGTTTGGCCTGCGAGGGGTGGAGCTCTGGGCCCTGGTGGCCACGGCCGACGAGCTCCGGCGCCGCACGGTGGGCGATGTGATCACCTACGTTCAGACGCGCAACATCACCTTCACCAACGTCTGCTACACGGGATGCCGCTTTTGTGCCTTTGGCAAGCCCCGACACGACCCCGATGCCTACACCTTCTCGCTGGAGGAGATCGTGGAGCGAGCCCGGGAGGCCCGCTCGTGGGGCTGCACGGAGGTCTGCCTTCAGGGAGGGCTCAACCCGCAACTGCCGGCCACCATCTACTTCGAGATCGTGGAGGCGATCAAGTCGGCTGTGCCCGAGATTCACATTCACGCCTTCTCCCCCTTCGAGATCCAATATGGCAGCGCTCGCCTGGGCATTTCCCACGAGGAGTTCTTGCGCCGGCTGAAGGATTTGGGCCTGGGCAGCATCCCCGGCACGGCCGCCGAAATCCTTGACACGGACGTGCGCCAGCGCCTGACGCGCAACAAGCTCAGCGCCGAGGCGTGGGTGGAGATCATCACCACGGCCCACCGAGTGGGACTGCCCAGCACGTCCACCATCATGTACGGCCACATTGACACGCCCGTTCACTGGGCGCGCCACTTGGACCTCATTCGCCGCATCCAGCGCCGGACGGGCGGGTTCACCGAGTTCATCCCTTTGGGCTTCATTCACGAGCGCACTCTGCTCTACCGGGAGGACGGAGCTCGCCCAGGCCCCACGGGCATGGAGGACTTGAAGATGCACGCCGTGGCCCGCCTCATGCTCAACGCCGACATTCCCAACGTCCAAGTCTCCTGGGTCAAGCTGGGTTACAAGATGGCCCAGATGTGCCTCTCGGCAGGCGCCAACGACTTCGGCGGCACGCTCCACGACGAGTACATTTCGCGCGCAGCCGGCGAGACCGCGGGCACCCACACGTCGCCGGAGACGTTCCAACGCCTGATCCGCGACTTGGGCCGCATCCCGGCCGAGCGAACCACGCTTTACGAGGTGATGCACGTCTACGCTTGAGGCCCGTTCCTGGGCGCCGACAGCGAAGCGGGCGCGCCCCCCCCGCTGCCCCTCCTGTCGGGAGGCGGCCGCCGTGGGAGCTCGGAGCGCGATTCGCCGTCATGTGGGCGGGGGGAGCGTTCGCCCCACAACACAGCCCTTCTGGGAGAGGTATTTGTTTTCAATAGGTGAATCGGCGATTGCGTGGCTGTAAAATTTTGGTGGTGCCCCTTCCTGTGAATTTTTGTTCACCTTGCGTTTTCGCTGTCATTTCATTATAATTGTACTGCTCCCTGTCCTTGGTTGTGTCTTCACAGAGGCGCGTGCTTGTGTCGTGTGACTTTTTTCTTTGGTGGCCGGGCACGGGGCCTGTGTAGCCCTTTGAAAGTGGACGGAGTCCGTTGGCGCGCTTGGCGGCGCGCTTTTTGATGTGGAAGACCAGGAGAGAGCAATGGCCACGAAGCGACAGGTGTACATGGATCACAGCGCCACCACCCCGGTGGACCCCCGGGTGTTGGAGGCCATGCTGCCCTACTTGCGGGAGGAGTTCGGGAACCCGAGCAGCCTTCACCGGCTGGGCCAGAGGGCCAGCCGGGCCGTGGAGGGCGCGCGCCGCAAGGTGGCCGAGGTGCTCAACTGTGCGCCCCGAGAGGTGGTCTTCACCGGGTGTGGCACCGAGAGCGACAACTTGGCCATTCGTGGGGCGGCGCTGGCCTTGCGCCACAAGGGGCGTCACATCGTCACCACGCCGGTGGAGCACAAGGCGGTTCTGAAGACGGTGCAGCAGCTCGAACAGCACTGGGGTTTCGAGGTCACCTACGTGCCGGTGGACCGCTACGGCCGTGTCTCGGCCGAGGATGTGGAGCGGGCGTTGCGGCCCGACACAGTGCTCATCAGCGTCATGTACGCGAACAACGAGGTGGGCACCATCATGCCCGTGGCCGAGATCGGCCGGCTGGCTCGCGAACGGGGCATCATCTTCCACTGTGACGCCGTGCAGGCCGGTGGGTACTTGAACTTGGATGTGGACGAGCTCCACGTGGACCTGATGGCCCTGAGCGGTCACAAGTTCCACGCCCCCAAGGGGGTTGGTGTGCTCTACGTGCGGCGGAATACGCCCTTCGTGAGCACGTTGACCGGCGGCGGCCAGGAGGCCGGCTACCGCTCCGGCACCCACAACGTGGCCGGCATCGTGGGGCTGGCCACGGCGCTGGAGTTGGCCCAGACGGGGCGCGACGAGAAGAACGCCCGCCTCCGAACTATGCGCGACCGCCTGATCGCGGAGCTGACGGCCCGCGTGCCGGGCATGGAGTTGAGCGGCCACCCCACGGAGCGCCTTCCCGGCCTGGCCAGTTTCACCCTGGAGGATGTCTCCTCCGATGGCCTGTTGTTGGCCCTCGACTTGGAAGGCATTGCGGCCAGCAGCGGAAGCGCCTGTTCCAGCGGCGAGATCACGCCCAGCCACGTGCTCAAGGCTATGGGGCTCTCCCACAGGCGCTCCATTGGCGCCCTGCGCCTTTCCTTGGGCGACGACAACACGCCCGAGGACGTGGAATACGCCTTAGAGGTCATCCCCCGCGTCGTCGAACGGCTGCGACAGTACGCGCCGGCATCGTAAAGGAAAGGACCATGATCTCGGTGACGTGCGCAACACCACAGGGGTGGGACAAGCTGCACGTGCGCCCCGGGCCACCCAACGGCCGGCGGGTGGTCGTCGCCATGAGCGGCGGCGTGGACAGCTCCGTCGCCGCCCTCCTGCTCCACGAGCAGGGCTACGAGGTCATCGGCGTCATGTTGCGCCTCTGGGCGGCTGAGGGGGAAAACGGCTCTGACGGCTTCGTGGCCAACCGCTGCTGCACGCCCGACGCCGTCCACGACGCCCGCGCCCTCTGCGCGGCCATTGGGGCGCCCTTCTACCTTAAGAACGTGGAGCAGCCCTTCAAGGAGGCGGTCGTGGACCCCTTCGTGCGTGACTACGTGGCCGGGCGCACGCCCAACCCCTGCCTCCACTGCAACCGCGTCGTGCGCTTCACCCTCTTGCTCAACTTGGCCCGCGCCTTGGGGGCCGACTACTTGGCCACCGGTCACTACGCCCGGGTACGGCAGGACGAGGCCGGCCGGTATCATCTTCTCAAGGGCGTGGACGCCCGGAAGGACCAGTCCTACGTGCTCTACTCGCTGACCCAGGAGAAGCTGGCCCACCTGCTCTTCCCCGTGGGCGAGCTGACCAAGGCCCAAGTGCGCGAGCTGGCCCGCCAGTACGGCTTGCCCCTGGCGAACAAGCCGGAGAGCCAGGAAATCTGTTTTATCGTCAACGGCGATTACCGGGACTTCTTGCGCCGGCACGCTCCCCCCGATGCCCTGCGACCCGGCCCCATCCTCCACGTGGACGGCCACGTGTTGGGACAGCACAAGGGGTTGCCCCTGTACACCTTGGGGCAGCGGCGCGGGCTGGGTGTTCCGTGGCGGGAGCCCCTCTACGTAGTTGCCAAGGACATGGCCAGAAATGCCCTCATCGTGGGGCCACGGGATGCCCTGCAAACCCGCGCGGTGGATATCGAGGAGGTCAACTGGATTGCCGGCGAGCCGCCGGCCCGCCCCGTCGAGCTCCACGTGCGCACACGCTACAAGATTCGCGAAGTGCCAGCCCTCGTCGAGCCCCTGGGAGCAGACCGGGCCCGTGTGGAGCTCCTCAACCCCCAGCCGGCCGTGACGCCTGGCCAGGGCTTGGTCTTCTACGAGGGCGAGGAGTGTTTGGGCGGTGGTATTATCAGCCGTGTGGTGCCCGCCTGAGCCGAACGAACCCCAAGTGCGCTTCAGAACACGTGCTGTGACAATGATCGTCCTGGTGTTGAGCCTTCTCCTCTCCGGCCTCGTTGCCTCGGTCGGCCACCTCGTCTGGGGAGACCACCCGGCCGAATTGGCCTGGTTTTGGCTCCTGAGCTTCGCCGGCTTTCTCATCGGCCACTGGCTGGGCGTGATCAACGATGTCGCCCTCCCTACCTTGGGGGAGCTTCACATCCTGCCGGCCACTGTGGGGGGCACAATTGGGTTGTTCGTTGCCAACTCCATCAAGGTATGATATAGTCAAGCCAACCTCTGAGGCAGTTTCGGGAGATGTTTCCCCTTTGAGACGACAAAGGCACATGTTGAGGACACGGGCGACATGGTTGGACTCGCACAAATTCGAGACCTCATGCTGATCATCCTGGCCATCGAGTCGTTTGTGGTGGGCGTGCTCCTCATCCTGGTCTTGTGGCAGGTGTGGCAACTCATCAAGCTCCTGCGCCAGGAGATCATTCCCCTGGTGGACACCACGAAGGAGTCGGTCGAGCAGGTCAGCACCACCACGCTCTTCGTGGGGCGCTCGGTGGCCGCCCCTTTCGTCTGGATGCGCTCGTGGGTGGCCGGCGTTCGCGAGGCGTGGCGAACGGTGCGCCGGGGGGCGAAATGAGCCAATCGCCAAACGGCGCGTGAAGCGAGGAGGAGACCTATGGGCCAAGTGCGCACGTTTCTCCTCGGCGTTGTGGTGGGCGTTGGCGTGACGGCCTTCTTGGCGCCGGCGTCGCGCCGCCAGCAGCTTGCCGAGCTCACCGACAGGTTGGCGGCCGGCGACGTGGAGCCCGTCGAGCTCGTGCGGCAGTACGTGGAAGGCCAGAAGGTTCGCTGGCAGCGCGCCCTCGACGTTGCCCGGCAGGTGGCCGAACAGCGACAGAAGGAGCTGTGGGAGGAGCTCAAGCTTCCCCCGTCCCCCGAGCAGGAGGCCAAGGACGGCGAGCGCGCGTGACCCCTGTCTTTCCCCTGACATGCGGCTTTGGGTTCGTTGGTTGACCAGCCTTGTAGTGCTCCTGATCGCGTTGGCCGCCTTGGGAATCTGGAGCCGACAGGAGTACGGACGTCAGCCCACGTTGCTTTCGTTCCCCTCCCCGCACGGGCTCGGCATGGTGGGTGCCCGTTTCCCCGTCACAGTGACCTCACGCCGGGCAGGCGTGGTCCGGGTGGAGCTCTGGGTCAACGGCCTGCCCGTGGCAGCGGCCGAAAACGCCATGCCCTCCGCGGCCCCGTGGCGGGTGAGTTTGGCCTGGGTGCCGGCCGAGACCGGCCCTCACACGCTCTTCGCGCGCCTCTACATGGCCAACGGCACCTTGGCGGACACGGAGCCCCAGACTGTCGAGGTGCTGCCCGACGGCGCCCTTGCCTACGTGACGGTCGAGCAGCGCCGGCCGGCCGTCGTCGTCAGCAACACGGACGGTTCGGGGCGGCAGGTGTGGGCTGTGGGGGCAACAGACCCGGCGTGGGCGAACGAGGCCGTGCTCTTCACAGTGCGCGAGGGGGGGATTTGGAGCCAAGGAGGGGCTCAAGCGCGGCCTCAACCCGTGGTTCCCCCCGAGTTCAGGGCCCGGGCGCCAGCCTGGCAGCAGGGGCGGTTGGCCTTCACCAGCCGACAGGGGCCTCGCCCGCAGGTGTTGCTGCGCTCCTCCCAAGGGGAGATGAGCGCGTTGCCCATCAAGGCCGAGGCCACCCAAGACCCCACGTGGAGCCCCGATGGCCGGGAGCTCATCGTGGCCGCCACGCGCGACGACAACACCGACCTCTACCGAATCTCCCTGCACACGGGCGAGGTGCGCCGGCTCACGGACCACCCGGCCGCGGACCGCCAGCCGGCGTGGAGCCCCGATGGGCGGGTGGTGCTCTTCGTGAGCGAGCGGGAGGGTGCCCCCCAGATTTACTGGCTGGCGCTGAACGGCTCTCAACAGCCTGTGCGCGTCACCGACATACCCTACGGCGCCGAACGGCCTGCCTGGAGTCCTGACGGCACGTGGTTCGCCTACACGGCCCAGTTGGGGCCCACGCCGGCCGGCCGCGAACTGGTGCTCCAGCGCCTGGCGGACAACTACGCCGTGCGCGTGACCTTCAACGAAGTGGAAGATACGTGGCCGGCATGGCGGCCTGTGGGCCGCTGAGGGCGAGTATTCGACTAGCGCCTCACCCGGCAACGGTTCACGTCACAGGGAGACTGAGATCGACGAAGCTCGGCCGCCGCGGAGCGGGTGTAGCGAACGGAGTACAGTCGGCTGCAGCGGGTGTTAGGCCTGTTGCCGGTGGCACTTCGCCTTCCGCCCCACGCCCTGCACCCAGCCAC
>JALSKA010000131.1 GCA_026989095.1 Ardenticatenaceae bacterium
CAATGTGCCGAGCAAGACCCTGGCGCTCAACCGGGCTCTCCGCGAGCTGGCCGATCAGGCCGCGCGCCGGCCGGAGGTGATGGCCCTGCTGGCCTCGGCCGGCTCGGTGGAGGCGCTGGCCGAGGCGCTGGGAGAGGATGACCCGTTCGTGACCCGGTGTGCGGACTTCTTCGCCCGCTACGGCCACCGTTTTTTCTCGCTCGACCTGGCCGAGCCCCCTTACGAGGCAGCCCCCCACGTTGTCTTCGCGCTGATCCGTGCCCAAGCCGAGGCGCCGACGGCTCCCCCGCCCGCACGCCGGGCCGCCCCGCCGGCGTGGTTGTGGCCGCTGGTGGGGCCCGTGCGGGAGTATCTGCGGCTGCGGGAAGACCAGCGCTTCGCCTGGCAGCGCCTCCTGGCCTTCCAGCGCCGCGTTGCCCTCCACGTGGGCGCCCGCTGGGCCGAGGCGGGCCGCCTGGCCTCGGCCGAGGAAGTCTTCGGCCTCACGCTGGACGAGGTGCTCCAGGCCCCGCCGACGGCGCCCGTCGGCGAGTGGGCCTCCCGCCGGCTCCGCCGCCTGGAGGCGCTGCGCCGCGCCTGGGCCGAGGCGCCCGCGTGGCACTACCCCGACTTCCTGCGCGGCCGGCGCCCGCTGCTGCCCCAACGCCCCGGCACGGCGTGGATCGGCCGGCCGGTGAGCCCGGGCGTCGCCCGAGGGCCGGCGCGCGTGGTGCGGGGGCCCGAGGAGTTCCACCGCGTGCGGCGGGGGGACATCCTGGTCACCTCGGCCGCGGACCCGGGGTGGACGGTGCTCTTTGAGCGCATTGCCGGCCTGGTGACCGAACGGGGGGGCCAACTGAGCCACGCGGCCGTGGTGGCTCGCGAATACGGGCTGCCGGCCGTGGCCGGGGTGAGCGGCATCACAGCCGCCGTCCGGGAGGGGGATGACCTGGTCGTGGACGGCACCCACGGCACAGTGGTGCGGCTGACACCCCCATCCCAAAATCGCGAACACGGTCAGGAGCCATTCTCATGAGACGTTCTCATCGTGCCCTCTCCACAGGCGTGGGCTTGGGCATCACGTTCCTCTTTCTCTGGTTGGCCCTGAAAGATGTGGCCTGGGCCGAGATGCGCGACGCCTTTGCCCGGGCCGACTACCGGTGGGTGGCTCCCGCCGCCCTGCTGGTGGCCGCCGACTACTGGTTCCGCGCCCTCCGGTGGCGTCACCTCATCCCGGAGCGCACTATTCCGGCTAAGCGCCTCTTTCCCATCCTCATCGTGGGGTTCGCCGCCAACAACGTCATCCCCGCCCGGGTGGGCGAGCTGTGGCGCATTTGGGGCCTGAGCCGGCACGAGGGGGTGAACAAGTCAGTGGGGTTGGCCACGCTGGTGGTGGAACGGGTCTTCGACGGCCTCACTTTGGTCTTCCTGCTGGCGCTCTTCTCCGCCCTGGTTCCCTCCAACGGGCAGGCCGATGCCATAAAGTACGGCTTCGCCGCCCTCTTCGGCGGCGTGTTGGCGGGCCTGTTGCTCCTCGTGGGGTTCGGGGAGCACGTCGAGCGGCTGGTGTCCCGGGCCGCGCGGCCGCTGCCCGCCCAGTGGCAGGCGCGGCTGCTGGCTGTGTTGCGCCGTTTCACCGAGGGGCTGCACGTCTTCCAACAGCCACGGCGCCTGGTCGGCGTGGTGGGCTATTCCCTGGCAGCGTGGTTGAGCGAGGCAGTGGTCTACTATTTGCTCATGCACGCCTTCGGAGTCGCCCTGCCGGCCCGCCGCATGGTGGGAGGAGCCATCCTCGTGCTGACGCTCATCAACTTGGGCATTTTGCTCCCCTCGGCGCCCGGGTACGTGGGCACATACGAGTACTTCGGCAGGTTGGCCTTGGTGGAGGTGCTGGGAGTGCCGGTCGGGCAGGCCGTGAGCGTCGTCATTGTGGCCCACGCGGTTCAGTACGTGCTGGTGACCGGGCTGGGCTTGCTCTTCATGGTCCGCCTCAGCCTGGCAGGGGAGCGCTCACCCTTCGGCCTGCCCGCCGGCGACAACGTCGGGGGAAGCCGTTAGCGCTCGGACGGCGCAGGTGGAATCAACGGCTCGGACGGCGGCAGCTCGGGCGGCTCGTCAGGCGCCTCCAGTTGTGGGTAGTTCGCCGGCGAGTTGGGCCCCTTGGGGTAGAAGGCCGTGCCGAAGCGGGTCAACAGGACGGCGCCCACGGCCAGAGAGATGAGGATCAGGCGAACGACGAGGCCGCCCCCACACGGCACCAGGCCGGCGGCCGCCCAGAGCAGCCAGAGCACGACCACGCCGACGACGGCCGAGGCCGTGGGCCTCGGGGCCATCACGTCGAGGGCGCGGAGAAGGCGTTCGCCCACCGCGTGGCCCAGGGCAATGAACCCGAAGAGCCAGGCGGCTATCAGCCCAAACCAAACGATCAGCGCCAGGGGAATGCCGATGATCGTGATGAAGAGCACGAACCCCGCGAAAATCGCAAGGGGAAGTGTCAGACATCCCAGGCCAAAGCTCGTCGCCGGGGCCTCGTGCAGGGCATGGCTCACCCGCCGGGTGTGGACCGGCAGGTAGAGGACCACGAGGAAGGAGAGGCCGGCCAGCACCACGCCCACCAGGGTGGTGCGGACGAGTGTTCCGATCACGCTCAGCAGGGCGGAGAAGGGGGTGCGGTTCACGGTGAGAAGCCCTCCGCGGAACGCGCCCCCGCCGGGGCGCCACTGGAGCCTCGGGCCCTCGACCATCTCGCCCTTCACTACAGCGCCGGGCGCCCGGGTCACTGTGCCCCCCATCACCGCCACGTCGCCGTCCACGACGGCCGTCTCCTCCAGTTCCAGGACGCCCCCGAAGACGGCGATGTCCCCGTCTACCCGGCCGGCTACGACGGCCATGCCGCCGGCCAGGGCGATGTCCCCGTTCAGGCGGGCCCCATCCTCGATGCGGACCGTGCCGCCGAAGACGGCCAGGTCACCTTGCATGGTCTGGCCCGCCCTGAGGACGAATTCCCGCCCGAAGATGGCTCGATCCCCCTCCAGAATTTCCCCTTGGGCCACAGCCGGCCCCACAAGGAGCACGATCATGGTGCCCAAGAGCAGGAACCTCAGAAGCCAGCGCGTCAATCGTCCCATAGTTTCACCTCATTCCGACAGGTTACGCTTCCGGCTCAGCGGACGGTGGCTGCCGCCCACGAACGGCGCAAGGTGATGTAGGTCATTGCCAGCCAGATGGCCGCGCTGAAGGCCACAAGGGCGACCACAGGCCAGAAGAGCGGCCCCCAGAAGGCGGTGCGCCACACGTCCACGGCGACCCACACCATGCGCAGCAGCAGCCACATTCCCTCGATCAGCGCCTCTGTCATGCCGGGCAGTTGGCCGAAGAGAAGCAGGGTGAGGACAGCCACCATGCTCCCGCCTGAGAGAAGTGCGGAGAACACGAAGAGAAGGCTCACAAGCAGACCGCCGACGCCGAGCAGCAAGGGGCCAACAATCCGGTGTTGACGTTGGCCGGTCTCCAGGGCAGCACGTGATGCCCGCCTGGCAAAATTCGCAGGGGGTGTGGCCATGGGCGCAGCGCGCAGCACGGCGTCCACCTGCTGTAAGGCGAGCCACGTCTGCGCGCACTCGCGGCAGAGTTGCAAGTGGTCCTGAAAGCGAAGTCGTTCAGTGTCTGGCATGTGACCGTCCAATGCACCCATCATGTGTTCCTGTGCCTCTTGACACGTCATCGGCGCGTGTTCCTCCGTTTTCCCGTGAGCTGTTTGAGTTGCCAATGTGTTCACCCGGCTTTCGCCGGTCAGACTGCTCGGTGGGCATCGGCGGTGCCTGCACGCCCCACCCCATTGGCCTCGGCAGGAGCCTTCCGTGCAGCGCGCTTTCTCCTCTCGCCGGCCGACGGGATAAGGTCGGGGGCCCGCGCCCGCATGATGTCGGCGAACTTGAGGCGGGCACGGTGGAGGCGTGTCTTGACCGCGCTCAAACTCAGGCCCGTGACCTCACAGATTTCGTTGTACGAGAGGCCATACCAATAGTGCAACACCAGCGGCAAGCGGTAGTCCGGCGGCAGGTCGTCGAGCAGGGCTTGCAGGCGAGCGCTCTCATCCCTGGCCACTGCCCGTTCCTCCGGGTCGGGGGCTTGGGAGACGAGGGGCTTCCACGGCGGCATCTCCTCGAGGGAGACGTGTCGGTGGCGCCGACGCCGCAACCGGTCGATACAGTGGTGGGAGGCAATGGAGAGGATCCACGACGAAAACTTGCGGGACGGATCATACGTGTGGAGCCGGCGGTAAACGCGGATGAAGGTCTCCTGAGCCGCGTCCTCGGCCTCGGCCGGGTCTCCCAACATGCGGTAGGCCAGGTTGTAGACCGGCGTCGCATACGCTGCTACCAGTTGCTCGAAGGCCCGCTCGTCGCCCGCCAAGGCCGCTTCGACCCACATGCGCTCCTGGTGCTGCCGGGCCGCCATATCGGGATCGTTCATCCATGCATCTCCCTCTGATCGTGGACAGGATGGGCGACGGTTCATCGCTATGCCCCCACTCGTCGCCGTCCGGCCGATTTCCCCTCCGCGCGAAGGGCGCATCGGTTGCCCCGCATCCCGTCGCGAAGAGCTGTACGCGCGCCCCTCGGCCCGGGTTGCACCCAGTCCTGCCTCTCGAGACGGATGCTCTCACCCCTCACCCCTCACCCCTCGCCCCTCATCCCTTCCCCCCGCCTCACGCCCCCGTCCACCGAGCCGTGGGCGCAGAAGCGTGGTAACGCTCGTGTTCAATGACCCGGCGGATGATCTCATCGATGCCCACACGGGGCTCGTAGCCGATGGTGCGACGGATCTTCCGCAGGTCGGGCACACGGCGGCGCATGTCCTCGAATCCCTCGCCGAAGGCTTGGTCGTAGGGCACGTGGACGATCTCCGATGGGCTGTCGCTCAGGGCCTTGACGCGGCGGGCCAGCTCGTTGATGGTGATTTCCTCGTCGCTGCCAATGTTGAAGACTTGTCCCACGGCCTCTGGCGTCTCCATCAGGCGGATGACGGCTTGAACTACGTCCTCGACGTAGCCGAAGCAGCGGCTTTGTTCGCCGTCGCCGTAGACGGTGATGGGTTGACCGCTCAGGGCCTGGCGGACGAAGCGGGGCAACACCATGCCGTACCGCCCTGTCTGGCGGGGCCCCACGGTGTTGAAGAAGCGCCCGATGACCACGGGCAAGTCACGCTCGCGCCAGTAGGCCAGGGCGAGGAACTCGTCTATGGCCTTGCTACAGGCATACGCCCACCGGCCCACGTGGGGCGGGCCAATGAGCAGGTCATCGTCCTCGGAGTAGGGAATGCGCTCCGACTTGCCGTACACCTCGCTGGTGGAGGCCAGGAAGACGGGCTTTTTCTTCTTGGCGGCCAAGGCCAACACAATCTCCGTGCCGCGCAGGTTCGTCTCGATGGTGCGCACCGGGCTTTCGACCACAAGCCGCACCCCGACGGCCGCGGCCAAGTGGAAGATGACATCGGCGCGGTCCACCAACTCCGCCATCACGGGAATGTTCTCGACTGTGTCGATGGTGTAGTGGAAGCGATCGTTCACCTTGAGGTGGTCGATGTTGCGGATGGTGCCTGTGGAGAGGTCGTCTATAATGTAGACCACATCGCCCCTGGCCAAGAGCGCCTCGGCAAGGTGCGATCCAATGAATCCCGCGCCGCCGGTAATCAAGGCGTACATCTGTATCCTCCCTTCATAATTATTCGTGTCTCAACGGCAGGGCCAATTGACAAATGCGGGCCGGGATGCCAGAATAGATCATACCAGAAACCCTCACATGATTGAACGCGGGGAGCACAACCATGCGCACACAATATGTTCGATACCCTCTTCATCCTCGTCTTCTGGCCCTCGTCCTGGGTGTGGTCGCCTTGGCTCTGAGCGCGTGCGGGCTCACCGAGCGCTTCTCCACCTCCCCGGCTTCGTTCGACCGCAACAACGCCCAACGCCAGGCGTGGGAGGCGTTGGGCATCACCTCATATCGCTCGATCATCGAAGTGGAGCGCTACAACGAGCGCCGGCGGGTGGAGGTGCTCGTGCAGAACGGCGACGTGGTGCGCGTCACGCTGCGCTACTGGAACGACGAGACCGGGGATTGGGATCCACCCCAGGAGTTGACAGGCCAGCGTGCTGAGCCCTACACGGTGCCGGGGCTCTTCGGCATGGTGGGAGGAGAATTGGCCGGCCAACAGCGAACCGTGGCCGTGCGGTACGACGATCAATACGCCTTTCCGGTTCTCATTCGCCTGGGCAACGTCCACGAGCAGGACGGCACCGTCCTCCCCGACACCGAGGTGACCGTCCGCGTGCTGGAGTTCGAGCCCATTCGATGACGGGTGGAGCACCGCTTCGGCCCCCTTGTCTCAGGGCAGGCTGTCGGCCGCGTTGTTGGCCCCGCCCGTTCACCGCCGGACGTAATACCGGCGCTGTACGGGCACGCCGTGTTCTGCACACCAGAGCTGGCGTGAGGTGAGCGGCGCGTCGGCGAAGCGCTCGGCCAGGTCGGGGTCATGGGGGGCGAAGGCCGGGTGGTCGGCGATCAGGGCGTCCACCAACTCAGGGTAGCCCTCGACGTCGGTCTCGAAGCGGAAAATGCCCCCCGGCTTCAGAACAGTGGCCAACACGTCGAGCATGTAAGGGCTGACGAGGCGCCGGCGGGCCTGTCGTTTCTTCCACCAAGGGTCGGGCATGAGCAGGTGGACCACCTCGACCGTGCCCGGGGGCACGATGTCGAGCAGAACGCCCCGCGCGTCGTCGTCACACACCCAGAGGTTGTCCAAGCCGCGCTCCACGATGCCCGAGTAGATGCGCTTGACGTGTTTGGGGCGAATCTCGAAGGCCAAGAAGTGACGGTTCGGGTGGCGTTCAGCCCAATTGAGGATGAAGCGGCCGTCGCCAGCGCCGATCTCCACTTCCACCGGTGCCTCCAGGAGGAAGCGGCGCAGGCGCCGCCAGTGGGCCGGCGACGCTTGGGCCACGCAGAACCAAGGGGCCGGCTCAGGTGGCACCAGGGGGTTGCGGGCGTGGCGCTTGTAGGGATCCCCCCCGATAAGGCCGTGGCCGGCACGGTGCAGGGCATCAACGTGCCTCACCTCGTCCAAATCAACGTCCAGCTTTCCCTTTCCCCTTCGCAGCCGAGTCATGGGCACAAACCTCGCCGTCGTTGTCAAACACGCACGCCCCCTCTCTCCCCCCGCCGACGGCGAGAAGCGTACCACACTTTGCCGTTTCACGCCAACCCTGAATCCCCCTCGCCACCCCGTTGCCAACCTATGTGGCTACACGAAGGCCGCGCGGTGCATACCGCTCCTCCCACTCCCCGCACACATCAGAGCATCCCATGAAGGCCCCGTTCTCGCCACAGCCGCTCTCCCTGACAGGCCACGCCGTGCGCGGCTCCGCTCTCACTGTCTCGGCCTCGCTCTTCACGTTGGCCCTGGGGCTCCTGCGGTCCGTCCTGCTGGCACGGCTCCTCGCCCCCGAGCACTTCGGCGTCGTGGCCCTGGCCATGTTCTTCATCGGCCTGGCATCGCGGCTGCGGGGCTTCGGCCTGGACAACGCCTTTCTCCACAGGCCCATCCCTGACGAGGCGTTCCGGCACACCTACTTCTGGCTCCGCCTGTTCCTCGACGTGGCGGCCTTCGGAGGTCTGCTCCTGCTGGTGCCCCTTTTGGGTCTGGTCTACGCCAACGTGCCCGCCCTGCCGCCCGTGATGGCCGCCCTCGTCGGCGTGGCCTTTCTCTCCAGCCTCAGCACGTTTCAGGAGATGTTCCTGCGCCGGGAGCTGGCCTTTGCCCGACTGGCCACAGTCGAGGTGTGTGCGGCTGTGGCGATGACCTTGGCGGGGCCCTACGCGGCCTGGCGGGGGTGGGGTGTTTGGGCGCTGGTGGCCGAGCAGGCTGCCGGCGCCATGATGCGCTTCGCGTTGAGCTGGGGGCCCTTCCGCTCGTGGTGGCCCGGCGTGGGGTGGCGTCGGAAGGATGTGGAGTGGTTCTGGCACTACGGCCGGCCCATGTGGGTGATCGGCAACGTGAGTCACGTGTTGGACACCTTCGACGATTTCTGGCTGGGCACGGCCTTGGGCGACCTCGCGCTGGGATACTACAACCGGGCGTACACCTTCGCCCGCTACACGCGCCGCGCGTTCGCCGACCCCCTGATGACCGTCTTCACCCCCATCTTCGCCAAGCTCCAACACGACCGCCGCCGTCTCTCGCGCGCCTACACCCAAGCGGCTTACCTGATCCTGCGGGCCGGGTTCCTAATGGCGGGCTTCACCGCCCTCATGATGCCCGAGTTCATCCGCTTCGTCATCGGCAGCAAGTGGCTCCCCATGTTGTGGACGTTTCGGCTGCTGGTCATCTACGCGCTCCTGAGCCCTCTGGTCATGCTCACCCAAAACCTCTTCTTCGCCACGGGTCACCCCCACGTGCCCCGCCGCGCCACCGTCGTCCAGGCCCTCTTCTTCGTGCCGGCCGTGGTGGTGGCCGCCGACGTGGCCGGCATTGCCGGCGTGGCGCTCGTGGCCGACGCCATGCTCCTCCTGGGCCTGGCCGTCATGTACCGCCCCCTAATGGCCTCGGTGGACTGTTCGGCGCGCCGCCTCCTGAAGTGGCCGCTGGTGGCATTAGCCGTGGCCTTGGGAGCGGGGCTCTGGGTCGAGTCCGGGTGGCCGACGGCGTGGGGTCAGCTCGTGGTGAAGCCGAGTGCCTTCGTGGGCCTCTTCGTCGGCGTCATCCTGGTGGCAGAGCGCGATCAGGTAAAGCACGCCCTGGACGTGGCCGTTCACCTGGTCACCAGCGGGAGGAAGAGCTCCGAGGCCGGCGGGGGCCAGTCAGGAGCGCGCTGACCCACGGCGACAAGGTCCACCCAGGCGGTCGTGGGACGCTGGGGGGAGGACTGGTAGAGGTTCAGGATCAACCGCACTTCCTGGCCCGCAAAGGCGGAGAGGTCCAGGGAAAGGAGGCGGCCCGGCGAGCCTGTCTCCTGGACGTACAGGTAGTGAGCACGGTTCTCCTGGTCCACCACGATCACCTCGAATTTGTCGTGGCCGGGCTCCACTTCTTCGCTCTCCACGCCGTACCAGAGGGCCAACACGGGGGAGCCCTCGGGCAGGCGCAGCTGCTGGGAGACGGTTGAGTTGCCGCCCACGCTGCCGTCCTCGCCGGGGACGCAACCACACGGGTCGGGGACGAAGGCGGGGGCCAGGCGGAGGCGCACGTCCTGGGCGCCCGGCCACCGCTCCACTGCGGCCGGCGTGCTCCCGCTCAGCTCCCAGCCCGCCAGGCCCTGCTCGAAGTCGCCGTTGGTCACGGGCGAGGAGAGGGGCGGGTAGAGGAGGGAGAGCACCTGAGAGGCTGTGAAGTCCACTCCTCGGCGGACGAGACGGCCGCGAACGCGCACGTCCCACCGGCCGGCCGGCACGCCGAGGGCGAAGCTGCCGTCGGCCCGGGCGAAGGCGAACACGTCCCCCACCTCCACGCGCGCGTAGGGCACGGGGCGGCCGCGCACGTCCACCACGCGGCCGCTCACCTGGACGTAGACCGGCTCGTCAGTGGCCAAGGTTTCGGCCACGCCCACGGGCGCCACGTTGCGATTGCCGGCGCGGTCCTCGGCCACCACGCCAAAGGCGTACCGCCCGGGTGCCGGGGCCTGGAAGGTGGCCCGGCCCTGGGCCGGCAGGCCACGCTGCCAGCGCTGCCACGCCTCCCCCTCGCGCCGCACCCATATCTCGACGGCCACCACGCCGGAGCCCAAGTCCAAGGTGCTCCAAGCGACCGGCACGGCCAACGGGGAGACGACATCGACTTCCACGGTGGCCGTAGGGGGCCGAGTGTCCTGCTCGACGAGCAAGACAGGGGGGCCGCCGATGGTGTAGAGGGAGGAGCCGGGGAAGTTCTGGTTCGTGGCCGGCGCCAAGGAGAGCCGGTACTCGCCGTCGGCCGGCGCGACAGGGCGCTCGGAGCCGTCCAGAGCCACCAGGCGGGCCTCGGGGCCGGTCGCCGGCACGCGGACGTCGGCCGGCTGGCCGGAGGTGTTCCACACCATGAGACGCCGCTCACGCGCTGCCGGGTCGTAGAAGGCCACCCGCCGCACGCGGCCGGCCATGTCCGCCCAGAGGAACTCGGTGCCTTCCAGGTAGCGCACGGCCACTCGGAAAGCCGTGTAGGCCGGCCTGGGCTCCGCGTTGGCGGGGGAACAGAAGCTGTCGGGCTCGTTCTTGCGCAGGCCAAAGCCGTCGGGGGAGTCTGGGGCCACGACGTTGCCACAGTCATCGTGGAGCTGGAAGTGAAAGATGGGGCCTCCGCCGGCCATGCGCGTGTAGGCGATGTTCTGCCAGATGTAGGCGGCCTGTTCCTGGGGCGTGGCCCGATACGGGCTGGGACACGGCGGCCCCGGGTAGTCGTCACAGACGGGCACGCCGCTCTCCGTGATCCAGATGGGCTTGTCTTCCCATCCCACGGAGGCCAGGACATCCCGCACCCGTTTGGTGTACCGGTAGCCCAGCCACGAGGCGCTGTACTGGTGGCTGGCCGCCGCGTCGAAGAAGCCGTTGTAGGCCTCCGCCAGGGGGTCCTGGGCCAGCAGGTTCACCAGCGCGGGCAAGAACTCGGGCTGTTCGTAGTGGGCCAGGCCGCCCCACAACACGGTGGCCGACGGATCGCGCTGTTTGATCACCAAGTAGGCCACCTTGAGCAGGCGGGCGTACTCCTCCACGCTGCCGTTCCAGAACTGGCAGAGGTCGGGCTCGTTCCAGACCTCCCAAAAGCGCACGTTGGTGCCGGCCGCGCCGCCCGGGCGGTAGCGTTCGACGGCCAAGGCCACGAAGCGGGCCCAAGGGTTGGCCGGGTTGACGGCCTTGCCGGGCGCCGGCACGTCCGTGCCGTCGGCGAAGATGGGCTCGAAGAGCCCCGTCGGCGGGGCAGGGCCGCAGCGGCGGTCCGCCGTCGCGGGTGTGACGGCCGCCGAGCGCACCATCGAGCCCCCCAGAGGCGGCAGCGGAGCCGAGGCAACGCCGACGCCGGGGGATGAGTAGAAGGAAGGCACGCCCAGAAGCACGGCCAGGACGCCCAGCCCTTGGGCCTCGTCGGCCCGGATGGCCATGTCCTGGCGGCTCCACTCGAAAGTCCCCGGCGAGGTTTCAATGAGGTGCCAGTAGAGGGGAAAGCGGTCGAGGCGGGCGCCGGTGGCCGCGCCGCGCCGAATGCGCTCCGGCGAACGGGGGGTTTCAGCCGAGTTGACGAAGACAAGGCCGAAGCTGTCCGGCGGGAGAACGGCCTCGGCGCGGGAGCTCTGGGCGAAGATCATGCTCGCCCCGGCCAAGAGCATCGCCACGACACCCCAAGCCAACGTGTTCACGCCCTTTCTCATAGCCTTCTCACCACCTCCAACCGTTGTGGCGTCGGTCACATTGTCCGGCGGCCGGCACACGGCACGCCTGTGACTTCAAGAGTACGGCGCTGACGTGAACGGCGCGTGAACGCGGGGCAGGGGTGGGGCTAAAAATTCGTACACACAGCGGGGAGGTGGGCACGAACACAGAGCCGCCGCCCCCAGCGCTGCACACGAGCAGGCCGGGGGCGGCGGCCGCACGGCGGCGGAGAGCGCGCTACGAGCGTTCGCCGAACTTGGCGATCTGGTCCTCGAGGAAGACCAAAATAAGGGGCACCTGCAGGCGGATGCTGGAGTCGTCCATGTGGTCCACTTCATCAATCAAGGACTCCATCAAGGACGACGTTAACTTCAACAACTCGGCGTAGTAGACCCGGTTGGTAATTTCCCCCGTGCGGCGCTGTTCCTTCAGGGTGTTCAGCCGTTCGGTGAGCTGTGCAGCGGTTTCGACCATGCTCTTCCTCCCTTTCTGTGACCGATGCTTGGCGGCGTCAGACTGTGCAGGCCAGGCCGCAGAGCCGGCCAGCGCAAAAAGAAGGAGACGAACGACTTGTGACGAATAAACCTGCTGCCGGTGAGAACCATCGCTCACCAACAGCAGGTCTCCTCCCACCCGAGCGGACAAGGCGCTTTCAACAGCGACGCGCTCCCGCCACAACGCTCCTTATTCTACTCGTTTTAGGCGAGATGGCTACTCGCGTTCCCCAAACTTGCGCACCTGTTCCTCGATGAAGACGAGGAGCAGGGGCACTTGGACAAGGAGTTCCTCTTCGCTCAGATCGGCCACTTCGTCAACGAGCGACTCGACGAGCATGCCGGTGAGCAGAAGCAGCTCCTTGTAATACGCCCGCATGTCGAGCTCGCCGCTCTTGCGTTGGTCTTTCAGCGCGCGCAGCCGTTCGGCCAGTTGTGCGGCAGTCTGAGCAACCATGCTGCGATCCTTTCTCTGTTACGGGAAACCCGGTATCAGGCAAAGTCCGCGAGGACGTCGGCCAATTTCTTGGCAATGGTGCGGGCCTCGGCGAAGGCCATGCCCAGGTTGACGTCCTTGGGCGTGAGGCCCACGAAGAGCGTGCGGTCGTTGATCACCGTGACGATGATGTTGCCGTCGTCGCCCTGGATGAGCGTGCGCCAGAGCTTGCCCCGCTTGAGCTGGTTCACGCTGCGCACGCTGAGGGCGTAGACGGCCGCGGCCACGGCCCCGGTGAGGTCCTCGTCCATGTCCCGGTGGGGCATGTTGGCCGAGTAGACGAGGCCGTCCACGCCGACGACGGCTGCGCCCTCGATGTCCGACGACTGGTCGAGGAGATCCTGCAGGTGCTGCGAGAGGATTTCGCCTGTTTTCTGTGCCATGATTTACCCCCTCTTTATGATGTGTTCGATTCCCAATACGGTCACACGCGGTCTGTAGCCGGACACGATGCGGGCCACAGCACTGCCGTGGCCCTCCCCAAAGTCATCCTTCACGACCGCTCAGCTTTCCCACCTGCTCCTCGACGAAGAGCAGGAGAAGCGGTGTTTGGAGGAGCACCTCTTCCTCAGTGAGGCGGTCTACCTCGCCGGTGAGAGAATGCACCACGCGCTCCAGGAGCTCCAGGAGCCCCTGGTAGTAGGCGCGCATATCGACCTGGCCCTCGCGTTTCTGTTCCTTGAGGGCGTGAAGTTGTTCGGCCAATTGTGAAGCAGTGTGCATGAGAACATATATCCTTTCAGTTGTTCGAGTTGAGTGGACGACCGACGAATGAAGCCCACCCACGCCGTGCTCGACAAGGCGCAGGCCAAGCTCACATCGCGAGAGAAGAGGAAGTCAGGACAGGGACACCATGACGACGACCACGCCATTACAGGCTGACCTCGGCCAAGCGCCTGGCCATTCGGCGGGCCTCGGCAAAGGCCATGCCCAAGTTGACGTTTTCGGGCGTCAAGCCCACGAAAAGCGTACGGTCGTCGATGACCATGACGATGATGTTGCCCCCATCCCCTTGGATGAGTGTGTGGTGGAGGCGTCCCCGCTTCAACTGCGCCACACTGCGCGCGCTCAGGGCGTAGACGGCCGCGGCCACCGCGCCGGTGAGGTCCTCGTCCACCTGGCCGTCGGGCGTGAAGGCCGCGTGCACGAGGCCGTCGGTGCCCACGATGGCCGCCCCGTGAATGGCCGACGCATCCTCCAGGAGCTCCCGGAGGAGCTCGGTCAACGGGTCCTCCGGCGGAACCGAGGGCTCTTCGGCGGAAAGCTCTGCCTCCTCGCCGTCGGGCTCAGGGGCGCCGATGGTCAGGCCGTGTTCGTCCAAGTATTGGAGGGCGTCCAACAGGAGGGAGTTCCACGGCTGGTCTATGGTGCGCCCTGGCACGTGGTCCACAGGGCGGAGCTCGAAGGTGCCGTCGCTCAGGGCCATGAGATGGTAGAAGGCCTCAGCGCCCGCCAAGTCGCCGTATTCGGCGTGGATCACCTGGCCCCGGTCCACGTAAATGGTGCCCTGCTCGTCCCCGTTGACGAGGAGCACGGCCACGCTTCCTCCGGTCTGGCGGGCCAGTTCGACGACGCTGGGCACATCAACTTGGCTGAGTCGTCCTTGCACGTTCACGATCACGGCTCCAGTTCCAAGTTCCACGACTGGCGGATCTCCCGGATGGCCCGGTTCATCACACGCCGGTAAGCCACCTGCTTGGGCACCACACAGGCCAAAATCAGCGGCTGGCCGTTCACCGTGAAGAAGCGACACACGATCCGAGTGCGGTCTACATTTTGGATAACCACCTCATCCGCCGACTCCAGCCCGGAGTGGACGTTGGACTGGTAGGCCGCGCGCTCGATGACCGGCGCCACGGCGGCCAGTACCTCGGAAAGGAGGCGATCCTCACTGGCCGCAGCCGAAAGGGGAAGCCCCTCGGAGTTGGTCAGGACGGCGGCCAGGAATCCGTGTTCCCGCGTGATGCGCGAGAGCACCTCCTCAAGATGTTGGCTTCGGCTCTGGCTGCGGTCGTGGTTTGGATTGTGGTGTACGCTCATTCCTCGCACCTTTTTTGAACAGGAGTTTCAACGTCGCTTGCAGGGTTTCCTTCACCCCGATGTTTCGGATTGCTATGGCCTCGAACGTCGGGTAGCGCCCGCGCACTTCCAGCACTTGCTCGAGCAGGGGAATGGGAGCCGCGTTGGGCAAATCCCGCTTGTTCCACTGCACCACAATGGGAAAGGACTTCAAGTCAACGTTCAGCTCCCTCAAGTGCTGGAACAACTGGCGCCAGGAGTAGAGGTTTTCGCGGATCCGAAAGGGCGAACTATCGGCCACGAAGATGACAGCATCGGCACCCCGCAGCACGATCTTGCGGGTCATGGCGTACATGACTTGGCCGGGCACAGTGTAGAGGTTGATGCGCGGCGTGAAGCCGGCCACCTTGCCCAGCTCCACCTGCATGTAGTCGAAGAAGAGCGTGCGGTCACCACTGGTCTTCATGACCGTGAGGTCACTGCGGCGGTCCGGCGGAATGCTCTTGAAGACTTGTTCGATGTTGGTCGTTTTGCCCGAGAGCGCCGGGCCGTAGTAGACGATCTTGATCTGCAGTTCTCGCTTCTGAGCGTTAACGAGCATCACTTACTCCCCATCACGCCAAATGGCATCCAAGTCGAACCCTCCTAAATCGTCGAAGTCATCCAAGAGGGTCTGTTCATCCTCGGAGAAAGAGGGTAAGGGGAGATCGTTGACCGAAGTGGGGCGCTCCACGCCCTCCCACTCCCGCTCCAGAAGCTGCTTGAAGATGAGCCGCGCCATGCCCAAGAAGCTCTCCGCCGGCAACACGGCCAAGAAGAGCAGCTCCCCCTTCCCCTTTCCCATGAACACCCGTCCATGAGGGCCCTCCAGGAGCACCAGTTCCTCGTCGTCGCCGGCCCCTATGTGGGAGAGGCGGCGAATCTCCCGGAGAGCCGCCAAGCTCGCGGCGGCCAAGCTGCTCATGGTCTCGGCGCTGAAGCCGGGGCGCCCGCCCACCGCTTCAATGAGGTGGCCGGCCCCGTCCAGGACCACCAGCACGTCGGCTCCCATCTCCTGAGCGGCCTTTTGCCAGAGCATTCGATTGGTGTCGGCCTGTTCATGTTCGCTCACAATGTCACCTTCCTTTCTCAGTCGAGGTCCCTCCCCCGGTTGCACGACACATCACCAGCATCACTCAGCCCGCCCCGAGTGACCAACAGCTTGCCCTCGTAGCGCCTGTTCAACGGTCTGGAAAGATGTCGTCCACTTCTTCCCAAAGTTGCTCCATCAGCTCCTCCTTCCGCCGGCGCTCATCAGAAGGTGTCTCCAGTCCGAGCAGGTTGAGGAGGCGCTCGCATGCCCGCTTGGTGTAAAACCAGATGGTGCCAATGGGCGGCGCCGGAGCAAGCTGCAGGTCGAAGATAGCCGTCAGGAAGTGGTCCGACGAGATGCTGGTGCAGATGACCTGATAGAAGAGGTCCTGGTACGAGAAGAAAACGCGCTGCCCACTTTCTCCCTTCGAGATGTGAGACAGCTCGTAAAAAGCCGCCATGCCGTGTCCCAGCAGGGCGGCCAACGTTGCCTTCTCGATTCCCTCCACGTCGCCCACTTCTTCCAGGATTCGGCCGTCCACGGCCAAGATCAGAGTGGCGCTGGCTCCTGTCTTCTGCTTCAGATCCCCAAGAACCTCCTTGACGTCGGCAGCTTTCACGACCCTCCCCCTTCAACAGCACTCGCGGCAGAACCCAAAAGACGCTCTACCCTTTCCACGGAAACGGACCCTGTTACACAAGAAGAAAGCCGGCACCAGGGCCGACTGACCACCCGAGGCCACGCACTTCGCCCGCCGGTTCCCACAAGTATTGGCATACGTGTAGTGTGACCACATTGTCAGATATATTCCTCATATACCCCGATTTCTGACAAACAGATCCACCAGCTAGAACAGGAAGAGATAAGGGCGGAGAATTTCACGAAAGACTTCCTTCCTTCACACGCCGGCTTCCTTCAAAACGCTGGTGCTTGGGTTCACCCAACGCGGTGCCAGTTTAGCGGCTCACAGAGGATGGCGTGCCAACACACACTTCAAGGATAGCCCACAAAGAGTGCCCACACAATAGGTAAAATGTCTCATTTTCAATTTCGGGCACCACATAGTTCCGAAGAAACCGCCCCCTTCATGCCAAGCCTTCTGTCTCGTGGGGAGCTCACAGCGGGCGCGACGACACCATTTAGCCCTCTGCCAACGCGGCCCTCACGTGTGCCCGAACCTCCTGGGCGGAGCCCATGTTCAGGGCCTCGGCTGCCAGCTCGCGGGCCCGCGAGAGGGCAAGCCGGCGAACAGCCGCCTTCACGTCCGGGACGAGGGGCGGGTTGACGCTCAGCTCGTTCACGCCCAGCCCCACCAGGATGGGCACGGCCAGGGGGTCGCCGGCCACCTCACCACACACGCTGACGGGAATCCCGGCCCGACGGGCCGCCTCCACAGTGCGGCGGATGAGCCGCAGCACGGCGGGGTGGAGAGCATCGGCGAGGGAGGCCACTCGGGGGTTGGTGCGGTCGGCCGCCAGGGCGTACTGGCTCAGGTCGTTCGTGCCCACGCTGAAGAAGTCCACTTCCGGGGCCAACACGTCGGCCAGCTCGGCCGCAGCGGGCACTTCCACCATGATGCCCACGGGCAAGTCGGCCGCGAAGGCCACCCCTTCTGCTTCCAGCTCGCGCACGGCCTCCTGCCAGAGGGCCTTGGCCCGACGCACCTCGTCCACGTCGGTCACCATGGGAAACATCACCTTCATGTGATGGCCGAGCCCGGCGCGCAGGACGGCCCGCAGTTGGGTCTTGAGCAGCGATGGGTGGGCCAAGGCCAGGCGCAGGCCGCGCACGCCCAGGAACGGGTTGGCCTCCGGTTCGAGGGAGACGTATGGGAGGGGCTTGTCGCCGCCCACGTCGAGGGTCCGAATGACGAGGGGACGGGAGCCCAAGGCCTCGGCAATGGCCCGGTAGACCGCCACCTGTTCGTCCTCATCGGGGGGCGCCAGCCGCTCGGAGAAGAGGAACTCCGTGCGGAGCAGGCCAACCCCCTCGGCGCCGTGTTCCACGGCCAAGCGGGCGTCGGCAGGGCCACGGATGTTGGCCGCCACGGTGATGCGGTGGCCATCCGGCGTGACGGCCGCCTCGTGGGCCTCGGCGCGGGAGGCCGCCCGGCCGGCCTCCCACCGGTTCCGCGAGCGCATGAGGGCTTTGCGGCGGGCCTCGTCAGGGGCCACCCACACGTCACCTGTGCGGCCGTCGAGGGCGATCTCCTGGCCCTCGGGCACGCGGAGAATGGCCGGCCCCACGCCCACCACGGCCGGGATGCCCAACGCACGGGCCAGGATGGCACTGTGGGAAGTGGGCCCGCCCACGGCGGTGCAAATGCCCAGCACCTGTTCGGGATCGAGTTGGGCGGTGTCAGAAGGTGTCAAGTCAGCGGCAATGAGCACACAGGGCCGTTCGGGCTGCACCGGGTGGGCCGTGACGCCGGTGAGCAGGCGTAACACGCGCTGGCCCACGTCGGCCATGTCGGCCGCGCGGGCCCGCAGGTAGGGGTCCTCCAGGCGGCGGTACTGGTCGACCACCTGCTCGACGGCCTCCTGCCAGGCCGCCTCGGCGGAGAGGCGTTCCGCAAACAGGCGCTCACGGGCTGCCTCCAGGAGAGCCGGGTCGTCCAACATGAGGAGGTGGGCGTCGAAGATGGCCGCTTCTTCCGAGCCCACCTGGCAGTCGGCCCTGCTCTTCAGTTCTTCGATCTCCTCACGGGCCGTGGCAATGGCCTGTTGAAGGCGGTCCCACTCTTCCTGGAGGTTGTCCGCACGGCGGCGGGTTACGCGGGGCACGGCCGGGTGGTAGAAGAAGGCTGGCCCCACGGCCACGCCCGGCGAGGCGGGCACGCCCTTGAGGTGGCCGGCCAGGAAGGGCGCGGCCTCCTCCTGTGGGGCGGGGCCGCTCTCCGGCGCCGACGAAGGCGTGTCGGGAGCGGTCACCTCCTGCGGTTCCACCAGCTCCTGTTCGACGAGGCGAACCAGGGCGGCCAGGGCCTCTTCCGCCTCTGGCCCTTGGGCCACGATGAGGAGCTCATGTCCCTGT